>NZ_JACRSO010000002.1:0-300000 GCF_014384745.1 Luoshenia tenuis
GCGGCAGGTAGCACAATACGCAGTTGGCAGACATATTTATGCGTTTACGCATCCCGCGAAGAGCAGAGGGCTTCGCCCGCACATGAAATACCACCCGCTTGGCGGGTGGATGTTTATTGGCTTAATAGATTTATTGTTCGTCTTGCATTTGTTCTTGGTAGAGCCGCAGGGCGGTCGAAAGTTGATCGGGACAGGAGGTATTGCCGCGGCAGCGGATGCCGCTAAGCTTCTGGGCCACTTCGTCTACGCTTTGCCCCTCGCATAGCTTGGATAACCCCTGGAGATTGCCCGAGCAACCGGATTCAAAGCTCAAGTCGTGGATATGCCCGTCCTGTACGCGAAAGCGGATCTGACGCGAGCAGGTGCCGCGGGTCCTATAGGTAACAGCTACCCCGCGCGCGGCGTCCAAAGGCTCAACTCGTAGGGCGTTTTGGCTATGCATCATGGTATATTCCTCCTGGTTACAGCAATGTCGTTTGGTCATCCTCCTGCGGTGGAAGAGCGGGGATGGGGTTAGGATTGAGCAGCGCATCAATCAGCGCGCGGTATGCCAGGCCGGAGCGCTTTTTCCAGTTATTGCACAGCTCTTTGGCCAGCTCGCGCGTAGCGATGTTCAATTCCATTTGAAATAGCGTAACGCCCTGCTCCACTGCTTTGAGGGTAACCAGATATTCATCCTCGCTGAGCTTTTGGTAATCGGCCACTACCTGGTTTTCTTCCAGCAGCTCGGCCCGGCTGGCCAGGGCAAAGTGCTTGATTTCCAGCCGAAGCAGGGGCGGGATACGATCTAAAAATAGCTCAAGGGCTTGGTTGCCTTCCGCCGTCAGGTGGAAAGGACCACTGCGGCTCTGGCTATCCGGGCAAGCCAATAGGTTGTTTTCCACTAGCTCGAACAGGGCCTGCTGCAATTCAAAATAGTCCAGATACCCGGTCTGATCCATCAAGCGGATGAGCTGCTCGTTGGTGGGGGGCATGCGCAGCTGCTGGATCAAATAGAGCAACAGCAGCTTTTTATTGGCCAAAAGGGTATTCATATCCATCATTTCGTTTAAAACACCTCTTGTAATATTATACCCTATTTGCTGGGGATAGGCGAGAGATAAAGGACAAATAAAAAACTCTCTCTGCAAAACAGAAAGAGTTTTATACCGCCCTTAAGGCTCCCGTTATACAGCGAAATCTTTCAGCTGCTCTAACAGGTCTGCACAATCCTCGCTCTGAATTTCGAGGGTGATCGGCTTGCTCAAATCCAGCGAGAAGATACCCAGGATGGACTTGGCGTCTACGACATAGCGGCCGCTGCGCAAATCGATATCAAAGGCATAACGGGATACGATATCCACAAACTTTTTGACGCTCTCCGTCGTCGTCAACTGAACGGTAAGAGATTTCATGGTGACACCTCCTTGCTGTTTTAGGATCTCTTCGATCCAAAAATAGTATACCACAAAATGGCAATACATTAAACATAATTTACTTAACGTGACGTAAAGAAGTGCACAAAATAACTGCGTGAGACATGTGCATATTGTACAAAGCCGGCGGAACATGAACAGCTGGGCAGATTAGCCTTGATATAGAAAAACATCCGTCTATCGACGGATGTTTGTTGGTGGGGTTAAATGGGCTCGAACCATCGACCTCTACGATGTCAACGTAGCGCTCTAACCAACTGAGCTATAACCCCATATAAGCGCGGTGCTTTTTTATTATATCAAAAGAGTCAAAAAATGCAAGCCCTAATTTGGTTTTTTCACCAGCTGCGTTTGGATTTAACGCCGAACAGTATCCATGTGGATTTAATGCTATACGTGGTAAAAAATACTGCCCTTTTCGGGCTTGTCTCCACCTTGACACGCTCTGAACGGCAACGGTATAATAGACCTTGCAAGACAATCCTGTGGTGTGCGTCACGCTTTATTTTAATCCTACAGAGTTGATTTGGGAGCTTGGGTCTGGCGAGAACGGCCATGCCCTCTACGGGAGGGAAGGCCAGCGGCGCCAGTAAAGCACCCCCCTGCCACGAGGCGGGAGTTAAAATCAAAGTGAACGGCACAACGGGGACCGCCCTCCGGCGTTAAAACCGGGGGGCGTTTTTATTTGCCGCGGTCTTAATGGCGTGACAAGCTGTGCGCTTTATGCGATAATAAAATCATCGCAAAGAATCCATTGTAAAGGAGACTTGAAAGATGCTGTATCCTCAATTAACCGATAGCCGGATGGTGTTTGACTTAAATGGCGTGTGGGATTTTAAGCTGCTGGATGAGGGCCAGTGCCCGGCGGTGGATGGGCCGGTCCAGGATGCGATTCCAATGGCGGTGCCCTCCGCCTATAATGACCTTTATGAGGGAAGGGCGTTTAAAGAGCACGTAGGGGATATGGTTTACCAGCGCAGCTTTTCCGTCAGCGCGCCGATGCTGGAAAAACGCCTGGTGCTCCGCTTTTCCAGTGCGACGCATCAGGCCACCGTCTATTTGAATGGGAAATTATTGGGCAAGCATAAGGGCGGTTTTTTGCCCTTTGAGTTTGAGATCGGCCAGCAGGCGCGGCGTGGAGAGAACCTGCTGACGGTGATCGTCAACAATATCGTCGATTATTCCACGCTGCCTTGCGGGCGGCTGGTCACCGAGAAATATCCGGGGTTGGCGCCCATGGTGCGCAACTACCCTAATTTTGACTATTTCAACTATACGGGCATTATGCGGCCGGTAAAGCTTTATACCACGCCGCGGAATTATATCCGCGATATAACCGTGGTCGGGCATATGGACGGCAGCTTCTCCTATAAAGTAGATGTGCAGGGCGAGGGCGAGGTCGCCGTGGAGATGCTGGATCCCGACAAAAAATGCGTGTTTAAGGCGCAGGGGGCCAGCGGCGAGGGCAAGATCGAGAATGTACGGCTTTGGGCGCCCGAGAACCCGGCACTTTACGACCTGGTGGTGCGGCTGGCAAGCGGAGATGAGCAGGATAGCTATACCGAGCCGTTCGGCTTTAGGGATATTTCGATTCAGAACTGCCGGATCTGTTTAAACGGCAAACCTGTTTATCTTAAGGGGTTCGGCAAGCATGAGGACAGTTACGTCAACGGCCGCGGCTTTAACGAGGCGCTCAACGTAAAAGATGTGGGCCTGCTTAAATGGATCGGCGCTAACTCCTTCCGCACCAGCCATTACCCTTATAGCGAGGAGATGATGCGCCTTTGCGACCGCGAGGGCATCATGGTGATTGACGAGGTGCCGGCAGTTGGCCTGCATACCGCCTTTACCGCCACGGGCATGCTGGGCGGCGAGCCCAATGGCACCTGGCGCACCTTGCAGACCGCGCAGCACCACCGGGATGTGATCAACGACCTGATTGCCCGGGATAAGAACCATCCCTGCGTTGTAATGTGGTCAGTCGCAAACGAACCGGCCAGCGAGGAGGAGGGGGCCAGGGAATACTTTGAACCGCTGACTGTTTTGGCGCGGCAGCAGGATCCCCAGCACCGCCCGGTTACGATCGTGACCTATGAGGGTTCCAGTCCCGAAAAATGCAAGGTGGCCGAATTGTGCGATGTATTGGTTATCAACCGCTATCGCGGCTGGTATGATACCGAGGGGAACCTCCCCGGCGCGGCGGCTAAGCTGAAAGACGAGTTTGAACGCTTCCACGCCCGCTGCCCGGAAAAGCCCATCATGCTGGGCGAGTATGGAGCGGATACCATTGCCGGCATGCACGACGCCACGCCGACCCTCTTTAGCGAGGAATATCAGGTGGCGTACCTCGAGGCGTACAGCGAGGTGTTCGATTCGCTGCCCTATATTACGGGCGAGCACGTGTGGAACTTTGCGGACTTTGCTACGGCAGAGAATATCCGCCGGGTACAGGGCAATAAAAAGGGCATCTTTACCCGAGACCGCCGCCCCAAAATGGCTGCACATTACCTTAAAGGCCGCTGGACGGGGTTTGAAAAGGAATAGGGGACTGCTTACGACGAAAAAAGCCGGCGCGATCTTCGTGCCGGCTTTTACTGTGCTTTTTGTATTTTTTTAAGAGGCTTATCCTTGGCGGGAAATCTCTAAATTTCGCCTCCCAATTAAACAGCCTAGCGCCTATTGTACACTCGGCCTATGTCGTAGTATATAATAGTGACAGCTCTGAACGGGGCGCTAGTATATAATAGTGACAGCTCTGAACGGGGCGCTAATGTAAAACAAAAGCGCATCCAGGCTTGTCCGGGTGGCGCCGATGTTCATAACGAAACTTAAAAACAAAAATCCGAGTGTCCATATGGACACTCGGACTGGTCGGGGTGTAATTATATGATTTGATGAAACCTAGTAAAAGCAATGGTTTGCAGGCTGTAAGCAAGAGGCTTTTATCTAAGTTCTCAAAAGATAATTATCTTTTGCGGTAGTTCCTGTTTTAATTTCTGTATTCGCTTTTTTTTATCTTTATTTTTAAAGTGACTCATAAACATCAAAAGTCCCTTTAAAGCCATATCTGCGTAGTTTAATTTTCTTTATTCGCAGAGCCTCAGAATTCTGTACTTCATATGAAGTAAAATACCATATGGCGTCCGGTGATATTCTATCAACTATTTTCTTTATATAGATACTATCTACTTTGCCGTAACTGAATCCATATGAATATACTTTGTCAATGGTATGGTTAAGCTTCCTGAAAAAGTCATTATATTTTTTTATCGGTCCATCAGTATCTTTTTTGAACGACATTATCATATCATCCAAAAAGGAAGAATGAATAAGGGGACTTTCAGAGGTATTGTCGATAAAATCACCATACATCATATTGTCTTCTCCGTGTCCAAAAACAAGCTTTTGCCCCACTCGGTTATGTACATGGATGACCTTTTTTATTCCATATAACTTCTGCAGAGTTTTAGTATAGTTAAAAGTGAAAAATTGTGCATCTGGTTGAGAAAATAATGCTTTTAGTGTTGTTTTACAAGTGAATTTTCCATCATCAATTAGTAATTGTATACTTTTAATCCATAAACGGAAAAACTCCTGCCATATTTTGGAGCAGTAAATAAAACCGCTGGTAAGCATATCCATATAAAGTAAGTATTTTTCCATTAATTCATTATCTTCTTCATCTGTCTCACCTTCTTTGTGGTTTGCTTTCGGTAGTTTACCGTTAAAATTAATATATGCTAATGCTTCTTCAAAGTTACACCAGTTCTCTCCACACGCTTTGTCCATCGCATTTAATAAAATTTCTGCAGCAAACTCGTCGGGGGCTATATTTTTCAAGTCTTCCCAATATACTGTTTCATCACGCGATTGAAGTGTCTCTGGGTACATATCTATTAGAAATGACCTAAAATTATTATATTCTGTAGGGATTTTATGTGCAATATCAAATCCATTTCCGATTATAAATAAGGAACTCATAGTGTCCACCTCCAATCTAAATTACTATTATAATACATTGATGACAACCCAATTGAAAGTTCTTTCGTAAGAATTAGTATATTGCAAAATTTAAATCCAGCGTTACATAAATCAAAAAATCTGCTTTGAAATAATATTTTCAAAGGTTGGTCAAACGACTAAATTCGAACCCGAGCGTGTGCCGACGCTGCACATCCGCTCTCCTGGGGATTGACGAATTATACGTGGCTTCATCGCCTAGAGGCCGCTGGTCCGCTATCAGCCTATGTAAAAAAGAAACACCTGCTTGTACAAGCAAGTGCTTCTTTGGTCGGGGTGACAGGATTTGAACCTGCGACCTTTTGGTCCCGAACCAAACGCGCTACCAAACTGCGCTACACCCCGAAGAAATCGCGTCAACATCCAATAATATACACTAATCGCTGCGTAAAATCAAGCATTAGATCAATAAAATTATGCTTTTTTTGAGGGGTGAAATCTGGCATGCGGGGAGAAGAAACAATGAATTTACAAAATGGAGGTTTATCTAGGTTACAGGTTGTGATATAATATCTCAAGATATTGCAGGATTCGACGGAGAGGAGGGGCGCAATGGCAAAGAGTAAAATCAAGCGTAGCCGGCGCATTAAGCCCCGCTTTTTTGTTTTTATAGGCATTATCGTCATCATTGCCGTTTTGGTGATATGGAGCGTGCTGGGCGGGGCGACTAAGACCGCCGCCGTGCAGTGGGGCCAGCTGGGCAGCACGCACAGCGCCAAGGCCGTCCTGCTGCGGGATGAGCAGGTGATCAGCGCTGAGAGCTATGGCAAGATTATATACTTTGCAGCTGAGGGTGAGCGGGTGGCCAAAGACGCCAAGATCGCCGAGGTATTCCGTCCGCAGTTTACCGATAAGGATTTGCAGGAGTATTATACGGCCCAGCAGGCGGTGCTCAAACAGCAGCAGACCCTGATGCAGGATATCGTAAACGAGGATCTGACCAAGGTGTCCGATCAGGTGGATGCACAGTTTACCGAGATCGAGGCAATGGTGCGCAGCGGAGATGTGACAAGCTCCCTGCGGTTAGAGCGCGCCCTTAACAGCGCCCTGCAGGAGCGGCATACGACGTACCGCAACCTCATCACCGAGGACGACATACTGACCCAGCTTTACGCGCAGGAGGATGCGCTGCAGTCCAAGGTCGATCAGGCAAAGACCGAGGTGGTCGCTCCCTATTCCGGGGTGGTCAGCTTTTATTTGGACGGGCGTGAATCGCTGCTCAATCCGGAATCCATGGCGGAGTTGACGTATGAGACTGTGGAAACCGTGACTAAGGATGCAAAGGCCAAAGGTTCTACCGACGCGAACCCGCAGATGCCGCTTTTCAGAGTGGTCAATAACGCCAAGTGGTATGTGTTGATTTTATCCGATGGCGGCGCGGTGGAGCTTAACGCGGGGCAGAGCGTGAACCTTAATTTCTCAGGGTATGCAGGCGTAGATTATGCCGGGACTTGCACGGATGTACGACCTTCCGGCGATAACGCGCTATATGTCATCGAAATGTCACAGGATATCGGGGCGCTGCTTAGCGAGCGCAACCTGGATGTGACTGTGGGCAAGCAGATGGAAGGATTGAAAATACCGGCATCAGCGTTGCAAACGCAAGAGGGCGTGCGCGGCGTTTATGTAATAGATGGACAGGCTAAGACATTTGTCCCCGTCAAGGTTTTGGTGGAGGATGGATCCGCAGCCATCGTTGAGGCGTTGGGGTCTGAAAATCAGCTGGAGGTTAACCAGTTGGTGCAGATCAAGTAGCAAAGGAAAAGGTGAGATGGAATGACAGCGCAGATACCCCAGAACATTGCGCAGGTTTTCCAGCGAATGGAAGAGGCCAAGGTGCAGGCAGGCCGGACGGATACCGTCAGGCTGATTGCGGCGACAAAGACGCAATCGCCTGAAATCATCGACCTGGCCGCGCAATATGGGGTAAAAGAGGTCGGCGAAAACCGGGTTCAGGAGCTCAAGGATAAATTTCCTGCTGTTTCCAGTGATTTAAAATGGCATTTTATTGGACAGTTGCAGGTAAATAAGGTAAAATACATACTTGAGCAGGTTGTCATGATCCATTCACTGGATCGGATAGCCTTAGCGCAGGAGATCGAAAAGCGCGCCGCAAAAGCCGGGCTGGTCATGCCGGTCCTGGTTCAGGTCAATATTGGCCGGGAGATGGGCAAGGGCGGCGTTGCGCCGGATGAGGTCGAGTCCTTTATCCGCCAGATCGCGCCTTACGAGCACCTGTCGGTGCAGGGGCTGATGGCCGTTCCGCCGGCAGTGCCGGAGAGCGAGCAGGCCAGGCCTTATTTTAAGGCCATGCGCGAGATGCTTTTGGCGCTGCGGGACAAGCAGATTCCCCACATCCAAATGCGGGAATTGTCCATCGGGATGAGCCATGATTATGAAGTGGCCATCCAGGAGGGTGCCACTATGGTACGCGTAGGTTCCGCCATTTTTGGCAAGCGAAATTATTTAGTGTAAAATTTTAAGGAGGAGTTCCCTTATGGCTGGTAAAGTGTTTAACAAACTGTTGGATATGATCGGGCTCGAGGAGACCGTTATTGAAGAGGAAGATGAAGAGATGATGGACGAGGAGTATTACGAGGAGGAAGAGCAGGAGCCGGTGCGGCCTGCCCGCAATACTCATCGCGATAAAGGAGGGAAAGTGTTGCCTATGCCGCAGCAGCCGTCGTCTAACGCTATGAAGATGCTGGTTTATCAGCCGATGAGCTATGAGGATACCCAGAGCATTATCGACAATTTGAAGATGAAAAAGCCGATCATCGTCAATTTGGAGTTGCTGGAGGTAGACATCGCCCAGCGCGTGCTCGATTTTATGAGCGGCGCGGTGTATGCGCTCAATGGCAGCATTCATAAGGTATCCAAGGGTATCTTTGTGCTGGCGCCCATCAATGTGGATATCAGCGGAAATATTCCGGAGGAGAATAAGGGGCGCAGCAACAGCAGTTTTTTCTCGCTGGCCAATAAGCGGGAAGGCTAGGGATAACTTTTGGTAAACGCTTGGTACTATGTCTTTCAGGGCATTGAGTATTTTTTATCGGCACTGAGCTGGTGTATTATCATCAATACGCTGCTGAGTTGGTTTATGGAACCCGGACATCCGATCCGCATTTTTTTGGACCGGTTGACCTACCCGTTTGTGGCGCCGTTCCGTAAGATCGCTATGCGCATCGCGCGGAACCTGCCGATAGACCTGTCGCCGTTCTTTGCCCTGATAGCCTTACAGTTGCTAACCGTACTGATCAACGCGATCGGCGTTCGGGTCGGCATGAATTATTACTTTTAGGGATAGGATGAGATAACGTTGGAGGCGAAAGAGCAGGCGCGTTTTCTGGCACAGGCGGAAGACCGGCTGCGACGAACCTCGCGCAGCGGCCGAATCGAGTATCTCTATTTTGCCGATCCCGCGATGCGTGCGAATATCAATCGCCAGCTGTTGCCGCGCTATCCGGACTGCCAGATCCTATGGGAGGGCGGCTATCCAGGTGCGGAGCGTCAGGCGGCGGCCCTATGGCGGGATGACCCGGCACAGGTGGATCTGCCGATCTGCGCCCTGTCCTTTGAATGGGATGCGCGATATGGCACGCCGGAACATCGGGATATACTAGGGTCGCTATTGGGGTGCGGCATCACCCGCGAGCGGCTGGGCGATATCGTACTGGCGCAGTGCCAGGGCTGGTGCGTGGTTTCCCGGGAAATAGCGGATTATTTGATCGCCAACTGGGATTCCGCTGGCAGGGTGCGCTTGCGCAAGGTATCTAAAGTCGATTTCGACCAGATCCAAGTGCAACAAGAGCCGGTCAAAGTGATTCGGGATACGGTGCTTTCCCTAAGGTTAGATGCGGTTTTAGCCAGCGCCTTTCAGGTTTCGCGCAATATCGCCTCTGAATGGGTCAAGGCAGGACGCGTCAAGGTCAATTGGGTAGAATGTATGAAAACAGACCGCGCGCTCGCACAGGGGGACTGGTTATCCGTCCGCGGCAAAGGGCGCGCGCAACTATATGAGGTCGGCAACCGCAGCCAAAAGGGGCGCACCTGGGTGGAGCTCCATCGGCTGGGGGAGCCGGGCGCAAGGAGGTAGTGTATCCAAATGGGCTTAACCAAGGAAGATGTGTTTAAAAAAGAATTTTCAGTGGTGTTCCGCGGATATAAAGAGCGGGAAGTGGATGCCTTTTTGGATGAGGTTATCGCTACTTTTGATGAATGGGAAAAAGTAAAGGCGCAGATGCAGGAGGATATGCAAAAGCTGCAAAAGCGCATAGACGATTACGTCGCCCTTGAAGATACGCTGAAGGAGACCATTGTATCGGCTCAGCGCGCGGCGGCGGATATTACCGCGAAAGCGGAGCAGGAAAAAGAGGATATCCTGGCGCAGGCGATGGCGGATGCTGCCGAGATCCAGAGCGGCGCGCAGCACGACGCGGATGCCCTTTTGGGGGAAGCGACCCGGCGCTGCGAGGAGATCGAAGCGCAATATCGTACCATCGTTGCCAAAGGCAAGGATATGCGCGATGCGATCATGAAACTGGTCGCCTATCAAATGAAAGAGCTTGAGGACCTGCCGATGGGCGCGGAGCCGGAAGAGGCAAATGCCCCCGAGGAACAGGAGGAGCAAGCGTAAAAAGGTGCAGATGAGGGCCTGGAGATCCAGGCCTTTTATTTTTTAAAATATAGCGGCCCTTTTTTGGATACAATGGAAATATGGCTTAATAGGGATGATCAGAAGGGCTGGGTATCGCATGTTAAAAGAGATCAAAGAAGAGGAGCTGGCGCGCAGCAAATGGCTGGCGGCAGCTGAGCGGATGACGGAACGGCTGGAACGCACGGGTATCACACAATATGTCGAACTTCAGTTTGACCTGAAGCGGATGCTATGGCGCAGTTTTCTCTCGGGCATCGCCCGGGGGTTGGGCTATGTCATTGGGTTTACCGTGCTGGGCGCGTTTTTGCTGGTCGTCCTGCGTAAACTGGCGGAAACGCCGCTGGGCCAATCCATCGTAGGGTGGCTGGCAAACTGGCTGCAATAAAAACGGCCGGTGTCAATCCTGTGGGAAACCTCTAAAGATTGTATAATTTGTATCTGCTGCGCCTGCGCCTTTTATTAAGGCGCGGGCTTTTGCTGCTGCAGCATGTTCGAATGCATTAAATGTGTGGGCTGCTTTTAAGGCTAATTGCGTTGAAGAGCCGGGAACTACCCGTTTAAGGCATGCTTTGGCGATTATAACGTCAGCTTGCGCAAAATGCAGGCAATATGTGGTATAATGGTCGAAGTTCATCGCATGGAGGAAACTTATGCTCATTCTCATTACTATTTTGTTGGGGATCGCGCTGGATCAGGGCAGCAAATTTGCAGCGCTGCAGCTGCGCGACCTGCCGGGGGGAACCTATCCGTTGATCCCGGATGTTTTCCACCTGACCTACGCGGAAAACCGTGGCGCGGCTTTTGGCATTTTGCAAGGGCAGCAGTGGCTGCTGGTGGCCATGACGTTGGTGGTGGTGGCGATTATGCTGTTTCATGTCTACCATGAAAAGGATAAGCCCCGCATCTATAAATTTATGGTGGCCTGTTTGATCGCCGGCGCGCTGGGTAATTTGATCGACCGGGTGCGCATCGGATACGTGATCGACTTTTTTGATTGCCGGTTCATCCAGTTTGCCATCTTTAATGTGGCCGATACGCTGGTCTGCTGTTCGGTAGCCGGGCTGTGCATTTATTACATCTTTTTCTATGGAAAGGAAAAGCGTGCCCTTCCTGGGGCAGATGAACAGCCTAAGGGCGATGCCCATGAATGAGCCCATGCAGTGGCGGGTAGAATCTGAGGCGGCAGGAACCCGGCTGGATAGCTGTCTTTCCCAGCTTACAGGTTTGTCCCGCGCCCATGTGCAAAAGCTGATCGCCGGCGGCTGCGCCAGCCGCAATGGACGTGCCTGCAAACCCTCTGATAAAGTGCAGGAAGGGGATCTCATCGCACTGACCATACCCCAGGCTCAGGAATTAGCGGTGGAACCACAGGACATACCCTTGGATATCCGCTATGAGGACGGGGACGTGATCGTAGTGAATAAGCCCAGGGGCATGGTGGTACATCCGGCGCCGGGCACGCCTGACCATACGCTGGTCAACGCACTGCTTTACCATTGCAGGGATCTGTCGGGCATCGGCGGGGTACTGCGGCCGGGGATTGTACATCGGATCGATAAAGACACAACTGGCCTATTGATCGTGGCGAAAAATGACGCGGCGCACCAGGCCTTGGCGGAGCAGATCGCTAAGCGAACCTGCGGGAGGATCTATTGGGCATTGGTGGAGGGCGCCGTAAAAGAGGATGACGGACAGATCGTAACGCGGATCGGCCGCCATCCGACGGATCGAAAAAAGATGGCCGTGCTGCGGGAGCAGGAGGGGCGAGAGGCGGTCACCCATTACCGCGTACTGCGCCGTTATCCGCGGGAAACGCTAGTGGAATGCCGCTTGGAGACCGGGCGAACGCATCAGATCCGCGTGCATATGGCGCATATTGGCCATCCGGTGGTGGGAGATGCGACCTATGGCTACAAAAAGCAGCGTTACGCCCTGGAGGGGCAGTTGCTGCACGCCAAAGAGCTGCACTTTATCCATCCCGCTACGGGAGAGCCCGTTTCGGTGCAGGCGCCGCTGCCGGATGATTTTGCCGTACTGCTGCGTAAATTGGAAGCGCAGCTGCCAAAAAATACGGCCGAAAATGACGAAAAATAATAGACTTTTGCCCTGCCATGTGGTATGATGCCAAAAGGAAATGACCTTTAAATCGGTACCGTGAGACCGGCAAGGTGTAAAGTGGATTGAAGTAGGCGTGTGCCTTGCCGTACGACGGTAAGGCGCTTTTTTTATGCGGAAGTGAGGGGGAGCGTATGCGGGAAAAAAATGTGTTGATGGATGAAGCGGCTATGAATCGGGCGTTGGTACGGGTAGCGCACGAGGTGATCGAGCGCAACCACGGGGTGGACAAGCTGGTCATCGTAGGGATCCAGCGCCGCGGGGTGCCGCTTGCCAAACGGCTGGCGGATAATATCGGCAAAGTGGAGGATTGTCAGATCCCTGTGGGCGTCCTGGATATTACCTTTTACAGGGATGATTTATCCCTGCTCAACGAACAGCCCACGCTGAACAATACGGATATCCCCTTTATGATCACCGGCCAGCACGTGATACTGGTGGATGATGTGCTCTACACCGGGCGCACCGCCCGGGCGGCGATGGATGCGGTGATGGATATGGGACGGCCCAAGACCGTTCAGTTGGCAGTGCTCATCGACCGGGGGCATCGGGAACTGCCGATCCGCGCGGATTATGTAGGTAAAAATGTGCCTACCAGCAGCAGCGAGGCGGTACAGGTGCATGTGCAGGAGTTCGATTGGGAGAACCGCGTGGTGCTTTGCGAAAAGTAAAATGCTTTGAAACGGCCTGGGGCCGTTTGGGGATAGACGATGCAAAATGAGGAGGAGTAAGGGATGGACAACACAAAGAAGAACTGGGGGCAGATGACGCTGCTGGGCATCCAGCACGTATTTGCCATGTTTGGCGCCACAGTACTGGTGCCGCTGCTGACGGGGCTGGATACCTCGGTGGCGCTGTTTTGCGCCGGCGTAGGGACGATCCTGTTCCACCTGATCACCAAGCGCAAGGTGCCGGTATTCCTGGGTTCCAGCTTTGCCTTTATCGGGGCGATCCAGGTGGTGGCCAACATGATGAGCGGCGGCGCCGAGATGGGGACGCCTGAGTACATGGTCGGCCTGCAATACGCCACGGGCGGCATCATCTGCGCGGGCGCCATGTATCTGGTGCTGGCGTTGCTGGTCAAAGTATTCGGCACCGAGCGGGTGCGCAGCTTTTTCCCGCCGGTGGTTACCGGCCCGATCGTCATCACCATCGGCTTGATGCTGGCGCCGACGGCTATCAACAACATCGTAAACGATGCGGCGACCAGCGTGGCCCTGGAGGGGACGGCGCTTTTGAGCAACTGGATCGTCGCCGCGGTCACGATCATCACGATGATGGTGGTATCGGTCTTTGCCAAGGGCTTCTTTAAAATGGTTCCCATTCTGTTCGGCATCGCGGGCGGCTATATCGCCTCGCTGATCTTTACCTGGTGCGGCGTGCCCATGGTCAACTTCCAGCCTCTGGCAGAGGCGCAGTGGATCGGGCTGCCCAACTTCATGCTGCCGCTGTTTGATTGGCGCGCGATCGCGGTCATCGCGCCCCTGGCCATCGTGACCTTTGTCGAGCATATCGGCGATATCAGTGCCAACGGCGCGGTCGTCGGGCAGGACTTCTTTAAAGATCCCGGCCTGCACCGCACCCTGATCGGCGACGGTGTAGCCACGATGTTCGCCGGCCTGATCGGCGGCCCGGCCAACACCACCTATTCGGAGAATACCGGCGTGCTAGCGGCAACGCAGAACTATAACCCGGCCACGCTGCGCCTGGCGGCGATCTTCGCCATCGTCTTGAGCCTGGTAGGCAAGTTCGGCGGATTTTTGCAGACCCTACCCGGCCCCGTCATGGGCGGCATCAGCATCATCCTGTTTGGGATGATCGCCTCGGTAGGCCTGCGGACGCTGGTAGAAAATCAGGTAGACTTTAAGAGCAGCCGTAACCTGATCATCGTAGCGGTGATGCTGGTCATGGGCCTGGGCGGCGCGGCCTTCCAGATCAGCGATCAGATCAGCATCAGCGGCGTAGCGCTCAGCGCCATTATCGGCATCGTACTCAATAAGGCGCTGCCGGAGCGGATCGACAAAGCGGAGAAATAAAACTTTCAGGGGGCGGAGCTGGGAGCCCGCTCCCTTTTTATACCGGCCCTGCGCCGCACGAGGCGGGGGATGGTTTTGAAGTGGAAAAAATGGCGATGATAAAAGAAAGGAGTGCAACCATGGCTTTAGAATGCAAAGATCTGCTGGGGATGCAATACCTGAACCCGGAGCAGATCAATGAGATCATGCATACTGCCGAGCAGATGAAGCAGATTTTGCTGCAAAGCAGCAAAAAAACCCCGCATTTGCAGGGCAAGTCCATCGTAACACTTTTTTATGAGAACAGCACCCGCACACGGATGAGCTTTGAGCTGGCCAGCAAGTATATGAGCGCGGCCGCCGCCAATATTTCGGCCTCTACCTCCAGTGTACAAAAGGGGGAAACGCTGATCGATACCGGCCGCACCTTGGACCGGATGGGGACGGACCTGATCATTATCCGCCATCCCATGAGCGGCGCGCCGCACCTGCTGGCCAAACACGTAAAGGCCGGCGTGATCAATGCCGGGGATGGGATGAACGAGCACCCCACCCAGGCGCTGCTGGACCTTTACACCATGCGGGAGAAAAAGGGCGCGGATATAAAGGGACTGCGCGTGGCCATCGTGGGGGATGTGGCCCACAGCCGCGTGGCGCGTTCTAATATCTGGAGCCTGACCAAGCTGGGGGCGCAAGTGCGCATCTGCGCCCCGCGCACGCTGATGCCAGTGGAACTGGAAAAGACCGGTGTTCAGGTGACCAGCAGCGTGGAGGAGGCTGTAACCGGCGCGGATGTGGTGATGGGCCTGCGCATTCAGCTGGAGCGTCAGAAGAAGGGGCTGTTTCCCTCAGTAAAGGAATATAACGATTTTTATGGCCTTACGCCCAAACGGATTAAACTGGCGGACCCGGAGGTGCTCATCATGCATCCAGGCCCCATGAACCGCGGCGTAGAGATCTCATCGCAGGTAGCGGACAGCGCCGCCTCTGCGATTGACGAGCAGGTGACCAACGGCGTTGCGGTGCGCATGGCCCTGCTTTATATGCTGACCAGAAAGGGGAGTGTAAAATGAAACTGCTGATCAAAGGCGCGCGCGTGGTGGATCCTTCTCAGAAAATCGACGGCGTGCTGGATGTTTTGATTGAGGAAGGAAAGATCGCCAAGATCGCCCCAAATATCGATTATGCTGCTGGCGAGGTCGTAGATGCCGATGGCCTGACCCTGATCCCCGGTCTGGTGGATATCCACTGCCACCTGCGCGACCCCGGCCTGGAGTATAAAGAGGATATCGTTTCCGGCACCAAAGCGGCGGCGCGCGGCGGTTTTACCAGCGTGTGCTGCATGGCCAATACCAAACCGGTGGCGGATAACCCGGCGGTGATCGCCTATATTCGTGACAAGGCGAAAAACGAGGGAGCGGTTCACGTCTATCCCATCGGCGCGGCCAGCAAGGGTTTGGAAGGCAAGGAACTGGCCGAGATCGGCGAGATGAAGCGCGCCGGTGCGGTCGCCATCTCCGATGATGGCAAGCCCATCATGAACACGGGTTTTATGCGCTTGGCGATGGAATATGCCGCGGACTTTGGGCTGAAAGTACTGGACCACTGTGAGGATAGCGGCCTGGTGGACGGCGGCGTGATGAACGAGGGATACGTATCCACCAAACTGGGGCTGCGCGGCTCGGTCAATGTAGCCGAGGAGATTCATGTGGCGCGGGATATCCTGCTGTGCGAGCAGTACGGCCTATCCGCCCATATCTGCCATGTTTCCACCAAGCGCTCGGTTGAAATGGTGCGCCTGGCGAAAAAGCGGGGGATCAAGATCACCTGCGAAACCGCGCCGCACTATCTGGCGGCTACCGATACCTGGGTCGCGGAGAAGGAATATGATACCGCTACCCGCGTCAACCCGCCGCTGCGCACCAAAGAGGATCAGGAAGAGCTGATTAAGGGCCTGTGCGACGGGACGATCGATTGTATCGCCACGGACCATGCGCCCCATCACAGGGACGAGAAAATGGTGGAGTACGACCTGGCGGCCTCCGGCATCTCCGGTTTTGAGACGGCGTTCCAACTGTGCTATCAGGCGCTGGTGCTCTCGGGCAAGCTGGATGTAAGCCGGCTGATTGCCCTAATGACTGTGCAGCCCGCACAGATTCTGGGCCTCCCGGCCGGGACGCTGGCCGTGGGCGCGGCCGCGGATATCGCGCTGGTGGACCTTGACTGTGCGCAGACGATCCGGGTGGAGGACTTCCTTTCCAAGGGGAAAAATTCGCCCTTTGACGGGATGGCGGTTACCGGCCGCGTGGTGCATACGCTGGTGGATGGCGAGTGGGTCTATCGGGACGGCTGCATTGCCCCGCGCTTTGAGGACTAAGGAGGGAATAAGCATGATTGACCGGCTGATCGACGCGATCATTGAAAAGCAAAATCCCACGGCTGTGGGTTTGGATACCAAGTATGACTACCTGCCGGAGGATTTCCGCAAGGCCTTGATGGCCGGCGTCACCAAAGCGGATGTGGCCGAACGCGCGGCTAAAGCGGTATTTAACTTTAACCGAGAGATCATCGACGCGGTGTGCGATATCGTCCCTGCGGTAAAGGTACAGGTAGCTTATTATGAGATGGCGGGCCTGCCCGGCATGCGCTGTTTTTACGATACGCTGGCCTATGCCCGGCATCGAGGGCTGGTGACTATTGCCGATATCAAGCGCAACGATATCGGCGCCACAGCGCAGGCCTACGCGGCCGCTTACCTGGGTAGCATGTCCATCGAGGGGAAGGCGGTGGAGGCCTTCCCGGCGGATTTTGTAACGGTAAACGGCTACCTGGGTACCGATGGCATCAAGCCCTTTGCCGACGCCTGCCGGGAGAACGACAGGGGCGCCTTTATCCTGGTCAAGACCTCGAACCCTTCCTCGGGCGAGCTGCAGGATCTGAAGGTGGAAGATGGCCGCACCATTTACGAGGTGATGGGCGACCAGGTGTGCCAGTGGGGCGGCGAGCTGACCGGCAAGTATGGCTATAGCGACCTGGGCGCGGTGGTAGGCGCCACCTATCCCGAGCAGGGCGAGGCGCTGCGCAAAAGGCTGAAAAGCGTCTTTTTCCTGATCCCGGGCTATGGAGCCCAGGGTGCGGGCGGCAAAGAACTGGTGGGCTGCTTTGACGAGCGGGGCTTGGGCGGCGTGGTCAACGCCTCGCGCAGCATTCTTTGCGCCTATAAAAAGCAGGATACCACGGATTTTGCCCTGGCTGCCAAGCGGGAGGCCGAACGGATGAAGGCCGATATCGCCCAGGCGCTGGAACAGGCCGGAAAGCCCATGATAACCGAATGCGCGAAATAGAGGAGTGCCCTACATGAAGGATATTGAAGCACGCGTTATAAAAAATGAGCCAATCGCAAGCGGCATCTTTGAGCTGGTCGTGGAGTTGGGCCAGGAGGATATTGGCCGGGTACAGCCCGGGCAGTTTGCGCAGTTGCAGGTATCAAACGCGCCGCAGCTGCTGTTGCGCCGTCCGATCAGCATCAATAGCTATGATGAAGCGCATCATACCATGACCTTTGCCTATCAGGTAAAGGGCGAGGGCACGGCAAAGCTAGCGCTTTTGGCGCCGGGCCAGCTGCTCAAAGTGCTGGGCAGCTTGGGCAATGGCTTTTGGCCCAAACCCAGCATGAAAAAGATTTACGCGGTGGGCGGCGGCATCGGCGTGGCGCCGCTTAAGTATTGCCTTGAAAAATGGCCTCAGATCGCCTGGAAAGCCTATCTGGGCTTCCGCAGCGCTGAATTTGTCTATCAGCTGTCTCAGTGGCAGGCGCTCTGCCCGGATGGGGTGACCGTGGCCACGGAGGATGGTTCGCTGGGCCTGCGGGGTTTTGCCACCCAGCCGCTGGCCGAGGCGCTGGAAAATGGCGACCAGCCGGACATGGTGATCGCCTGCGGGCCGCTGCCCATGCTGAAAGCCCTGCAGAAGATCGCCCTGCAGTATCCGGATATCCCCTTTATGGCTTCGCTGGAGGAGCGCATGGGCTGTGGGATCGGCGCCTGTCTGGTGTGCAATTGCAGGATTCGTACCACCGAAGGAGAGCAAACCTATCGCCGCGTCTGCGCCGATGGGCCGGTATTCCCCCTGCGGGAGGTGATTTTTGAATGAGCAAGCCGAATTTGAATGTAGAAGTGTGCGGCGTAAAATTCAAAAACCCGCTGATCGCCGCCTCGGGTACCTATGGCTTTGGCCGGGAGTTTAATAAGCTATACGATATCGCTACGTTGGGCGGCATCTCGGTCAAGGGATTGACGCTAAAACCCCGCCTGGGCAACCCGCCCTCCCGCATCGCGGAGACCCCCATGGGGATGCTCAACAGCGTGGGGCTGCAAAACCCCGGGGTGGACGCCTTTATCGCCGAGGAACTGCCCTGGCTCAGGCAGCGGGACCTGGCGGTGATCGCCAACATCGCCGGCTCCACAGTGGACGATTACTGCCAGATGGCCGAAAAGTTCCAGAATCAGCCGGTGGAGATGCTGGAACTAAATATCTCTTGCCCCAATGTAAAGGAGGGCGGCGTCGCCTTTGGAACGCGGCCTGAATCGATCCTGGAGATTACCCGGCAGGTCAAGCGGCACGCTATGCAGCCCTTGATGGTGAAACTCTCGCCCAACGTGGCGGATATCGGCGAGGCGGCGCTGGCAGCCCAGGAGGGCGGCGCGGACGCGATCTCGCTGATCAACACGCTGACGGGTATGGCGGTGGATGTGCATAAGCGCAGGCCCATTTTAGCGAACGTTACAGGCGGGCTTAGCGGCCCGGCAGTCAAGCCGGTGGCGCTGCGTATGGTCTACCAGGCTTCGCACAAGGTCAAAATCCCGGTGGTGGGCATGGGTGGCATCATGACGGGGGAAGATGTGGCGGCCTTTATGCTGTGCGGCGCCAGCGCCGTTATGGTAGGCACGGCCAACCTGGCAGACCCGGTGGCCTGCCCGCGCATCCTGCGCGAGTTTGAGGAATATCTGGCGCGCGCAAAGGTCAGCCGCGCCAGCGACTTGGTGGGCAAGCTGGAAGTATAAGGCTATCATAAAAGCAGGCGTTATCCTAACGCCTGCTTTTTGCATACTATGAATTGCCTGTGCTATACTGAAAAAAAACGAAAAACGATGGCTTCCTTTGAGGTGACGATAATGGCAAATGTACGCAACAAGAAAAAGGATAAAAAGGTGCGGGCGCCTTTCCCGGTCAGCTACACGCTGGGAGAGGAGCTGTGCAATTCCATCTCCCATGGCGTAGGGGCGGTTTTTGCGGTGCTGGCGCTGGTGCTCATGCTGGTGCAAACCGTGCCGCAGGGGGACCCGTGGAAGACCGTATCCGCCGCCGTTTATGGGGCGTCGCTCATCCTGCTGTACACCATGAGCACGCTATACCATGCCTTTAAGCCCAACCTGGTCAAGCGAGTCTTTCGCATTTTTGACCACTGTACCATCTATTTTTTAATTGCCGGGACTTATACCCCTTATACGCTCAACACCCTGCGCGGGCCCTGGGGCTGGTCGCTTTTCGGGGTAGTATGGGGCATTACCCTGCTAGGCGTGGTGCTAAACGCCATCAGTATAGAAAAATTCAAGGTCTTTTCCAGCATCAGTTATATCGTAATGGGATGGGCGATCATCCTGGCCTTTAAACCGCTGTACGATAACCTGGCATCAAGCGGCCTATGGCTGTTGATAGGCGGTGGGGTGTGCTACACGCTGGGCATCATCTTTTACGCGCTTAAAAAGTGGCGCTATATGCACTCCATCTGGCATGCGTTTGTGCTGGCCGGCACGGTGATGCACTTTTTCTCCATCTATCTTTACGTGCTGGCCTAGCCTTCAATCAGAGCCAGCGCCTCGATCTGCGCGGCCTGGGGCGTAACGTAAAGCGTGCGCTGGTGGTCGTAAATCACCATGCCCGGTTTGGCGCCTGAAGGTTTACGCACGTATTTTCGGGGTGCATAATCCACGGCGATATTGCCCGACCCCCGCGAACGGGAATACCATGCTGCCAGCAGCGCGGCTTGTTGCAGAGTCTCGGGCGTTACCTGATTGGCGCTTTGCCGCACGATGACGTGAGAGCCGGGCGCGTCTTTCACGTGCAGCCACAGCTCGTCAGGCGCAGCGGTACGCAAAGTCAACCGGTCGTTTTGCAGGTTGTTTTTCCCTACCAGGATATCGATACCCTCCGGCGTTTGGTAGTGGTAGGGCTTGGAGGCCGCAACGCGGGCCTTTTTTTGTTTGGAGCGGGCATGGCTGGCATTAATATAGCCTTCGCGCTCCAGCTCCTCGCGGATCTCGGAGAGCTCCTCATTCGAGTCGCATTTATCCAAATTATCCAGCTGCCCCTCCAGGTAATCGATCTCCTCGGCCGTCTGGGCGATCTGGAGGGTAAGCTGTTCTACCGTGGTCTTGGCTTTGTTGTACTTTTTATAATACCGCTGCGCGTTCTCGGAAGGGGTAAGCTGCACATCCATCGGGATCTCCAGCGTACCGCACTCCGGGTCATAGTAGTTCGTGACTCGGGCGGCGGGCAGCCCGCCTTGCAGCTGATGCAGGTTGGCGGTCAGCAGTTCGCCGTACAGCCGCCAGGTTTCCATCTGGGCACAGTCTGCGATCTGCTCCTGCTGCAGGGCGCTTTTTTTTCGGCAGCGCTCCAAATGGGTCGATACGGCATGCACCATGGCGCTTTTGCGTTGTTTTGCCCGCATCTGCCGGTCCCGCAGTACGTAAAAGTCATCCAGCGCTTTGCAGGCCGAAGGGTAGCTCTTGAGATGGTCAAAATCGTAGCCGCGCGGCTCGAAGGGGAAGATCTCGGCCGGATGCTTCTCTGCATCCAGCACCAGCGTGGGATGAAAAGCACCTGCGCGCATTTCAGCAAAAAAATCCGCAATGCGCCGGACGATGCTGTCAAAGCGCATGGTCTCGGCATCGGGTATGGCCGCATGCTCGTCTCCGGCGCAGATCAGGCTGATTTGTGCCGCGGTAGAGGGGGCAAGGCCCATCACCTGGGTTTGAAGATGCTTGGCAAGCCCCAGCCCTGGCGCGCGGGATAAAAGCGCGGCAAGACCGGCTTCATCCAGGGTAAGCGGGTTGACCTTGTCCTGGGAAGGGGGCAGCGTATAATCCATGCCCGGCAAAATCTGTCGCACCCGGCTCATATCCGCGCTGACGCGGTGTGCCGAATCGATGATGCGGCCGCTTTCGTCCAGAAAAATGATGTTGCTGTGCCGCCCCATGATCTCCACCATCAGCCGGCGCTCCACCAGATCGCCCAAATCGTCCATCGCTTCAAAGGTGATCTCTACGATACGCTCCATCTCCAGCTGGCGCATCCCTAACACACGGCTGCCCTGCAGGTGCTTACGCAGCAGCATGCAGAACATGGGTGGCTGCATGGGGTTGGGCTTATTATGCCGGGTCAGGTGCAGGCGCGCCTGGCTGGCGTTTGCCGTCATCATCAGCAATCGGTTTTGCCCTTGTGAGCGGATCAGAATATGGATCTCGTCCTTTTCGGGCTGGTTCACCCGGTCTACACGGCCGCCGGCAATCGCCTTTGAGACCTCGGCACATACGGCGTGCAGCATCAATCCATCTAATGGCATATTTCAAAACTCCTTTGTAGTTGGCAGAATAATCATTTGAAGCAGTCTAATAGGTCTATTATACTGTATTTGCGGCGTATTGAAAAAGGTTTTTAAATTGCCTGACCCGCGGTGGGCGTGTTATAGTGTTAAAAAGAACATAAGTTCCCATTTTAGGAGGAAAAACGATGCGCTTGGATGGAAGAAAACCGGATCAGCTCAGGCCGCTAACGCTGATCCCTGGATTTATCAGTTCGGCCGATGGATCGGTGCTGATCCAGTGCGGCCAGACAAGGGTGATCTGCACGGCGATGGTTGAGGAGAAGGTGCCGCCGTTTCTGGAGGGGAAGGATCAGGGCTGGGTCACCGCGGAATACGCGATGCTGCCGGGTTCTACCCGTACACGTAAGGCGCGGGGCGGCTCAAAGCCGGATGGGCGCGGAGTGGAGATACAACGGCTGATCGGACGCTCGCTGCGCGCCGCGGTGGACTTGCAAAAGCTGGGCCCGCGCACCATTACGCTGGATTGCGATGTAATTGAAGCGGATGGCGGCACGCGCACCGCATCGATCTCCGGCGCATATGTGGCTTTGGCGCTCTGCTGCGATAAGCTGTTGCGGCAGGGATTGGTGCAGGAGAATCCGGTGATCCATCAGGTGGCCGCGGTTTCGGTCGGCAAAGTG
The DNA here is from genome assembly GCF_014384745.1 of Luoshenia tenuis. Classification (NCBI taxonomy): domain Bacteria; kingdom Bacillati; phylum Bacillota; class Clostridia; order Christensenellales; family Christensenellaceae; genus Luoshenia; species Luoshenia tenuis. Next base: position 22,512 of record NZ_JACRSO010000002.1, read on the forward strand.
GAGGACATTGCGGTTTTAGACCTGAATTATCCGGAGGACGCCAGGGCGCAGGTCGATATGAACGTGGTGATGAACGAGCGCGGCGATTTTATCGAACTTCAGGGGACGGGAGAGCACGACACTTTTAATGAAGCGGACCTTCAGGCTTTCCTGCGTCTGGCAAAGCTGGGAATCAAAGAGATCATGGCGGCGCAAACAGCCGCGTGTACCGAAACCAACGCGCAGGAGGGTTAAGGCCATGCAATTGGTGATCGCTTCTAATAATAAGGGGAAGATACGGGAGATCAAGGCGATCTTCTCGCAGCAATTTGACCCTATCGTATCGCTAAAAGAGGTAGGGATTGCCTTGGATACGGTAGAGGATGGGGACAGCTTTGAGGCCAATGCGCTGAAAAAGGCGCGGGAAGCCGCTGCGGCTTTGGAACAGCGGGGCATAGAGGCCGCGGTGCTTAGCGATGATTCGGGAATCGAGGTGGAGTACCTGAACGGTGCGCCTGGGATTTATTCCGCCCGATATGCGGGGGAACCCAGCGACGATGAGCGCAATAACCAAAAGTTGATTGCAGCGCTCCGGGAGGTGCCGCCTGAGCAGCGCGGCGCACGCTATGTGGCCTGCGTGATCTTGCTGATACCTGGGGAAGACCCTATCGTAGCCCATGGCTATTGGGCGGGGCAGATCGCACTGACCCCGGCGGGCGAGGGCGGCTTCGGCTACGACCCCTATTTTTATTTACCGGAATTCGGTTGCACAGCCGCTGAACTGAGCGCGCAAGCCAAAAATAGGATCAGCCACCGGGCAAAGGCGTTGCAGATGCTCTATACACGATATGAGGCAAAAAAGAAATGAGGATTCTGATCGTGAGCGATTCGCACGGCAGGATTGCGCCCGCGCTGCGCAAGGCGCGGGAGCTGGGGGAACTGTCGCTATTGCTGCACCTGGGCGACCATGGGGAGGACGGGAAGCAAATGGCACAGGCCTTGAAGATCCCTTGCCGTTGTATACAGGGCAACTGCGATTTGGGCAGCGGCCTACCCGAAGAAATGCGTCTTCCTTTGCCGGGCAACGGTTGGCTAATGGCCTGCCATGGGCACCGGTACGGCGTAAAATACACGCTTGACCGGTTATTTTACCGCGCCATGGAGCAGGATGTAAAAGTGGCGCTTTTTGGACATACCCACAGGCGGTATTTGCAGTGGGAAGGCGGCATCCTGCTGCTTAATCCCGGTAGCTGCGCGCAGCCTGCGGACGGGGCATGTTCAATGGCGCTGCTGGATGTGGATCGGGATCATTTTGAAGCCCGCCACATTTTTTTAGAAGAAATACCCGGCGGCGAATAATGTATAGTTTTTGCTAAAAAAATCCGTAAAAAGAGTTGACAAGCCGGGCCCTCGCTGCTATAATTCTATCTTGTCAGCCGGTTATGCGTGCGCCCTACTAAGTGAGGACGGTTGCCACACTCACGCTTTCGGTGCAAGGGTTTCTGCTCCAACAAGGCTTATGCGCCTGTAGCTCAGTTGGATAGAGCAACGGCCTTCTAAGCCGTGGGCCAGGGGTTCGAATCCCTTCAGGCGCGCCAGTAAGGTTGTTTGTGGTGAGTATAGTTCAGCTTGGTTAGAATGCCAGATTGTGGCTCTGGAGGTCATGGGTTCGAATCCCATTACTCACCCCATTTTTTTGTTGGGGTGTAGCCAAGTTGGTGAAGGCACGGGACTTTGACTCCCGCATTCGTAGGTTCGAGTCCTGCCACCCCAGCCATTTTACCTATGACCCATTAGCTCAGTTGGCAGAGCACTTGACTTTTAATCAAGGTGTCCGGAGTTCGAATCTCCGATGGGTCACCATTAACCCTATGGGATGCACCTTGTGGATATGCGGGCGTGGCGGAATGGCAGACGCGCCAGACTTAGGATCTGGTGCCCTCGGGTGTATGAGTTCAAGTCTCATCGCCCGCACCATTACTTTCATGCGGTAGTAGCTCAATGGTAGAGTGCCACCTTGCCATGGTGGATGTTGCGAGTTCGAGTCTCGTCTACCGCTCCATTTTGCGGGTGTAGCTCAATGGTAGAGTTCCAGCCTTCCAAGCTGGCTGTGTGGGTTCGATTCCCATCACCCGCTCCACTATTAGCTTAAATACCCAATTGCGGACCGCTAGCTCAGTTGGTAGAGCACCTGACTCTTAATCAGGGTGTCCAGGGTTCGAGCCCCTGGCGGTCCACCAGCTAAAACCTCAGTAAACGTCAGTGTTTGCTGGGGTTTTGCTTTATGTTCCTTTGGTGCGAAACACAAGTGATCATAAATATGCGGGGTGTTTCGCACCACATTTCTACCCTTTTGGCCCTAAAAATGTGTTACAAATAGTTGCGCGCTTCGGCAAAAGAAGCTATATTGTAGTTGTGAATTGTTACAATACAATTTGTTGCAGTCGCTCCCCGCGAGGGGAGCGTGGATTGAAATTGTTGCTCGCAAATAGTCCGCCCGATGAATATGGGTCGCTCCCCGCGAGGGGAGCGTGGATTGAAATAGGTTTTGCGGGGTCTGGCCTGTCCGGCGCGCTAACGTCGCTCCCCGCGAGGGGAGCGTGGATTGAAATAAAGTATTCCTGCCCGTCGCAGTCCTCACACGGCGGGGTCGCTCCCCGCGAGGGGAGCGTGGATTGAAATCTTTCTCCCGCCGCGCTTTGGTCTCGGGGGTCGCGTCGCTCCCCGCGAGGGGAGCGTGGATTGAAATTACCGGGCCACCGCGTAACCGTTCATCCGGCTGGTCTCTCCCTGCAGGGGGAGAGACGGTCGAAATTTTTATAGTCTGCTAAAGGATGTGTTTTAGCTCACTAAGCTTGTATCTTTTAGTAGCTTTACATGAAAGCGACCGCGCCTTAGCGCGGTCGCTGTTGTCATATAGACGTGACGGCGCAGAAAAAGCGCCATAAATCGCAAAGATTATTCATAACGCAAGGCTTAGCTCCCATACATTGGTCATAGGAAAAGGGGGTAGCTTTATGCGGATATGGATCTTGACAAAAAAGAATTTGGCGCGCGCCGGCATTATAGCGCTAGTTGCACTGGTGGCGGTCGGCGCGCTGTATTGGGGCGGCGGGCAAGCTGCCAGCAGTGTATTTGGTACGGCTAAAAAAGAACTGCCCGTTTATTCGGTGGAGCAAAGCAAAAAGAAGATCGCCATTAGCTTTGACGCCGCCTGGGGCGACGAAAAGACTAGCGATATCCTTTCGATACTGGATGAATACCAGGCAAAATGCACTTTTTTTCTCGTAGGGTTTTGGGTAGATAAATATCCTGAACACGTAAAGGAGATCGACGCTGCCGGACACGAGATCGGCAATCACTCCACCAATCATCCGCATATGGCCTCGCTATCCGAAGGCGAGATGCAATATGAGATCAAAACTACATCGGAAAAAATAACCGCTTTGACAGGCAAAGAGGTCAAGGTATTCCGCCCGCCTTTTGGCGAATACAACGATTCATTGATCAAGACTTGTAAAGGCATGGGGATTCAGGCCATACAGTGGGACGTAGACAGCTTGGATTGGAAGGAACAGGGCGTGCAGCCCATGGTAGACCGGGTGCTGAATAACGTAAAACCGGGATCTATCGTGCTTTTCCACAACAACTCAAAATATATTACAGAAGCGCTGCCTACGATTTTGAAAACCCTCAAAGACCAGGGATATGAAATCGTATCGGTCTCTGACCTCCTGCTGCCCGAACCAACCACGATCGATACACAGGGCATGCAGCATTCCGCTGAACCTACGCCTACAGCCGCGCCGGAGGAACAGCCGGAAGCGCCGCAGCCGGTTGCGGACGATTCGCCGGCCGCATAAAGATTTATTCAATATACCGCTATCACGGATAGCGGTATATTTTATTTTTGTTGGGAATATAAATTTTATAGACAATTATATTGACATAGCAATAATGTATTGATATTATACAAATGTAGACAAATTATAAATAATGTGGCGAATAAAAGCGTTTTTGCTCTGATATTCGCTGGAGCTTTTAATGTGCAAACGCTTGAGCTTTTCAACTTATATTTAAGAATCCAGAAGAGAGGTGATAAATGCAGATACGGCGATCCCGGCGACGCCAGACCGGAGCGGCAGACGGATTTGGCTGGCGGAGAAGTAGCCCACTGGGACGTGGCTTTGCCGAAAGAAGTTTTGAAAGAACTAGGGGGAAATATCATGAAGAAAGTAACCATAGGCGCGCTGGGGTTAGCGCTGAGCGCGATAATACTGCTTGCGGCCTGCACGCCGCAAGCAACGCAGGGCAGCACCGCTTCTGAGGCCTCATCTGCGCAGGAATCATCCAGCACCTCAGCAGCAAATGCAGACCCGGTTACCTTGGAGTTTTGGGATATGTTGTGGGGACCGGATGCCTATGCGACCGCGGCGGAAGAACTATCTGCAAAGTATACAGAAGTTGCGTCTAATGTTACCGTCAACTACACCAGCGTAGCGTGGAGCAATTGGTTTGAGCAGTATTCTACTGCGTTAGCATCCAATGCCGCACCTGATGTAGCCACTGGCGGCGGATACATGCCCTTTCAGTTTGCCGCCAGCGATGAAACGGCCGACCTGAAGTGGATCTATGACGAGTGGAAAAAGGAAGGCACGCTGGATGATTTCCTGGAAGATGACTGCGAGTACTGGAAATGGAACGATAAGTACCTGGCGATTCCTTCAGACAAAGATTTCCGTGTCATGATCATTCGTAAGGACTGGCTGGATGAAGCTGGGCTGTCCATGCCTAAAACCTGGGATGATGTATATGAGACGGCTAAGGTATTCAGCAAACGTGGTGATGGCATCTATGGTCTGACCCATGGCGCGCATACCGGCGGCACTGGAACGGTATTTATCCATTTCTTCGGCGCAAACTATGGTGGTATTCTGTACGACAAAGATGGCAACGCCAAGATCGATAACGAGGGAACCTATGCCATTCGCGATTTTCTGTTGAAATTGCGCAATGAGGGCCTGACCCCGGAAAGCGTTGCGACCCAGACGGGTGACGACAATGTGAAACTGTTTGCTTCTGGCAATGCGGGTATGATCATCACAAACAACGACCAACTCAAAACGATGTGGCAGTCTGGCTTTACGAAGGATCAAGTAGCCATCGTGCCGCCGCTGACAGCGCCCAACGGCAACAGCTATTCCGCCGTCAGCCGCAATGGGCAGATGATCTTCGAAGCTTCCCAGAATAAGCAGACGGCCATGGAATTCCTCAAATGGTTCAACGAGAACAGCGAGATCCTCTGGACGGAGGGTCAGCGCAATAATATTCCTGCCCGTATCAGCATTCAGAAAAACGATATGTTCAAGGGTGATTTCCGCGAAGAGACGATTAAGTCTTATGCTCCGGTTGGCCATCAGTTCATCTGGCCTGTGACGCATGGTATTCCTTCCGCGTCTTACGTTGAAGGGCAGAAGTATGATATGAAGCTTGTTCAGGGCGCTTATACGATGAATGATAACGATTTTAAGGCCTTAGCCAAGAGCCTAAACGACGAACTGCAAGCTACGATCGACGATATGGATAAATAGCCCGGAGATCGTCTGATCCGTTAAAACAAAGCAGAGGCAAAAGGCCTATGACAGGCGAAAGGAGAGGTAAAATGTCTTTGAAGTTAGGCATCATCGGTTATGGGAATATGGCGTCGGGCTGGCACGCAAAGATCCCCACACAGCTGCCGGAGGTGGACCTGGTGGCGGTGCACGACATCGACCCGGAGCGGGTGGCGGCGGCCAGGGCGGACGGGTACCGGGCTTACGACAGCCTGGGGGATTTTTTAAAGGACGAAGAGGTCAACTTTGTATTGGTGGCCACGCCCAATGACTTCCACAAGCCGCTGGCGATAGCGGTGATGGAGGCGGGGAAGAACGTGATGGTGGAAAAGCCGGCCACGCTGAGCGCCCGGGACTGGGAGGAGATGATGGCGGTATCATCCCGCACGGGCAGGGTGCTGACCGTGCACCACAACCGCAGGTGGGATTTGGATTACCTAAGCATGAAGCTGAATTTAAGCAAGGGTTATATCGGTAAACCCTATGCCATTACATCAGCCCATCAGCAGTGGCGCCCCGTGAAGGGGCCGCAGAAATGGCGGGATATTCCGGAGCATGGCGGTGGATTCTTTTACGACTGGGGGGTGCACCTGTGCGACCAGATTTTGATGCTGGATCCGGAGAATAAAGTCAAATCCGTATATCTGCAAACCAAAAGCATCCATCGTCCCCTAGTAGATGATTTTGCCAAATTGCAGCTGACGATGGCTGATGGATTGCTGATTGAGGTCTATTTAAGCACATATGTGCAAAAGCCGCTGCCGCGTTGGACGGTTTACGGCGACATGGGAACCTTTGATGTCAAGGACTTCGGCTGCCATGGCGGCACGGTCAAATCCATAGCCTACGAGGCATGCGGGATGCAGATGGAAAAAGAAGGGGAACCGGTGGAGTTCCCAATCGAAGTGGCGCAGGTGCGAGATGGCATCACCAGGGATGATGAACGGGAAGCCGGCGGCGCTGCCTGGGTGGAGCTGTACCGCAACCTGGCGGATGTGGTGGACAACGGCGCGGAATTGATCGTCAAGCCCGAGCAGGTGCTGCGCACCATGAAGCTGCTGGATGCGGCGTTCCAGTCCGCAAGGACGGGCGAAGTGGTTCACACGGATATTTAATCGATAGGCTTACCGGCAATAGACCCTGATAGACCCTCCTAAAGATATCAGGGCGTGTTCCCCTCTAAATTTGCAGCTGATTTGACACAGAAGAGCATGGCGTTTATATATTGAAGCGCCATGCTCTTTTACTGCCAACTGACGCAGCTGGCTGTGTTGGAATAAAAAGCACAGCGGATGCGTATGATGAACAAAAGGGTTGATTTGGGGAGGATGCGTAAAGATGGAGGGTCATCAGCCGACCAATACAGTGACGCTAATGGGAAAGGTACAAGGAGAGATCAGCTTCAGCCACCACGTGATGCAGGAAAAGTTTTATAAATTGACGTTGGAGGTCCCGCGGCTCAGTGGGCAGGTCGATGTGCTGCCCGTTACGCTGGCGGAGCATCTGATCGAAGGGATGGCGCTTTCAGATGGCGCACAGCTTTGGATCAAGGGGCAGCTGCGCTCTTATAACCGCTTAGTGGACGGCGCCAGCCGCCTGGTTTTAACGGTCTTCGCTTTGGACGCGGAGCTGATTGCAGATGACGGCATGCCTTTAAACGGCGGCCCCAATGAAATATTTCTGGACGGGTTTTTATGCAAACCGCCGGTATACCGTACAACGCCCTTTCAGCGCGAGATCGCTGACCTGCTGGTGGCGGTCAACCGGGCCTATGGCAAGAGCGATTATATCCCCTGCATCGCCTGGGGCCGCAACGCCCGCAAGGCCGGGCAGATGAAGGTGGGGGATCACGTGGTGCTGCAGGGTCGGCTGCAAAGCCGGGATTACCGCAAAACTTTGCCTGAAGGAGAAGTGACCCGTACAGCCTATGAGGTCTCCATCGTACGGTTAGATTTACTGTAAACCTATTACCGTGTAAAAACGCTGCTTTTAGAAAGCAGCGTTTTTTTGATGGCGGAAATGCCGGTTTTATAAGAATGTAGATTTTTTTCGCTGGAACGCCCTTTGATTTCGCACGCTAATATGTTAAAATAATAAAAAAGTTATCTTGAGCGCGGCAGGCGCGTCAGCAGGGTATGTTTTTTACGATTGCGTTGGCGTTCGCTGCACGGAACTGTTGCGGAATTAAGGATCATAAAAGGGGTGAGGCCGGTGCGCATCGCAAGAGTAGAACGGGATGGACAGGTTTTTTATGCGGCCGTAGAGGGGACGCTTCTCCGGCGGCTGGAGGGATGCATTTTTGATGAAGTCCGTTTGACGGATGAAACCTATCGTTTAGACGAGGCGCGGCTGCTTTCCCCGGTACAGCCCAGCAAGGTCGTGGCGGTAGGGATCAATTATGCCGACCATATGGAAGAAATGAAGCACCAAAAGCCGGAGGACCCGGTGATCTTTATCAAACCGGCTTCCTGCGTGGTCGGCCCGGATGAGCCGATCGTCCGCCCGCCGCAATCGGCGCGGGTGGATTATGAGGCTGAGTTGGGCGTGGTGATCGGCCGGCACTGCCAGCGGATCGGCGCAGACGAGGCTATGGATTATGTACTGGGCTTTACCTGCGTAAACGATGTGACCGCGCGGGATATACAGCAAAAAGACGGCCAGTGGACCCGGGCAAAAGGCTTTTATACCTTTGCGCCCATCGGCCCCTGGATCGAAACGGCGTTTGATTATACGCAGGCGGATGTGGAATCGCGCCTGAACGGGAAGGTCTGCCAGCACAGCAACACCCGCCTGTTGATGAACCCGATCCCTAAGCTCATCAGCTTTATCAGCCAGGTGATGACGCTGGAGGCGGGAGATGTGATCGCCACCGGTACGCCGGCGGGCATTGGGCCCATGGTGGCCGGAGATGTGGTGGAGATCGAGGTCGAGGGCATCGGGATACTGCGCAATCCGGTGATCGATTGGGAATGACGGGCATTGATGAGAAAGGAGTGGGTCAGCGGTGAGAAATGATGCAAAGGGTCTGGGGGAGGACATCCAGAACCTTTATAAGGCTATTTTGACGCTGCAAAGCGAAGAGGACTGCGTGCGCTTTTTTGAGGACCTATGTACCATACAGGAGCTCAAGGCGATGAGCCAGCGCATGGAGGTGGCCAAGCTGCTGCGCAAGGGCGGCACCTATCATGAGATCGCCGAGGCTACCGGCGCCAGCACGGCCACGATCAGCCGGGTCAACCGCTGCCTGATCTATGGGGCCGAGGGCTATACCACTGTGCTAAACCGCCTGGAAGCACAGGAAACACAGGAAAAATAAAGGGGTAAACATGAATCTGACAGAAAATTTAAATACGCCACAAAAACAAGCGGTTCTGCACACAGAGGGGCCGCTTTTAATTCTGGCCGGCGCCGGATCGGGTAAGACCCGGGTGCTGACCCACCGCATCGCCTACCTGATCCAGGAAAAGGGCGTGCGCCCCTGGAATATTCTGGCCATTACCTTTACCAACAAGGCTGCTAAAGAGATGAAAGAGCGCGTGCAGTCCCTTTGCGGCCCGGATGGCGACGAGGTCATGGTTTCTACCTTCCACTCTTTTTGCCTGCGCATTCTCCGCCGGGAGATCGAGCATCTGCAGCCCTTTACGCGGGGATTTACCGTTTATGACGCGGACGATCAGGATAAGCTGATGACCGCCTGCATCCGTAAGCTGGGGCTGGCGGAGAAGTCCTATCCTTCCTCCTGGGCGCTCAATAAGATCAGTAAGGCCAAGGACCGGGTGATCGGCCCGGATGAATACGTGAAGGAATTTGGCGGTAGCGAGCCGCTGGCAGCCCAGATCGCGGAGATTTACCGCACCTACCAGGATGCGCTGACGCAGTACAACGCGCTGGATTTTGACGATCTGATCATCAAGGCGCTGGAACTGTTTTACATGAACCCGGATGTGCTGGAGTACTATGCCCAGCGCTACCGCTATATCCATGTGGATGAATACCAGGATACCAACTACGCCCAATACATGCTGGTGCGCACACTCTCCATGGCGCACCATAACCTGTGTGTGGTGGGCGATGACGACCAGAGCATTTACGCCTGGCGCGGCGCGGATATCCGCAATATCCTGGAGTTTGAGAAGGATTTTAAGGACGCGGCGGTGATCTATCTGGAGCAGAACTACCGCTCTACCGGTAACATACTGGAGGCGGCCAATCAGGTGATCGCCCACAACGCCGGGCGCAAGCCAAAAAAGCTGTGGACGCAGAGCGGTAAGGGAGACCCCATCCAGGTGATGCAGGTCAACGACGAGCGGATGGAGGCCGAGTATGTGGCAGCCCGTATTCTGGATATGGTGGCGGGCGGCGAATACCGCCGGGCGGATATCGCGGTGCTGTACCGGCTCAACGCCCAGTCCCGCGCGCTGGAAGGCGCCTTTGTGCGCCACCGCATTCCCTACCGGGTATTTGGCGGGCTAAAATTCTATGCGCGCAAAGAGGTCAAGGACATCATGGCCTATTTGCGGCTGATGGTCAACCCTAATGATGAGATCTCGCTGCGGCGGATCATCAACGTGCCCAAGCGGGGCATTGGGGAAACATCGGTAAATCAGATCTTTGAGGCGGCGGCCAACCATGCCGATACGGCCATGGGCCTGATCTTAGATGAAGAGAAGATGAAGCAGCTGCTGCCCAAGGTTTATAAAAAGGTGGCGCCCTTTGGCGAGTTGATCGCAAGGCTGCTGGCCTTTAAGGAAATGATGCCTTTGCAGGAATTTGCCGAGCACCTGATCGAAGAGACCGGCATTGGCCCGGGTTACGAGGCGGATCAAAGCGAGGACGCCAAGGGACGGCTTGAAAATATCCAGGAGCTTTTGGGCGCGATCGGCGAGTTCGCCATCAATTTCCCTGAGGCTACGCTGGAGGACTATCTTGACAACGTGGCGCTGATTAGCGATCTCGATAATCTGGACGAAGGGCAAAGCGCGGTAACGCTGATGACGCTGCACTCGGCCAAAGGTCTAGAATTCCCGGTGGTATTTTTGTGCGGCATGGAAGATGGAATCTTTCCCCATCTGCGCATGAATAGCGACGAAGAGGCAAACATAGAAGAAGAGCGCAGGCTGTGCTATGTGGGCATGACCCGCGCGCGGGAACGGCTGATCTTAGTCTATGCCCAGCTGCGCACGCTCTTTGGCTTTACCCGCAGCTGCCTGCCCTCACGGTTTTTGCAGGAGCTGCCGGAAAGCTGCCTGGCGGGCGGACGGCGCCCGAGGACGCCCGAACCCAAGCAGGACGACCTGTTCGGTACGATGGGCGGCGCAAAACCAACCACAAAGAGAGGCGGTTACGGAACGTCTGCCGGCCGCGGCGCGTTCCCGGGGGGCTTCCCCGGCGGCGGCCCAAGCGTGAAAAAGTCCGCGCCGGCCGCGGTCAATAAGCCTGCGGATCTGTCCGCGATCAAACCCGGCGTAAAGGTACAGCACAAGCTCTTTGGCACTGGCCGGGTGATCGGCCTGAAGGGCGAGGGCGCAGGTACCATTGCCCAGGTGGCCTTTGAGGGCAAGGGCATAAAAAATCTGGCGCTATCCATGGCGCCGCTGGATGTTGTGGAGGAGAGTTAGATGGAGGACCCAAGGCTTATAAGGATGCGCCAGCTGGTAGACGAGGTGAACGAGCACGCCTACCGGTACTATGTGATGGATGCCCCCATCATCAGCGACGCACAGTGGGATAAGCTGTTTGATGAACTGCGGGACCTGGAAAAGGAGACCGGCACGATCCTGCCGGATTCGCCCTCCCTGCGCGTAGGCGGAACGATTTTGGAGGCCTTTACGCCGCATACCCACTTGGGGCCGCTTTGGAGCATGGATAAGGCTAAGACCCGCGAAGAAGTCGAAGTATGGGCCGCCCGGGCGGAAAAGCTGTGGGCCGCTTATAATGAGGATGCGGTGGAGAAGCTGCCGCCTATCCGCTATACGGTAGAATATAAGTACGATGGGTTGACCATCAACCTAACCTATCGGGAGGGGAAGCTGGCGCAGGCCGCCACCCGGGGCAACGGCCGCACGGGCGAGGCGATCCTGGAGCAGGTGCGCACCATTCCTACTGTGCCGCTTTCCGTGCCCTGCATGGATACCTTTGAGGTGCAGGGCGAGGGGATCATGCGCCTTTCCAGGCTGGAAGAGTATAATAAAACCGCGCAGGAGCCGCTGAAAAACGCGCGCAATGGGGCGGCAGGTGCCCTGCGCAACCTGGACCCCGGAGAGACCGCGCGCCGTAAATTGGATATATTCTGCTATAACGTAGGCTATTATGAGGGACAGCCGCCCTACCGCACCTATGCTGAGATGACCGCTTTCTTGCAGGAAAACCGCTTTCCGGTGGGCGAGTTCTTTCGCCCCTGCGAGGATCTTAATCAGGTCATGGAAGTAATCGAGCAGATCGACGCTACGCGGACGGAGCTTGATTACCTGATCGACGGCGCGGTCATCAAAATAGACGATCTGCGTACCCGCGAGGTACTGGGGCATACGGACCGGTTCCCGCGCTGGGCGCTGGCCTATAAGTTCTCCGCTGAGGAAATGACGACAGTAGTCGAGACGATCACCTGGGAGGTAGGCCGCACCGGAAAGCTGACGCCGCTGGCGCATGTCGCGCCGGTGGAACTGGCTGGGGCCACGGTAAAGCGCGCCACGCTGAACAACTTTGGCGATATCCAGCGCAAAAAGGTGCGTCTGGGCGGCAAGGTATGGATCCGGCGTTCCAATGAAGTGATCCCCGAGATCATGGGGGGCGTGGAGGATGCGGAGTATCCCGGAGAAGAGGTGCTGCCGCCAGAGGTCTGCCCAGCCTGCGGAACGGTGCTGGAAGAGATCGGCGCGAACCTGTTTTGCCCAAACTCCCTGAGCTGCCCACCTCAGCTGATCTGGCGGATGGTGCACTTTGCCTCCCGGGAGGCAATGGACATTGAAACCTTTAGCATCAAGACGGCGGAATTGCTGTTTAAAGAGCGGGATGTGCGCCAAGTAGCCGACCTGTACGCCTTAAAGGCTGAAGACTTGGTCGACCTTGAGGGCTTTGCGGAGAAAAAAGCGCAGCGCCTGCTGGATGAGCTGGAAAAGAGCAAGACCCGGCCGCTGGGCAACTTTCTGCACGCATTGGGCATTCCGGGCGTGGGGCGCAAAACGGCAAGGGATCTGGCCGAGCATTTTGGCTCGCTGGAGGGCCTGATGCAGGCCGATGCGCAGGAGCTGGAGCAGATCGACGAGATCGGCGGCATTATCGCCCAGAATATCGTGGGCTTTTTTGCAGATGGGCATATCCGCAATGGCATTGAGCGGCTGCTGGCTGCCGGCGTCGCCCCAGTGCACCAGGCGGTGGAAAAGGCGCAGGATAATTTCTTTACCGGAAAAACCTGCGTGCTCACCGGTACGCTATCCGAGCTGAAGCGGGATGAGGCCAAGGCGCTGATCGAGCAGGCGGGCGGCAAGGCTGTGGGCAGCGTTAGCAAAAAAACGGATTATGTCATCGCCGGGGAGGAAGCCGGCTCTAAGCTGGATAAGGCGCTGCAGCTGGGTGTGACGGTGCTCAGCGAGGCTGAATTTCTGCAAAAAATTGGATATTTGGGCAAATAGCGGTTTTATAACGATTGCGCGCCTTTTAATTTGCGCGCAATTCTGCTATAATAAATTTGAATAGTGCCTAAGGAGAGTGAGCATGTTGGAGCAACAGGTCGCAAGTATGACGGGGTACGGCCGGGCCACCGCGCAGATCGAGGGACGCGAGATGACGGTAGAGGTCAAGACCGTAAACCACCGTTATCTGGACATTGCCCTGCGCTTGCCCCGGGTCTTTTCTTTTTTAGAGGATGACATCCGAAAGATGCTGCAATCGCGCCTGAGCCGCGGGCATGTGGAGTTCTATGTGAATTACCGCAACCACCGGGATGATTCAAAATCAGTCGAGGCGGATGTGGCGCTGGCCAAAGCCTATATGGACGCCATCGGGCAGCTTAGCGCTAGCAGCGGCCTGCAAAATGATGTGACGCTGAGCTTTATCAGCCGCCTGCCCGAGGTGCTAAACGTTTCCGAGACGGAGGAGGATCAGGACGCGCTGCGGGAATTGATGCGCGGCGTACTTTCCAGCGCGCTGGATCAGCTCAAGGCGATGCGCTTGACCGAGGGGCAGGAGATGGTGCGGGACGTAAGCGGACGCATTGAGACCATCCTTGTGCTGGTGGGGCAAATCGAGGCGCGCTCTACGCAGACGGTGGACGAGTATTATCAAAAACTGCGCGCGCGGATAGCCGAGCTGCTTGAAAACGTGCCGGTGGATCCGGACCGGATCGCGACCGAGGCGGCGGTATTTGCCGATAAGGCTTCGATTGCCGAGGAAACCGTGCGCCTGCGCAGCCATATGCAGCAGTTTCTCGATACCCTGCGGGGCGAGCAGCCTTGTGGGCGCAAGCTGGATTTTATCGTGCAGGAGATGAACCGGGAGATCAACACTGTAGGCTCTAAAGCTTCGGATGCGGAGATCCTGTCTAAAGTGGTGGATGTGAAAAGCGAGATCGAAAAGATCAGGGAACAGGTGCAGAATATCGAATAGAGAAAAGAGATCAGGGTTTGGAGGAGTTATGAGCATCAGATTTATCAATGTCGGCTTTGGCAATATCGTATCGGCCAACCGACTGATTTCCATTGTAAGTCCAGAGTCGGCGCCGATCAAGCGGATCGTGCAGGACGCGCGGGACAGGGGACAGTTGATCGACGCCACCTACGGCCGTAGGACCCGGGCGGTTTTAATCATGGACAGCGACCATGTCATCCTCTCGGCAGTGCAGCCGGAAACCGTGGCCAACCGCTTGGATAATAAGGATAGCCAGACAATGGAGGATGATGAGGAGTCATGATCGCAAGGACGTACAATAAGGGCCTATTGGTGGTTATTTCAGGCCCAAGCGGCACGGGCAAGGGCACGGTATGCAAGCGCTTGCTTGAGAAACACCCGGAGATTAAGCTCTCCATCTCGGTGACCACACGCCAGCCCCGCAAGGGCGAGGTGGAGGGGAAAAATTATTTTTTCCGCACCGAGCAGGAGTTTAAACAGATCATGGAAGAGGGCGGCTTTTTAGAGTGCGCCCAGGTGTATGATTCTTACTATGGCACCCCTAAAAAGTACGTGCGCGAACAGATGAACGCCGGGCACGATGTGATTTTGGAGATCGATATCCAAGGGGCGCTCAAGGTAAAAGAGCGGTTTGAAGAAGGCGTGTTTATCTTCATTCTGCCGCCGTCTATGGAGGAGCTGCGCAAGCGCATCACCGGACGGGGGACCGAGAGTGAAGAGGCGATTTTAAAGCGGTTCCAATCCGCCTATCAGGAGCTGGATTTTATGAACCGGTATAACTATGTTGTGGTGAACGATGAGGTAGAGGCCGCCGCGGACCGGATCGCGGCCATCATCCAGGCGGAAAAGTGCCGCGTGGATCGCAACCATCACATCAACGAACAATTATTAGGAGGCGTCATTTAATTATGCTATACGATTACCTGGGAAAGTTGTTGGAAAAAGCGGATTGCCGCTATACGCTGGTGGTAGAGGTCGCTAAGCGTGCGCGCCAGCTGGTGGATGGGGCGGAGCCGTTGGTTGAAATGGACGAGCCCAACACGGTAACGATGGCGGTACAGGAAATCGTAGTAGATAAGATTACTTTTGAGGGTGTGCCCGAAAAGCGCGACTAAGCGCTGGGGGATTACCGGCCTTTAAGAGAGGGGAATTTGGGGATGTTGCAGGGTAAAAACGTGGTGCTGGGCGTAACCGGCGGCATCGCTGCCTATAAGGCGGCCGAACTGGCCAGCGCTATGGTGAAAAAAGGGATCGGCGTTTATGTCATCATGACCCGGCATGCTACCGAATTTGTCGCCCCGCTGACCTTTGAAACGCTGACCAACCACCCCGTGGTGGTGGATATGTTTATGCGCAATACCCCCTGGGAGGTAGAGCACATCTCCCTGGCTAAACGGGCGGATGCCTTTCTGGTCGCCCCGGCAAGCGCGAATTTTATCGGCAAGCTGGCCTGTGGAATTGCCGACGACATGCTGTCGACCACGGCCATGGCCACGACGGCGCCGATGGTGATCGCCCCTGCGATGAACATGAACATGTATGCCAGCGCCGCAGTGCAGGAGAACCTTGCCACTTTGCAGCGCCGGGGCGCGGTGATCGTCCCCCCGGGCGTGGGGCGCCTGGCTTGCGGAGATGTTGGGCCCGGGCGGCTGGCAGAGCTGCCCGAGATTCTGGATACGGTCTATGCCGCACTGGAGACGCGTCAGGATTTAGAGGGACGCATGGTTTTGATTACCGCCGGCCCGACGCGGGAGGCGATCGACCCGGTGCGCTTTTTATCCAACCGCTCCTCGGGCAAAATGGGCTACGCGCTGGCTGCGGCGGCTAAAGCGCGGGGCGCGCAGGTGCTCTTGATCAGCGGACCTACGCCCTTGCAGGCGCCGGCTGGCTGCCAGAAGATCGATGTGCTAAGCGCAAAAGAGATGTACGATGCGGTAATGGACCATTACGCGCTCAGCGATCTGATCATCAAGGCCGCCGCTCCGGCTGATTTTACGCCTAAGCGATATGCCGCCCAAAAGATCAAAAAGGTACCGGGCCAGGATGAGCTGGTGCTGGAATTGGAAAAGACGCCGGATATCGCCGCCGCTTTGGGCGCTGTCAAGGGCGAGCGGGTGCTGGTAGGCTTTGCGGCGGAAACGCAAGAGGTTTTACAGCATGCCAAAGAAAAGCTGCGGGATAAGAATATGGACATCATCGCGGTAAACGATGTTTCCCAGCCGGATGCGGGGTTTGACGTGGACACCAACCGGATCGTTCTGCTTAACCGGGATGGAGAGGAAAAGGCGTTGCCGCTGCTGAGCAAGCGTGAAGTGGCGGACCGGATTTTGGACGAGGCCATCCGCTATCTGGCTTGACGGTAAGGGAAAATAAGCGTGCGGCATTGCGTCCGTGCGCTTTTTATTTGTAGACTAAAAAGGGGGTGCAGCTATGCCGAAAGTGGCCCAGGTGATCGTCGATATCGCCCACAGCCAGGTGGACCGGGTGTTTGACTATGCCCTGGGGGCGCTGTGCCCTGTACCCGGCTCCCGCGTTAAGGTTCCCTTTGGGCGCACCCAAACTGAAGGGTATGTGGTCGCGCTGGCCAGTGAAACGCAGGTGCCGCAGGATAAGCTGCGCCCGATCACGGCTATCCTGGATGACGCGCCGGTGATCGCTCCGGCGCTGATCGATCTGGCTTTTTGGATGCAGCGGCACTATCACTGCCTGCTGGCAGAAGCCCTGCGGCTGATGCTGCCTCCGGGCTTGCGGGGAGAGCGCATCAAACCCAAACAGGCCCTGTTTGCCGCGTTGGCTGTGGGCGAACAGGCGGCGCTTGAGCTGGCACGGGGGCTTGCCCGCCGCGCGCCGCGCCAGGCGCAGGCACTTTTGGCGCTGATAGAGAGAGGGCAGGTATTGCCCGCTGCGGCGCTGGAAAAGGAGATACCCGGCGCACGAGAGGCGCTGCGCGCCCTGCAAAAAAAGGGCGCCGTCGTGTTGCGGCAACTAGAGGTAGGGCGCGGCGCCTATCAGGATCTTAAAATGGAAGCCGCGCAGGTGCAACCCCAGCTCAGCGCCGGACAGGCAGGCTGCGCGGATGCGATCATGCGCGGGGTGGAAGGGCATAGCGGCGTATATCTGCTGCACGGCGTGACGGGCAGCGGCAAAACGGAGGTTTATTTTGCCTGCCTCTCGCGCGTATTGCAAGAGGGGCGCACGGCTATTTTGCTGGTACCCGAAATATCGTTGACCCCCCAGATGGTGGCCCGCTTTCGCGCTCGCTTTGGCGCGCAGGCGGCGGTGCTGCACAGCCGCCTTTCCCTGGGGGAGAGGTTTGACGAGTGGTGGCGTATCCGCACCGGCCAGGCGCGGGTGGCCATCGGCGCGCGTTCGGCTATCTTTGCCCCGGTGGAGCAGCTGGGCCTGGTGATCATCGATGAGGAGCACGAATCCAGCTACCGGGCCGAAAACGCCCCGCGCTACGATGCGGTGGAGGTCGCCGCGCGCAGGGCGCAAAAGGAGGGGGCGACGCTGGTGCTGGGTAGCGCAACCCCTTCGCTGGAGCGCTATGCCGCAGCCAGGGATGGCCGCATTTCTTTGCTTGAGCTGCCAGAGCGTATCGGCGGGCGGGCGCTGCCCGCGGTGCAGGTGGCCGATATGCGCGAGGAGCTGGCAAGGGGCAACCGCTCGCTGTTCAGCCGCGCGCTTGCCGTACGCCTGAAAGGCTGCATGGCCCGGGGCGAGCAGGCGATCCTCTTTGTCAACCGGCGCGGGCACAGTTCTTTTGTATCCTGCCGCAGTTGCGGCTATGTGATGGAGTGCCCCAACTGCGCAGTCTCCATGAGCTACCACACCCATCCTGAACGGATGGTATGCCACTATTGCGGGCATACAGCTTCGGTGCCCCAGCTTTGCCCGGAGTGCGGCAGCCGCTACATCAAGTATTTTGGCGCGGGCACGCAACAGGTTGAAAAGGCCCTGCGGGAAATGCTGCCCCAGGCCCGAGTGCTGCGCATGGATCTGGATACCACCAAAACCAAGGGGGCCCATGTAGAGATTCTGGAGGCGTTTGAGCGGGGAGAGGCGGATATCCTGATCGGCACCCAGATGGTGACCAAGGGGCTTGACTACCCCAACGTTACATTGGTAGGCGTATTGGCTGCGGATATTACGCTGAATATTCCGGATTACCGCTCGCCAGAGCGCACCTTTCAGTTGATCACGCAGGTGGCGGGCCGGGCGGGCCGGGCGGATCTGAGCGGTCAGGTCGTGATACAGACCTATTCGCCCGAACATTATGCGATAGCTTTGGCCGCCCGACAGGATTATAAAGCCTTTTTTGAGCGGGAGATGCGCGCGCGCAAGGCCTGCCAGTACCCGCCATTTGCGGTATTTGCGCGGGCGCTTTGTTCTGCCGGCCAGCAGGATGAGGCGATGCGCGCCGCCAAGGGACTGCAAAAGTTTATTGCGCGCTATATGCAACAGCACTTTCCGCAGTGGGAGGGCTGTTGTTTGGCCAGCCATGTGCAGATGGCGCCACTAAGCAAGATCAAAAATGAATATCGCGCCCAGCTTTTGCTGCGGATCGCAAAAAATGATAAAATGAAATATGCACTGGAATACTTACAGGTAGCCTTTGAACAATGGCAGGCCCAGGAAAAGTGGAAGGGACATGCCTATTTTGAGATCAATCCGGTCAATATGGCCTAAACAAGCAGGAGGATGAGAGAAAATGGCGATTCGATCGATCGTATTTGAAGGGGATGCGCTGCTGCGCAAGAAATCCCGCATCGTGACGGATTTTAACGACCGTTTGCACGCGCTGCTGGACGATATGGCGGAGACCATGGCCGCGGCGGATGGCGTGGGCCTGGCCGCGCCGCAGGTAGGCATTTTGCGCAGAGCCGTGGTCATCGATGTGGGTGAAGGGGTGATCGAATTGATCAATCCCGAGATCGTCGCGACCGAGGGCGAACAGGACGGGCCGGAGGGCTGCCTGAGCGTGCCGGAGCGCCAGGGTATGGTCATCCGTCCCATGAAGGTCAGGGTCAAGGCGCAGGATCGTAACGGTAACTGGTTCGAGTTAGAGGGGGAAGAACTGCTGGCCCGGGCTTGCTGCCATGAGATCGACCATTTAGACGGCGTGCTTTTCATCGATAAGATGTACCAGGAGTGTAGCTTCGAAGAGGAAAACACGCAGGAGGAGCAGGGCGAATAATGCGCATTGTATTTTTAGGTACGCCGGAGTTTGCGGTGCCCTCGCTGGAGATGCTTTGCAAGGAGGGTTATGAGGTGGTGGCCGCCGTTACCCAGCCAGACCGGCCTAAAGGGCGGGGTAAAAAAATGCTGCCGCCCCCGGTCAAAGTTGCGGCGCAGGCGCTGGATATTCCGGTGTTGCAATTTGAACGCATCCGCAGGGCCGAATGCGTGGCGCAGCTGGAAGCTTTGGATATGGATTTAATGATCACGGCGGCCTATGGGCAGATCCTCTCTCCCAAAATTCTGGGGTTGCCGCGTTCGGGCTGCATCAACGTGCACGGTTCGCTGCTGCCCGGCTACCGTGGGGCGGCGCCTATCCAGTGGGCGATCATGAACGGCGAAAAGACCACGGGTATTACCACGATGTTTACCGACGCGGGAGTGGACACTGGAGATATGCTGCTGCGCCGTGAAACCCCTATCGGCCCGGATGAGACCGGCGGGGAATTATATGCGCGCCTGGCCGATATCGGCGCCCAGGTGCTAAAAGATACGTTGCGCGAACTGGAAGCGGGTACGCTCACGCGCACGCCTCAGGACGAAGGGCAAGCCTCTCATTATCCGATGATCGATAAAAAAGTGGCCTATATTCATTGGGACCGCACGGCCGCGCAGCTGCACGACCATTGCCGTGCGCTGGACCCGGCGCCCTTTGCCTGGACGCGGCTGGAGGGACAGAGCTTTAAGATCGCAAGGATCGATCCCGTGGAATGGGCAGGCGAAAAGCGGCAGCCGGGCACGATTTTAGCGGCCGACCCCAAGGCGGGGCTGATCGTCGCCTGCGGCGATGGCGCGGCGCGCGTGGGCAGGCTGTTGGCGCCGGGCGGCAAGTGGATGAGCGATAGCGAGTACCTGCGCGGCAAAAAGCTGCCGGTCGGCGCAATTTTTGAGCCGTCCTTGCCGCTATGACCGGGTTGGATGCGCGCAGGCAGGCCTATGATGCCTTGCGCGATATTGAAAATAAGGGCAGTTTTGCAAACCTGCGCCTGAAAAAGACGCAGCTGGACGATGAGCGGGATGCGCGCCTGACGACCCAGCTGATCTATGGCACGCTGCAATGGCAGATCTATCTGGACTATTGCCTGCAGGGCTACATTCGCGCCAAAAAAGTACACCCGGGCGTGCGCACGCTTCTGAGGATGGGCGCCTACCAGATCTTGAAAATGGACCGGGTGCCGGATTCTGCTGCCTGCAACAGCTGTGTCGAGTTGGCAAAAGCCGTAGGGCTGGGTCGGCTATCCGGCTTTGTCAACGGCGTGCTGCGAAATCTGTCCAGGACAAAGGATAGTATTTTGCTGCCGGATGAAAAAAAGCAGCCCACGCTGCGGTTATCCGTGGAATTTGGCTGGCCGCTTTGGCTGGTGGAATACTTTATCGGCGCGCTGGGCCTGGAGGAGGCCTCCGGGCTGCTGCGCCATCAAATGGATTATGGAGAAGTATGCATCAAGCCCAACCGGCTTAAAGTGAGCCCGGCGCAATGGGACAGCTGGTGCGCGGACCAGGCGGAGCGGCTGCGCCCCGCGCCGCTGGCGGGGGATGGATACTACTGGAAAGGCGTGCCCGCGCAGGAGCCGGCCTTTAACGAAGGCTGGTTTACCGTACAGGGGGAGGCTTCCCAGTTGGCTGCGCGGCTGGTGGAGGCGCGGCCAGGGCAAAAAATACTGGATCTGTGCGCTGCGCCAGGCGGAAAAAGCTGCGCAATGGCCATGGAAGCGCAGGGTAAAGCGCTCATCACGGCCTGCGACCTGCACGGCCACCGGGTTCAGCTAATCGAAAAAAATGCGCACCGGCTAAGGGTGGCGCTTGAAACGCTGCAGTGGGACGCTTCGCAGCCGCGGCCGGCCTGGAACGATGGTTTTGACGCCGTGTTGGTGGACGCCCCCTGCTCCGGCCTGGGGCTGCTATGGGAAAAGCCGGACCTGCGCCACCGGGTCGTTGCGCAGGACATTGCGGCGTTGGCAAAGCTGCAACGGGATATTCTGCACTGCGCGGCCCGCTACGTGCGCCCGAGCGGGCGGCTGGTCTATGCGACTTGCACCATGACGCATGAAGAAAATACGGAGCAGGTACGGGATTTCCTATCCAGCCACACCGATTACGAACAGGACGATTTTTCGCCGCTTCTGCCTTCGGGCCTAAAAGCCCGCGTGGCAGACGGCGGATTGCAGCTGTATCCCCATGTGGATGGAACGGCAGGGTTTTATATGGCGCGCTTCAGGCGCAAGGAGAGGTAATGGAAGGCAAAGCATTATTGGATTTTTACCCAGAGGAATTGGAGGCCTATTTTAAGGCGCGGGGTCTGCCGGCTTATCGGGCTAAGCAGGTCTTTTCCTGGCTACATAAAGGGCGGGGGATCGACGAGATGACCAATCTGCCCAAAGCGCTGCGCGAGCAGCTGGCCCAGGGCATGCGGCTGGGCGGCGTGCGCATTGAAAAGAGTGTGACCAGCAAGCTGGACGGCACGGTCAAATTCCTGTTTGCTCTGGAGGACGACAATATTATCGAAGGCGTACTCATGCATTATAAGCATGGGGATACGCTTTGCATTTCCAGCCAGGTTGGCTGCCGGATGGGTTGCGCCTTTTGCGCCTCTACCCTTGCGGGCCGGGTGCGCGACCTGCACGCGGGAGAGATGCTGGGGCAGGTACTCTCCGTCAATCGCCTGCTGGAAGAAAAGGGCGGGCATATTTCTAATATAGTGATGATGGGCAGCGGTGAACCGCTGGATAACTATGAGGAGTCCATCCGCTTTTTGCGCCTCGTATCCCACCCGCAGGGGGTGCAGATCGGGCTGCGGCACATCTCGCTGTCCACCTGCGGCCTTCCCCAGCAGATCAGGCAGCTGGCCCGGGAGGGGCTACCGGTGACGCTGTGCCTGTCGCTCCATGCGCCGGATGATGCGCTGCGCCGCGAGATCATGCCCATCGCCCGGCAATATGGGCTGGATGAAGTGATGCAGGCCATGCGGGATTATGTACAGGCCACGGGGCGAAGGGCGATTTTTGAATACGCGCTGATCCGCGGCGTAAACGATGCGGATGAGCAGGCGATGCGCCTGGCTAAGCTGGTGCGCGGGATGCAGTGCCATATCAACCTGATCCCCATTAACGCCGTTGTAGAGCGCAACTGGGCGCCGCCGCCTGCTAGCCGTATTCAGGGCTTTTTAAATGTATTGAATAAATGCGGCGCATCTGCTACCATCAGAAGGGAAATGGGCGACGATATCGAGGGCGCATGCGGCCAGCTGCGCAGGCGCTATTTGGAGCGGGAGGAACCCTCATGCAATATTCAGCCGTAACCCACCGCGGCTATGTGCGGGAACAAAATGAAGATGCCTATTATTTACCCGGGGCAGAGGGCGCGCCTGGCAATTTGGCCATTGTGGCCGATGGTATGGGCGGCCACCGCGCGGGCGAGGTAGCTAGCGCCATGGCCGTGCGCAGCGCGGTTATCGCCTTTGGCCGGTTGCAAGATACGCCGGGGATGACGCTGCGGGAAAAGATATTCCAGGCGATGAACGAGGCCAACCGGGAGGTATATGAGGCTACCCAGGAAAGCGAGCAATACGCCGGTATGGGCACCACCATGACCTTGGCTGTACTGGATGAGGAAAAGATCGACCTTGGGCACGTGGGGGACAGCCGCGCCTATCTATTTCACGAGGGCGCGCTGCGCCAGATCACGCGGGACCATACCCTGGTGCAGCAGCTGATCGACCTTGGCGAATTACTGCCTCAGGAGCGGCGCGGGCATCCGCAGGGCAACATCATAACCCGGGCTCTGGGCACGGCGCGCATTGTGGATGTAGACCTGATCGAGGAAAAATGGCAGCGTGGCGACATGCTGCTGCTTTGCAGTGATGGGCTGACCGGCGCGGTAACGGATGAAGAGATCGCCGCGGTTCTTGGCGGGCAGGAGCCAAGAGAGGCGCTGCAAACGCTGCTGGGCCTGGCGCTTAAGCGCGGCGGCCGTGACAATATTACTATAGCGTTGATATTGCACGGAGGTGACGCGCAATGAAGGACCGCTTGGAGGGCCTGGTCATAGCCGATACCTTCGTACTGCAAGAGCGCATCGGCGCCGGGGGGATGGCCCTGGTCTACCTGGCCAGGCGGGTGAGCGATGGTTTGCCGGTGGCGGTCAAGATCCTGCGCAACGAGCTGGCGGAGGATCAGGTTTACGTGCGCCATTTTTGGCGGGAGGGTGAAACCCTGGCCAACCTATCCCATCCCAATATTGTCAATATTTATGGAATTGGCGAGCAGGATGACTTATTTTATATGGTCATGGAATATCTGCCTGGGCAAACGCTTAAACAATACATAGACCAGCGCGGCGTGCTGGAAGTGGACGAAGCGCTGGATATCGCCATGCAGATCTGCAATGCCATGCAGCATGCACACCAGAATAACGTGATCCATCGGGATATCAAGCCGCAAAACGTGATTTTGAGTCGGGAAGAAAATGGGCATATCCACGTAAAAGTCATGGATTTTGGCTTGGCCAAACCCGTGACCTCGGCCACGCGCACGATGATGGACGGGGTGCTGGGCACCGTGCAGTACATCTCCCCCGAGCAGGCCAGAGGCGATGCGGCAGGTAAGGGCTGCGACATCTATTCGCTGGGTGTTTTGATTTACGAAATGGTCACCGGAACCGTGCCTTTTAAGGGGGATACGCCGGTGGCGATCGCGCTGAAACACATCCAGGAAACGCCGCCGCCGCCCACCGTGTTTGCCCCGCAGCTGCCCAGGGCTTTGGAAAAAATCATTTTAAAAGCTATGGAAAAAGAGCCGGGCAAACGATATTCCAGCGCCAAAGCCATGTGCAGGGATCTGGAAATGGTGGGTCTGTACCCGGAGGGCGATTACGTCCAGGATGAATATGTGGACGATAAGACCCGTATGATCGACTTAAAGGATCACCTGCCTGGCGATGATGAGTGGGAAGATGAGGATGAAGCGCCGGCAGGGAAGGATCCTGTAGCCGTGGGGCGCATCGTGCGTATCTTCGTGGCGATGGTCATCGTTTTAGGGTTACTACTGACGATGTTTTTTATTGGCAACCGGATGATCCAGAACAGCGATACCCGGGTCAACATTAAAATGCCTTCCGTAGTGGGGCAGACCGAGCAGGATGCCACCCATGTCCTGCGGGACGAACGCAACCTGCGCGTCAATATTAAACAGGAGCGTAACGATACGGTGCCAGCGGGAAATGTAATTGAACAGTACCCGCTGCCAGAGGCGATCATCAAAGAGGGTGAAACCGCTACGCTGATCGTGAGCATCGGCCCGGAAAATGTGGATGTGCCGGACCTGAAAGGCATGCAGCTGGATGCCGCGCGCACGGAGCTGGAGCGGGCAGGGCTTGAGATCGGCAACGTTTATGAGGAGAGCAACACGTATAAACCGGGCTATATTTTTAGACAGGAGCCCGCGGCGGGAGAATCCATCACGGCGGGTGAGGCGGTGGACATCTTTGTCAGCGCACAAGATGAATAGATAGAGAGAAAAAAGAAAATGGGGGGACGCTTGACATGAGTGAACTGTATGAGCGACCGATCCGCTTGGTGCAAAACCGCATCGGGCGCAACTACCTGGGCGGCAGGGAGACGGACCGTTTCCGTGGCCTGCCGCAGGAGCAGTGTGTGGACGACGACCGGCCGGAATCCTGGGTAGGTTCTACTACGCGGGTCAATCGCCTGGAGCTGGGAGAGGACCCGAATAAGGGGATGGCCTACGCGGCCCTGCCCGGCGGTGGGCAGATGCTTTTAAAGGAGCTGATCGACCAGGCGCCGGAACAGTTTTTAGGCGCAGCGCATGTGCGCCGCTGCGGCGCGGATACCGGCGTGCTGGTCAAGCTGTTGGACGCGCAGCACCAGCTGGGCCTGCAATGCCATCCAGATCGCAAGGATGCCATGAAGTATTGGAATTCTCCTTACGGCAAGGAAGAATCCTGGTACATCATCGGAAAGCGCACGGACGCGGATGAGCCGCCTTATGTGCTGCTGGGCTTTAAAGAGGGCGCCAGCATTGAAGAATACTCCAAATATTATTTTGCCGGCGACGTGCCCAGCATGGAAAAAATGTGCCACAAGATCCCTGTAGAGGTGGGACAGATGTTCCATGTGGCGGCAGGCTGCCCCCATGCCATTGGCGGCGGATGCTTTGTGATCGAGGTGCAGGAGCCTTCTGATATCACATTGGGTGCGCGGCGCAAGCATTTTGACGACCCGGCGCAGGAGGCGGCGTTTGACGAACGGACCATGCGCTGTTATCATTACGAGGGCGCCAGCTATGAGGAGAATCTGGCCAAATACTTGGTGGAGCCGGAGGTTCTCCAGCAGACGCCGCAAGGCCGGGAGCTTAAGCTGATCGGCCGGCCGTATACCAACTACTTTTCTGCAACGCGGCTGGAGGTAACAGGGCGTTTGCAGCCTACGCAGACTGGCGCCTTTACCATCGCCATCGTTTTATCCGGCAGCGGTAAACTTGAAACGCGTGCAGAGAGCATGCAGGTAAAACAGGGGGACGAGATTTTTCTGCCTGCGGGCGCCAAAGATGTGGCCTGGCAGGCGGATGGCGATGGGCTTTGTGTGATTTGCAGCCACCCGCCAGAGATATTTTAGCGCATTTTAAATTGGAGGTTTGAACTTGTCGGTACAAGAGGATCAGCTAAAAACCGGAATCATCCTGCAGGGCATCGGCGGATACTATGAGGTGCTGGATGCCGCGGGCCGGGTGCATACCTGCAATGCAAGGGGAAAACTCCGCCAGGAGGTGGGCAAACCCCTGACGGGAGATCATGTATCCTTTTTACCGGCCAAGGATCAGCAAAACGGACGTATTGAGCACATCCGCCCCCGTAAAAATCAGCTGGTACGCCCGCCCGCCGCGAATATCGACCAGATGATCGTCGTGATCACGGCCGGTGTACCCGCGGCGGACCTGCTGCTGTTGGACAGGCTGCTGATTCAGGCGGAGCAGTGGGAGATGGAAGCGGTGCTCTGCATCAACAAATGCGATATGGATGAAGATGGCCGTGTAGAAGAGGGCATCCGCCGGGAATATGCGGCTACGGGTTATCCGGTGCTATCCGTTTCGGCTAAAAACGCGGAGGGGATTGATAACATTACCGCCCGCCTGAAGGGGAAGGTCACCTGTTTTGCGGGGCAATCCGGCGTGGGCAAAAGCTCGCTGATCAACCTGCTGCTGCCGGGAGAGGAAATGGAGACCGGAGGTCTCAGCAAAAAACTGGCGCGCGGGCGGCATACCACACGCCGGACGCAGTTATTGCGCGCCGGGCCGGACACCTTTATTATGGATACGCCGGGCTTCAGCCTTTTTGAGACCAATATTGGCGATCCGGAGCTTTTACAGGAATACTATCCCGAATACCGTTCTTACCAGGGGCAGTGCCGCTTTAACGGCTGCCTGCACGACCGGGAGCCGGATTGTGCTGTGCGCCAGGCAGTTGCCGAAGGGGAACTGGCCAAGGGAAGACATGAGCGCTACCGCACGTTGCTTTCGGAGGCGCGCGAACAATGGAGGAGACAATATGATTAAGATCGCACCATCGATTTTAGCGGCGGATTTTGCGGCTATGGGGCAGGAGGTAGCTTCCCTGCAGGCGGCGGGGGCGGACCTGGTGCATGTGGATGTGATGGATGGGCGCTTTGTGCCGAATATCTCGCTGGGGCAAGGGATGGTACAGGCCATCCGAAGGAATACGGCTTTGCCGCTGGATGTGCATCTCATGATTGAAGAGCCTGAGCGCTATATCGGTGAATTTGCCGCTGCCGGGGCGGACGTGATCTCCGTCCACGCGGAGGCCACGCGGCATTTACACCGGGCGCTGGGCCTGGTACGCGAAGCTGGGGCAAAGGCAGGCGTCGTGCTCAATCCGGCTACCTCGCCGGAGGTTTTGCGCTACATTTTGGATAAGGTCGATCTGGTACTGGTGATGACGGTCAACCCCGGCTTTGGCGGGCAGGCGTTTATCCCGCAGATGCTGGAGAAGATCGCCTACGTCCGCCGGATGATCGACGAATCCGGATATGCGATAGACCTTGAGGTAGACGGAGGGATTGATGCGCGAACCGCCCGGCAGGTGGCTGCCGCCGGGGCCAATGTGCTGGTGGCAGGTTCGGCCGTATTCGGTGCGCAGGACCGCGCGCAGGCCATCGAGGAGCTTAAAAGCCATGCGCGCGTTTGATTGCCTGATCGTACTGGGCGGCGCCCGGCCGCCGCTGGAACAATTGCGTGGCCTGGCGCAGGCGGCGCGGTGGGTGATCGCTGCGGATAAAGGCGCGGAATACCTGTTAGAGGCTCAGGTGCCGATCGACTACCTGGTGGGCGATATGGATTCGCTCCCGCCGGAGCGGCTGCAGGATTCGGCGCTTGCGCATACCGAAGTTAAACGCTATCCGACCCATAAAGACGATACCGACGCCATGATCGCGGCCGAGCTGGCGTTGGCCCTGGGCGCCGGTTCTATCGTATTTGCGGCGGCGCTGGGTACGCGGCTGGATCACATGCTGGGCAACATCCAGATCCTTTATAAATTGCATCGGGATGGCGTGCGGGCACAGATCGTGCAGGGGAGGGCGCGTGCTTTCGTGGGCAGCGGATGCTTTACCATTGAGGGAGAAGTAGGCGATACGGTCTCGCTGTTTCCGCTGGGCCGGGCGCATATTGCCGATACGAGCGGCTTGGAGTATCCGGTTATGGATGCGGACCTGCCCATAGACCGGCCCTTGGGCGTGAGCAATGTGCTGACCGAGCCTCAAGCCGCAGTAACCGTTGAAAACGGATACGTCCTGGCCGTGATTCCGGGTGAAGATTAGCGTAAAAGCTGGTATCCAACGATTTACGTAAAACAAAAGAAACAATAAAATATCGCTTTTAAAAGCGCGCACCAAATTGATGCGGCATACGTATACTACAGTATGTTCAAGCAAAAGGGGGTGGGCGCTTTGGGCAGGTGCCGCGCAACAAGGGGAAGGTCCTCCGGTTGTACGAAAGTGCTGGGTATATTACTGATCGCCGTGGGATGTATCCTGATTATTTGCTGCATCCCATCCTGGTTTTGGGCGCTTATCACCGGCGCAGCATTTATCATAGCCGGCGTATTATTTTTGAAATGCCGCTAGTGAAAATGGAGGAGGGGTTATCAATGAAATTTATCTGTATCCGTGCACCCAAATGCCTGCGCGGGATTTTGCGCAGGTTTACAGGCAAGAACAACGGCTAAAGCCCTGCAACAATCACATAAGGTGAAAAGAAAAAAGCGAAGATCGGTTTGATCTTCGCTTTTCTATACGTTTTGCCTCGATACGAGCCATTAGATGGCGCGCTGAACCTTGCCGGAGCGCAGGCAACGGGTGCATACATGCATCTTTTTCGTGGTGCCGTCCACCATCACGCGAACCTTCTGAATGTTGGGCGCCCAAATGCGGCGGCTCGCACGGTGGGAGTGGCTGACAGCGTTGCCGCTCATCACACCCTTTTTGCAAATCTCACAATATTTAGCCATATCTGATTCCACCTCCTTCAAGGTAGGCCTTTAAATCTATCCATAAAACAAAAGTATTTTACCATTGTTTGTGATAATTTGCAAGCTAAAATCGTAATCTAAATTAAAATTAAACTTGTCGAAATCCCTCTAAATCGATTGAAAACAGGCGATTGCGGGCAACCTCCAGATAACATGGTTGCGAATTCGCGTAAAATATCGTATGATATATGGGATAAAAAGTATTTTGCGCAAAGCGGCCGATAGGAGGTAACGTGTATGGCAGCAAAAATTATAAATGATTTAGGGTATATCAGCATAACCGATGACGTCATCGCGACGATTGCGGGTACCGCGGCTGTGGAATCATACGGCGTCGTGGGCATGGTTGCCAAGCGGGCTACCGATGGGATCATGGAGCTTTTGGGGCGCGATAATATCATGCGCGGCGTCCGGGTAGATACTTCGAACGACCGTTTGGTGATCAACCTGTACATCATCGTACAGTATGGCATCTCCATCGCCCAGGCGGGCTCTTCGCTGGTGGAAGCGGTCAAATTCAATGTGCAGAAGCTAACCGGCCTGGAAGTGGATAGCGTTAACGTTATGATCCAGGATATCCGCGTGTAAGGGCTTGGTTGAGGGAGGAAAACAGAATTGTCTATTCAGGCGTTAGACGGGCAGGGCCTAAAACAGATGATCTTGGCTGGCGCAGCATTGCTGGAGGCAAATGTTGCGCATTTGAATGCTTTAAACGTGTTCCCGGTGCCGGATGGCGATACGGGCACCAATATGTCGCTTACGCTGAGCGCCGTCGTGCGCGAGCTGAGCGCGCTGGATGACCAGGCGGGGACGGATGTGGTTTCTGCGGCCGTAGCGCGCGGCTCTTTGCGCGGGGCACGGGGCAACTCGGGCGTAATTTTATCCCAGTTGTTCCGCGGCTTTTCTAAAGCCATGACCGATAAGGCCATGATGGATGCGGCGCATTTTGCAAGCGCCGTGCAATCCGGCGTTGAGATGGCTTATAAAGCCGTGATGAAGCCCAAAGAGGGTACGATTTTAACCGTGGCGCGCGCCATGGCGGATACGGCCAAGCGCGCCGCGCGCAGCGGGCTGGATGTTTTGGGCGTATTGGACGCGATGTTGGAGCAGGGCCAGATCACCCTGGACAAGACGCCGGATATGCTTCCGGTGCTCAAGCAGGCCGGCGTAGTAGACGCGGGCGGAAAAGGGCTCTTGCTGATCTATACGGGTTTCCGTTATTCGATCCTGGGCCAGCCGCTGCCCGAGGGCGCCGCTGTAGAAAAACAGCGCGAGATCGAGGTGGAATCCACCGCTAGTGAGGTGGCGGAATTCAAAAGCCTTGCGGATATTAAATTTGGCTATTGCACGGAGTTCTTTGTCGTCCGTCTGAAAGAGGGCGTGGGCGAGGCGCAGCAGGATGACCTGCGCGACAAGCTGGGCGCCATCGGGGATTCCATCGTCGTGGTGGGCGACCCTGAGATGATCAAGGTACACGTACATACCAACAATCCCGGCCAGGCATTGCAATACGCGTTGGAGCTGGGCGAGCTTGGCCCGGTCAAAATTGAAAATATGCGTGAGCAGCACCGAGAGATCATGCGTAAGCAGGGCAGACCTGTGGACGAGGATGCGGCGCCTGCGGCGCAGGAAAAAGAGGTTGCCCTGGTATCGGTTTCCGTGGGCGAAGGGATCGGTAGCATCTTTAACGATCTGGGAGTGGACCGCCTGATCGAAGGCGGACAGAGCATGAACCCCAGTATTGAGGATATCGCCCGAGCGGTGGAGGAAACCAACGCCAAAACGGTGTTTGTGCTGCCCAATAATTCCAATATCATCCTTGCGGCCCAGCAGGTAAAGGATATTTTACCGGATCGCAGGGTCGAGGTGATTCCCAGCAAGTCGATTCCGCAGGGCATCTCGGCGATCCTCGCTTTTAACCTGGATAGCAGCGTGGAGGAAAATGTTGAGCGCATGACCGATGCGCTGGCCTCTGCCCATTGCGCGCAGATCACCTATGCGGTGCGAGATACGGAAAATGGCGAGTTTACCATTAAAAAAGACGATATTCTCGGCCTTTTTGACAGCCAGATCCAAATTGTGGGTAACGATGTGGATACGGTCGTTAAAGACCTGTTAGTCAAATGTATTGGCGACTGTGAGATCGTTACCGGATTTTATGGGGAGGATGTCAGCGAGCAGGCGGCTGGAGCCTTGCGGGATGCTTTGGAAGAACAGTTCCCGGATTGCGACATCGAGATGCACTTTGGCGGGCAGCCGCTCTACCATTACATTTTCTCGGTAGAGTAAGCGCTTATATAAGGTGTGGAAGAAAAGGGGCGGAAAGCGCCCCTTTTTTTGATAGAACGGCGGGGGAGGAGCTGTAATGGAAGCACCCATCAGCGTTTTGCCGGGCATTGGCCCCCAACGGGCAAAACTATTGGAAAAACTGAATCTTTTCACGGTAGACGACCTGCTGCATTTTCTGCCCAGAGGGTACCGGGATTATAATCAAACCACGTTGATTGCCCAGGTGGAGCTGGGCGAAGAAGTGGTGATCCGTGCGCAGTTGGCCTCGCAGCCGCGGGAAGTGCGCCTGCGTGGCGGGATGACGCTGATCCAGGTGAAGATCGAGGACGACAGCGGTTTGATCGAATGCGTTTGGTTTAACCAGCCGTTTATGAAGCGGGCCTTGACGGGTGAGGATTCCCTTTACTTTATTGGCCGGGCTTCGCGCCGGCAGGGGCGGGTGCAGCTGCTAAACCCCACGATAGAAAAGCTGAATCCCGCTAAAGACGAGGCGCTGCCGCTGATGCCGGTCTATCCGCTGACACAGGGCATCTCGCAAAAGGTGATGCGCAACCTGGCGATCGCAGCGTTAGAGTACAGCCGGGGGAAGATCGCAGACGCGCTGCCGCAGCGGTTGAGGCAATATTGCGGCCTTTGCGAGGCTGGGTTTGCCATAGAAAATATCCATTTCCCAAAAGACCGGGAGGCACTGCGTCTGGCGGGGCGCAGGCTCTCTTTTGAGGAGTTGCTTTATTTCCTGGCGGCGGTGGCGCATTTAAAAGGAGAACGCCTGGCCCTGACGGATGGACAGGCCTGCATTTACGATGCAACTAAATTCAATGCCGCCATAGAAGCCCTGCCCTACGACTTGACTGGGGCGCAGCGCCGGGCGCTGGATGAAATTCTGGCCGATATGGCGCAAAACAAGCCCATGAACCGTTTGCTGCAGGGCGATGTTGGCTCGGGTAAAACGGCAATCGCAGCGCTGGCCCTGTATGCGGTATATCTTTCCGGCCGCCAGGGCGCTTTTATGGCGCCCACGGAGATTTTGGCCGCGCAGCATGAAGAGAGCCTTAAAGAGTTTTTAAAGCCGCTGGGCGTGCGTATCGCACGATTAAGCGGGGGCATGCCCGCAGGCAAACGGCGGGATCTGCTGGCCTTTTTGGAAAGGGGGCAGATCGACGTCTTGGTGGGTACGCATGCACTTTTGCAGGACGATGTGCGCTTTCAGGCGCTGGGGCTTGTGGTGACCGATGAGCAGCACCGTTTCGGCGTTGGCCAGCGGGCGCGTTTGGCCGATAAAGGCAAGGGCGTAGACGTGCTGGTGATGTCGGCCACGCCGATCCCGCGGACGCTTTCGTTGATCTTGTACGGAGATTTAGACGTTTCAGTCATCGATGAGCTGCCGCCGGGGCGCCGCCCGGTGCAGACCAGCATGGTACCCGAGCGCAAACGCGCGGATATGTACCGGTTTATCTTAAAAGAGGTCGCCGCCGGCGGCCAGGCCTACATCGTCTGCCCGCTGGTCGAACAGAGTGAAACCCTTGAAGTACACTCCGCGCAGGAGCTCTACCGCCAGCTGGCCAAGGGCCCGCTCAAGGAGATCGCGTTGGGATGCGTGCATGGCAAAATGCGCCCAGCGGAAAAGGAAGCGGCGATCAGCGCCTTTACGGCGGGAGAGATCAAAGTGCTGGTGGCGACCAGCGTGATCGAGGTAGGGGTAAATGTACCCAACGCATCTATTATGGTGATCGAAAATGCCGAGCGGTTTGGATTAGCTCAGCTGCATCAGCTGCGCGGCCGGGTGGGGCGGGGCAGCCGGCAGTCCTACTGCTTTTTAATGGGCGGGGATCTATCTCAAACGGCGCGGGAACGGCTGGAGCTGCTTACCCAGACGCAAAACGGATTTGAGCTGGCCCAAAAGGATATGGAGTTAAGGGGCCCAGGTGAATACTTGGGCACGCAGCAGCATGGTACGTTGGACAGTCAGCTGCTTAGGCTGACGCAGAACTTGCAGGAAGTTTATGAGGTGCGCGAAATCGTCGAAATGCTAAGCTCTGATGCAAACTGGCAAGTGGAAGCCGAACTGGTTTTTAAGGCCGCGATGGCCCGCCATGTAAAACGGTTAAAGAGCATAGCCATGAATTAAATAAAATCAAGCGAGCGCAAAATACCGTCAGGGAAAACCTGGCGGTATTTTTGTAAAAATTGCCTGTATGCTCAAAAAGCATAATGCAAATTATAGTGCTGTGGAATCAACGATTTCGCAAAAAAGTGGTAACCGACATTTACCAGCTTAAAAAACTCCCGGCTGGGAGAACATAGGTTTAAGCTGATGCAAGGGAGGTGAGCACAAGTGGCACGTAATAGCAGCAACCGTCTGGTTGTACCGGAAGCGCAGCAGGCGATGGATACGATGAAGTACGAGATCGCTCGCGAGCAGAACGTGAACCTGAAGCAGGGTTACAATGGCGATTTGACCTCTAAGGAGAACGGGACTGTCGGTGGTTACATGGTTAAGCACATGATCGAGCAGTACGAGCGGAATATGTCCAAATAACCTAAGACCATTAAATCTGATCCTAAATTCCATTGAAAGGAGGTGAATCAAAATGGCGAATAGCTCCAACCGTATTGTTGTCCCCGAGGCTAAGCAGGCTATGGATAACATGAAGTATGAAATCGCGAAGCAGCTGAACGTGAACCTGAAGCAGGGTTACAATGGTGACCTGACTTCTCGTGATGCTGGTTCCATCGGCGGTGGTATGGTAAAGTCGATGATCGAGCAGTATGAGCGTTCTATGGCGAACAAATAGTTTTAGCGATAAGCTAAATTGAAGCGGCAGTTAAGCAAAAGCTTGGCTGCCGCTTTTTATTTGTGAAAAACAGGGCAGGCTTCGGCTATCCACATCATATCCCGACGATAAACGCCATAAAATGCAACAATGAGAAGCATACGTGAAGGAGGGATTGGGGTGGATTTGCGAAAACCCCGCAAATGGCTGGCCAAGCATGGCGCCAGTACGGTGCTGGTTTTGGCGGTGCTGATGATTTTTACCTTGACTTTTGGAGATAAAATTTTACCGGTCTGGAAGGAAAATGAGCTGAAACCCATTTATGGGGCGGAAACCCAGGAGAAGGTGGGCGCGGTAGTCTGCAATATCTACTGGGGCACCGAGTATGTGCCGGATATCCTCAAGGCGCTTAAGGAGCGGGATATTAAGGCCACTTTTTTTATTGGCGGCATGTGGGCTAACGACAACCCGGAGGTTCTTAAGCAAATCGTATCTGATGGCCATGAGATCGGCAGCCACGGCTACAGCCATAAGATGCACAGCAAGCTATCGCTGGATGAAAACGTAAAAGAAATGGAAAAGGCGGCTAACGCCATTGAACCGATCACGGGAACGACAATTTCCCTTTTTATGCCCCCATCTGGCGATTTTGGGCAGGCGACGTTGCAGGCGGCTAAACAGCTGAATTATAAGACGATCATGTGGTCTTGCGATACCATCGACTGGCGCGACCAGCAAGACGATGTGCTGCTGGGGCGCGTGCAAAAAAAGATGGCGCCCGGCGGCATTATCCTGACCCATCCAACCGCGGCCACGGCGCGCATCTACGGGCAAATGCTGGATTACCTGACCGGCCAGGGCTACAGGCTTTGCCCGGTGGGAGAGTTGATTGCCGCTGAGGATTGATGAAGGCGGAGAAAACGGTTATACTAGGGGAAAACACGTTAGTAGAATACAGGAGATAAAGCACGGATGAGCAAACAGTTTTTTGAGCATACATTACCCAATGGCGTGCGGCTGATCGCCGAACCCATTCCTTACTTCCGCTCCGTAGCGGTGGGCATCTGGGTGCGTACCGGCTCGGTGAACGAGCGGGAGGAGCAAAATGGCTACTCTCATTTTATCGAGCACATGCTTTTTAAAGGGACCGGACGGCGCAGCGCCATGCAGATCTCCAGCGAGATCGACGAGATCGGCGGGCAGCTCAACGCTTTTACATCGAAGGAATGCACCTGTTACTACGCTACGGTACGCGATGAGCATATCGACATCGCCATGGATGTGCTCAGCGATATGTTCCTGCATTCGGCGTTTGACCCGGCCGAGATCGCAAAGGAAAAGGGCGTAGTCATCGAGGAGATCCATATGGTGGAGGATACACCGGAGGACTTGGTACATGAACTGTCGTCCAGCCTCTATTTTGCGGGGCATCCGTTGGCCCGTCCCATCCTGGGGCCGGAGCAGAATATTGCTGGTCTCGATCGTGCGGGGCTGGTAGGCTATTTTAACGAACGCTACGGCCCGGAGGAGATCGTTATCGCCTGCGCGGGCAAAATCGATCCTGAGCGATTTGTAGCCCTTTGCGAGCAGCATTTTGGCGGGTACAAGGCAGCGCCCACCGCGGTCAAGGATAAAGTGCCGCCCGCAACGGGAGATAGTAGCGAAGTCCGCTATAATGGGCGGGTCAAGGATATCGAGCAGCTGCATTTTTGCCTGGCGCTACCGGGCGTGGATTCGGAAAGCGAAGATATCTATACTTTGTCTGTTTTAAGCAATATCCTGGGCGGGGGCATGAGCTCGCGGCTGTTCCAGTCCCTGCGGGAAGAGCACGGGCTGGTGTACACGATCTATGCTTATCCCACCGTTTACCAGGCTGGCGGCAAGCTGGCCATTTATGCGGCGTTAAACGCTTCTCAGGGGGTAAAAGCGGCGCAGCTGATTGAGGAAGAATTGAACCGGCTTAAAGATGATTTGACTCTGGAAGAAGTGACCAAGACCAAAGAGCAGCTGAAAGGCAATTATATCCTGGGGCAGGAGTCTACCTCAGCGCGGATGAGCGCTATCGGCAAGGGCAAGTTGATGCGTAATTTCGTGCGGACGGAAGACCAGATCCTGTCTTTGATCGAACAGGTTACCCTGCAGGATGTGCGCAGGCTGTTTTCGCAGATGATGGAGTCGGACCGGCGCTATCTCTCCCTGGTGGGAAGGATCGAGCGGGAAGAGCAGATGTGCAAAGCCCTGGGGATCAATTTTTAAGAAATTCAGGATAGCAAAAGGCGCGGAATCATTCCGCGCCTTTTTGATGTGCAAAGGTTAATTTACTTTTCGTAGCAATTTACGATCTCGCCGTAGAAGTAGGTGTGGAAATCCCCGTCGCCATAGTAGCGCTGCAGAATATCGGGACAGACCAGCGTAGGCTCCATGCTCTGCTTGGCGATAACTTTGCACTCATAGTGCAGTTCGCATTCGCCTACGATCGGCGCCGCAACGCTTTGGGCGGCCTCTGCCGTCAAACCGCAGGCCGCAAATTTATCGCCCTCGCGTCCGGATCGGGTCCCGCAATAGCCCAGCTCCTTTTTCATATCATGCAGCGGAATGCTGACGGTAAAGTTCTTCATCTCGTTAATGGCCTTAAAGCTGTGGCGGGAATAGCGCACCATGACGACAAAGACCGGCTTGCCCCAGTAAACCCCTACAGAGCCCCAGCCAATGGTCATGGTATTGGGCGCGTCCAAGCTGCCGGTGTTTAAAAATACGCCGCCGTTTCCCAACTGCCGGGTGACAAGATCCATTTTATCGGTATAATCTAACTGATTCATTACAAAATCCCTCCTTCAAATACTATATGCCCATTATAAAATCCTTATTTTGGAAATGCAAGCGGCGTACATGGAATGTATGGTTTTGGAAATACTAGGGGTAAAAAGGGAGGGAATACCGTTTATGGAAAACAAAAGATTGATCCCTATATTATGTGTGCTGCCCGTTGTGGCGCTGCTGGTGGGCGGCGGCGCCGCATATATCGGCAATAGGACTGGGCCCAGCACCCTGCCGCAGGAGATTGCCGCACAAACTACGCCTGCGCCGACAGCTGCTCCCACTGTGCAGCAAAGCGCTGCACCGGAGGAGGAAGCCGGTGCGCTGCGGGAGAGCGTGAACCAGGATACCAAAATCGTATTGGAGAAAAAATTTATCCAATGCGGCCATACCGTGGAGAAGACGCTCCCCCAGCAGAGCTATGCGGGTATGACGGAAAATGAGCTGGCTAAAGCCGCCAGCCCGGCAAAAGTGGAGAGCTTCAGCGCGAAAAAGGTGATCTTGTCGCAGGAGTCTGAGGGATATTGCCCGGATCATGCCAAGCTGCAATGGAAGGATGATGCGGTGGAGATCCTCTGCCCCAATGAAGAGGGCCAGTTGGTGCTGAAAAAGAAACTGGAGCTCTCGCTGGAACTGATGCCAAAGGAAGTACGGGAAGAGCTGGAGCAGGGAATTCTGTTTGGATCCCTTGATGAAGTGGAGCAGTGGCTGGAGGATATCGCCAGCTGATTTGACAGCCCCGGTATTTTCAGCGTATAATTTGCAAAAAGCGCATGAAATGGGGTTAAGATGATGCAGCAATCCATTGAAGAATATATCGTAGCGCTGGCACAGCGTGCAAAAAAAGCATCCCGCCAGCTGGCGCAGTTGACCAGCGCCCAAAAAGATGCGGCGCTTGAAGCCATGGCGCAGGGACTGGAGGCGAATACGGCGCAGATTCTGGTGGAAAACGCCAAGGATATGGCGGCCGGAAGGGAAAACGGTCTGTCTGCCGCGCTGCTGGACCGGCTGGCGCTAGATGAAAAGCGGCTGGCCCAGATGGCGGAAGGGCTGCGCAGCGTAAAAGCGCTGGAGGACCCGGTCGGCGAAGTGGAAGGTATGGTCAAGCGGCCTAACGGTCTTTTAATCGGTTGCCAGCGGGTGCCCATGGGCGTTGTGGCGATCATCTACGAAGCGCGCCCCAACGTGACCAGCGATGTGGCGGGGCTTTGCATCAAGGCCGGCAATGCAGCAATTCTGCGCGGGGGCAAAGAAGCTTTGCACAGCAACCTTGCGCTGTCCAAGGTGCTGCGCGATGCGCTTAAGGGTACAGATTGCCCTGAGGATGCGCTGTTGTATATCGACCAGGGCGGCCGGGAGGCGACGACATACCTGATGCAGCTCAACGGCCTTGTAGATGTGCTTATCCCCAGAGGGGGCGCGGGGCTGATCCAGCATGTGGTTAAAAACGCTACCGTACCCGTGATCGAAACGGGCGTTGGTAACTGCCACGTATTTGTAGATGAAACGGCGAAGATCGATCAGGCCATCGATATCGTCATTAATGGCAAGACGACGCGTCCGGCGGTGTGTAACGCCCTGGAGACGCTGCTGGTCCATCGTTCCATTGCGGCCGAGTTTTTACCCCGCTGTGCCCAGAAGCTGAAAGAAAAGGGCGTTGAAATTCGCGGCTGTCAAAGAACGCGCGAATGGATACCGGATGCTTTGCCTGCCAGTGAAGAAGATTATGCCACGGAGTTTTTGGATTTGATTCTGGCCGTTCGCGTCGTTGACGGTTTGGATGAGGCAATAGCCCATGTCCAGCGCTATTCCACCGGCCACAGCGAATGCATCGTCACCGAGAATTATTCCAATGCGCAGGCCTTTTTGCAGCAGGTGGACGCGGCTGCGGTATATGTCAATGCCTCCACCCGCTTTACAGATGGCTTTGAGTTTGGTCTGGGGGCGGAGATCGGCATCAGCACCCAAAAGCTGCACGCCAGAGGACCCATGGGGCTTAAAGCTTTAACGACCACGAAATATATCGTTTACGGAAGCGGACAGATCCGCTGACGGGAACTAAGTTTTAAAGGCGCTGTGAGCGAGGCTCACGGCGTTTTTTTTATTTAAAGTTGGTTTTAGTTTAAAAACAGGCTTTATAAAACCCTTTTAATTTAAAGTTTTTTCTGTTAATATAAAACTAGATATAGATAAAAGAACAGGATAAAAGCAAACGGGTCGTTTGCAAACTGTTAACCAAACGGGAAAATTGAATACGAAGGGGAGAATTGTGCATGAAAGTCTATGAGACAGCGGACATTCGGAACATTGGCATCGTAGGGCACGGCAGCGAGGGTAAAACCACCCTGACCGAGGCTATGCTGTTTGCGGCCAATGTGATCGAAAGGATGGGCCGGGTAGAAGACGGCACCACCACCACGGATTTCGACCCCGAGGAGGCGAAACGGGGCATCTCAATCGGCGCTGCCATGGCGCCCGTCGAATGGAACAACTGTAAGATCAATGCGATTGATGTTCCGGGTTATTTCGACTTTGTGGGCGAAATGGTCGGCGCGCTTCAGGTTTCAGACAGCGCACTTATCGTACTGGGCGCTACCACAGGTCTGCGCGTGGGCGCGGAAAAAGCATGGGCTTATTGTGAGCAAAACGGCATTGGCAAAGTCTTCGTCGTCAATCAAATGGACCGCGAAAATGCGGATTTCAACAAAGTTTTAGCAAGTGTACAAAATAAATATGGTTCTTCTGTCATTCCTTTGCAGCTGCCGATTATGGAGGGTGGCGTATTCAAGGGCTATATCGATTTGCTGGCGATGAAAGCCGCAGAATTTTTGCCCAAAGGGCAGATCAAAGAAATTGAAATT
Organism: Luoshenia tenuis; assembly: GCF_014384745.1. Lineage (NCBI taxonomy): Bacteria > Bacillati > Bacillota > Clostridia > Christensenellales > Christensenellaceae > Luoshenia > Luoshenia tenuis. Next base: position 62,265 of record NZ_JACRSO010000002.1, read on the forward strand.
CCCGCAGCACTGCAGGATGAGGCAGCTTCACTGCGCGAGCAGATGGTGGAAGCGGCTGCAGGCAGCGATGATGATTTAATGGAAAAATATTTTGCCGATGGCGATCTGGAGCAGGCTGATTTGGAAAAGGGTCTGAAGATGGGGATAGCAAACGGCAGCGTAGTGCCGGTGCTGTGCGTATCGGCGCTGATGGATCAGGGTATCGGGGCGCTGATGGACTTTATCTGCAAATTTATGCCCAACCCCGCCCAGCACGCGCCGGTAATCGGCACGCAGGTGAAAGGCGGCGCGGAGGTCGAGCTGACTGCCGACCCCAACGGCCCGTTTGTCGCCCAGGTCTTTAAGACCATTGCGGACCCGTTCGTCGGTAAGCTCTCCCTCTTTAGGGTGTGGAGCGGTACGCTTTCGTCCGACGCTACGATCAGCAATGCAAACGTAGATAAATCCGTGAAGATCAGCAGTCTTTCCATCCCGAGAGGTAAAAAGCAGATCGCGGTGCCCAAGCTTTGCGCGGGCGATATCGGCGCCATCGCCAAACTGCAAAACACGATGACGGGGCATACCCTGTGTGCTTCGTCCAACCTGATCACCATGCCCGAGATCCAGTTCCCCGCGCCCTGCATCTCGCTGGCGGTGGCCGCTAAAAAGCAAGGTGATGAGGATAAGGTCTTTGCGGGGTTGCACCGGTTGGAGGAAGAGGATCCTACCTTTACGCTGAAAAAGCAGTCTGAAACGACGGATACCCTGATCTCCGGCCAGGGCGAACTGCATTTGGAAGTGATCTGCGCCAAGCTGAAAAATAAATTCGGCGTTGAGGCGGCGCTTAATACGCCCATCGTGCCCTATCGGGAAAGCATCCGCAAGCCTGTGAAGGCGGAAGGGCGGCACAAAAAGCAGTCCGGCGGGCATGGACAGTTCGGCCATTGCTGGGTAGAGTTTGAACCTATCTCCGATGGCTCGGCTGATTTTGAATTTGTTGATAAGGTAGTCGGCGGCGTGGTACCGCGCCAATATATCCCGGCGGTGGAAAAGGGCCTGCGCGAGAGCATTCGCCACGGCGTACTAGCGGGCTATCCGGTGGTGGGCATCCGCTGTACGCTGTATGATGGTTCCTATCACCCGGTGGATTCTTCCGAAATGGCCTTTAAGGTCGCGGCCAGCCTGGCCTTTAAAAAGGGCTGCGAGCAGGCCTCTCCGGTCTTAATGGAACCCATCTATCAGATGGATATTCTGGTGCCGGATAAATATATGGGCGATGTGATCGGCGATATGAACCGGCGGCGCGGGCGTATTTTGGGGATGAATCCCGTTGGGGATGGCATGCAGCAGGTAACCGCGGAGGTTCCACTGTCGGAAGTGTTTACGTACGCGACCGATCTGCGCTCCATGTCCCACGCGCGCGGCTCGTTTACGATGCAGTTTGCACGGTATGAGGATGTGCCGGCCAATATTTCGGCTAAAGTGATCGAAGAAGCCAAAAAGAGGATGGCTGACGAGGAGTAAGGAATTGCTTAAAAGCCCTGCCAACTGGCAGGGCTTTTTTATGTAAACGCTTTTTTACTTGACAAAGCTCGGAAGGGATGCTTAAATAAATTTAAGATAAGTCCGCTTGAAGTGCGGTATCGATGTATTGGAGAAGCAAAGACGCTTAGACCAATTTGGTCTAGGCGTCTTTTTTTATCTATTTTATTGAAATAGAGGCAGAGGAAGTGGAACAAATGGCAGAATGGTTGACGCTAGACAAATTGTGCGCGCTCCCGGAGCTAAACGGACTTAAACGCGTTACGCCTGAAGTAGTTGGCGACTCCGATATAGCCGGTATATTCGTGCTGGAGCATGAGGAGGCGATCAACTGGATCCCAAAGGACGGATTTGTCTTGACGAGCGAAAGTTTTGTTCGAGAGGGAAAGATGCAGCCTGATAACTTTATCGCAGCCCTTAAATCCCACGGCTGCACGGGGTTGGGCATAAAGGTAGATTGTGAGCTGAAACAACTGCCGCCTGCGCTCATAAAGGCGGCCAACCAACAGCAACTGCCTTTGGTTGAGATACCCCATTACTATTCTTTTGGCCAAATCATGCGTGTAGAAAGGGAACAGAGCCTCCGCTTTGCGCTGAATCGAATGGAGCAAATGCAACGGGCTATTTCCCGGCTAAGCGATCTATACTATTCGCGCGCCGGTATGGAAAGGCTGCTAAAAGAAATCGCCCAAACGCTAGGTGCCGCTATCTTTTTAACCGATACTGGTTTTAAGGTGTTGGTGAGGCGTATTTTTGGCGGAGAAAAATGGCTTGAATGCCAGGAAAAGCTGCGATTGCTGACGGAAGCGAACACACAGCTGTGCCAGCTCAATGATACGAACGGGAATTACCGGCAATTTATGTTGGGAGAGCGTACTGCCCGTTTTTATGTGCAGGCCGTACCTGACGCGAATATTTACCTATGTATCTTTTCGGAAATTAATGATTTAGAACAGGAACAGCGGCTTTATGTTCAAAGAGCAGCGGATATCCTATCGTTGGAGTGGTCGCGCAGCGGAGGTATTGAACGCAGCAAGGAGGTCCATGAATCCTTTCTTGAGTTTTTAAAAACTGCATCTGAAAAGAGCGAATATGAAGTGATAAGCCGCTGCGCACAATATGGCTTTGACTATAAGCGCAAGCGCGTTTGTTTGACATTCATGCCCCAGGACTTGGACGCTGACGTTTGGAATACAGCTGACGCACGGGATGCGATCGTACAGCTAATAAAGAGCGATGCGAAAGATTGCCTATCCTATATCTGTTCTGGTTCCAATAGTATGACGGTATTTTTACTGTTCTCTAACCGAATCTCTTCAACCATGGCCGTTGCCGCGGCACAGCAGATTGGCAAGCGCTATCTTTTACAGCAGCGCGCCTGCGGGCTGAAGCTATGTGCGGGCGTAAGCCGATGTTACCAGCGAACCAGTGCAATAGGGACTGCCTACTGCGAGAGTATAAAAGCCATCCAGCTGGAGCGGGAGCTGGGTCGGAAGCCGGAGTTAGCGTTGTACCGGGACGGAATGATCTATCAATTGCTACGCCAGCTGTCCTGGCAGGAATTAGAAAATATTTGTCAAGATCAGATACAGTCCCTGGCAGACTACGATAAAACCTGCGGCTCTGCGCTGATCCAGACGCTTAAAACGTATTTTGAGTGCCAATTTAATCTTTCCGCCTGCGCCGCAAAATTATCGATCCACCGCAATACCATGCGCCAGCGTATGGAAAAGATCGAGAGCTTGTTGCAGGCAGACCTTGAGGCAGCGGCAAATGGCTACGCGCTATATGCCAGCCTGTGTGCATGGGAGCTGCTTGCGGGGGAGGAGAAGGAAAAAGGAATGCGCCCATTGCAAAAGGAGGCCTAGCCCGCAGGAGCTGGCGTTGGAGATAATTAAAGTGAGCCAGGTTTAATCGAGAGGCCGCCGACTGCATAACCGCACCCGAAATAAATAGGGGGTACAGGAATGACCCTGTACCCCCAATCTAGCTGTCTTTTATAACTGGCTTATTCAATGGGAATGTTGCGTGCCTTTTCGACCTGCTCGCCATTGATTTTAGGCAGATTCACGCTCAACACGCCATCCTTATAGGCGGCCGAGATCTTGGCGTCGTCAATGCCGTCCAGACTGAAGCTGCGCTGCATGTGGCCGACGCGCCGCTCGTTAAAGACGTAGTTTTCTTTTTCTTCTTTGCGCTCGCTGTCCATGTTGGCGGCAATCGTCAAAACGTCGCCCTCCACCTTCAGTTCGATCTTATCCTGCGGTACGCCCGGCAGTTCAGCCTCCATCAGGTAATGGTCGCCTTTATCTTTTACATCTACGCGAAAAGCATTGCCACTAAAGAAGCTATCCCGGAAGAAGGGGGCGAAGAAGCTATCGTCAAACAGCTGCGGCAGGTTATTGTCACGGCGATGACCACGGAACGGAACCATATTATACATAAAGAAACCTCCTTTGCGCTCATCGGCGCATCATTTTTATTAGCTTGGCTCTTGGGGGACCCTTTTATTCTCGTTCCCCTTTGAACAGCTTTAGTATAACTTAATAGTCAAAGAAAGTCAAAGAATATAAATTCGAAAAAAATCCGTTTTGGGCGATGAAATGAGTTTAGCGCAGCAGCTCTTTTCCTTGCGCCCGCAAGCGCGCTTTTTCATAGTTTTAGGGGCAAAAAGAATTTCCGTTTGCCAACTCTGTCCTAGGTGCAGTAAAATAGAGCCATATCACGAAAGGCGGAGGATGGAAAAGATGATCGCAACAGTATGTCTCAATCCTTGTATCGATAAAACGGTCAGCATTTCAAGCTTTGTGTATGGCGGTATGAACCGCATTATAGAAAAGCGGGAAGACGGCAGCGGCAAAGGAATCAACGTGGCGATCGCTGCCCGACGCATTGGCTGTGAATCCGCTGCGCTTGGATTTATGTATCAGGAGAATTACGCGCCTATTGAAGCGCGTTTAAAGGCCGAGCAGGTCCCGTTTGACTTTGTATGGTGCCAGGGCGCCGTACGGACCAATACTAAGGTATTGGATCTGGAAAAGTCCATTATTACCGAGATCAATGAAAGCGGCACGCCGGTTACGGATAAAAATATCGAGGCCATGAAAGCTTCTGTACGGGAATGGAGCCAAAAGGCGGACCTGATGGTATTCTCAGGCAGCGTGCCTGCCGGATGTGGCACGCAAATCTACCGGGAATTGATGGCGGCCGCACGCCCGGGCACCCGCTGTATTCTGGATACCGAGGGAGACCGGCTATTAGAAGGCCTTAAGCAAAATCCGTATCTGATCAAACCCAATACGTTTGAATTAGAGACCATTGTAGGACGCAGCCTGCAAACGCCGCAGGAGGTTTATAAAGCCGCCACCACTTTGGTGGACCGGGGCGCGCAGCTTGTAGCCGTTTCCATGGGCGGCGACGGCGCGCTGATTACGGATGGAAGCGCGTGTTATTATTCTGAGGCGTTAAAGGTAGCGGTCAAGAGCACCGTTGGCGCTGGGGACTCGATGGTGGCGGCTTTTTGCAAGGCTATTGAAGGCGGCCTTTCTCTGGAAGAGGTATTCCGCTATGGCGTAGCGGGCGGCACTGCCGGGGTGATGACAGAGGGGACGGAGTTGATCCGCCGGCAGGATTTTGAGCAAGTGATGGGGCAGGTCAAGGTCCAAAAAATTGCGTAAAGGATACATGCAAAAGCGGCGGTTATCCGCCGCTTTTTTTACTTCATTTGGTTCAACTTCTGGCTGATGGGGCAAAGGGGGATACACAATAAAAACCAGTAAAGGGTATAAAGAGGGCAGATTTGCCCTAACAGGTTGAAGCGTTTATCGGAATAATCCCAGACGCCCATATTCAGTTTTTTGTTGACCACGCAACCCACGGCAAATTCTACCGCCGTGATACAACCTGCTCCGGCCAGACTTTTAGCCAGCACCTTGCGTTTCCCCATCTTCTGGTTCACTTTGCACAACGCAACCAGGCAAGCGCCGCCGGTCAGCGCCATGGTCCAATGGGTACGCTTACGCCAGGCCAGCTCCAGCAGGCTGTAGCCCATTGCACCCAGGCCAAAAATGGCCAGATTTTTTCCGCGCGGAGAGGACATAGGCTAGATGTCGCCCCGGGTCAGGTTATCGGCATAATCGCACAGGCTTTCGTATGAATTGATGTGGTCTGCGCGATAGCCCATAGCTTGCTTAACGTAAAAGGGAAGGGTCTCATAAAACGCGCTGGCTTTGGGGTCCTGCTCGATCAGGTTATATAGATCGCTGTACTTTGTCATATTCATCACCTCATCCCTAGTGTGGGCCGCACCGCGACGCATTATGTGTGGGGAAAATTACCGAGTTTAGGTAAATGGATTTTTGGTAAAATAGTTGTATGATTGGCTAAAAAATCCATAAAATATACTTGCCTCCCCCGGCGGTTCATGCTATAATATGCTGGTCGCGAGTTCTAGCCGATAAATGTGGAGAGATGGCTGAGCTGGTCTAAGGCGCACGACTGGAAATCGTGTATGGGCTAATACCCCATCAAGGGTTCGAATCCCTTTCTCTCCGCCATGTTGCGAGTGCGTTCGCAACAGTTATCCCGTCCTTTGCAGGGCGGGATTTTTGTTACTCCGCCGTTTCTTGCGCCTATGGCGCACGCACCAGGTTTAAAGGAGAGAGCAATGTCAGACCGGTTAAATGAAATCCTAAAGCAAGCGCAGCAAGATGAGAATGTGCGTAGCGCCGTTCTTTACGGATCGCGTGTAAATTGCGAAATACAGCCCGACCCATACCAGGATTATGATCTTTATTTCATCGTCCAGACGGTTGAACGCTTTGACGTCTCCAGTATATCCGGCGTGAAGCTTAGTTTTGAACCGAGCAGGGTATATCCGGAGCTATTTCCAGATGAATGCGTATACCTCATGTTGTTTGAAGACGACAGCCGGGTGGATTTAACGGTTTGTACCCTCAAAACCTTCTTGGAAAAGCATAATAAGGGCGAATTGATGCGGTGCCTTCTGGATAAGGACGGAAAGATACCCTCACTGAACCAAAGCGATGCCAGCGGAACGTGGGTAAGCCCCATGGACGAAAAAACGTTTCAGAATACCTGCTCGGAATTTTTCTGGGAGATACAAAATATGGTGAAAGGCCTGAAACGAGATGCGCTATCCTATGCTATGTTTATCCGGGATATTTCGCTGAGGGATATGCTCAACCGCCTTATCGACCAATGCATAGGGATTCGGAACGATTTTAAAGTATCGGTGGGCACGCTTGGCAAATTTAGAAAAAACTATCTGACGCAGAGCGAATATGACCTTTATCAAAAGACGTACCGATCCAATACCCAGCAGGATCGCATCGATTCATTATTTTATATGCTGGATTTATTCAGCTTGATGGGAAAATGGGTAGCCGCAGCGCGCCGCTTTGATTATCCGAAAGACAAGGAGCAGGTGGTGCGCGATTATCTGCAAAGGGCAGGATTGAAGGGCGAGTAGAAAGCTGTTTGCACCAATTTGCAGATTTTTGGCGCGTATGAATTCGTAATGCTTTAGGAGATAAAATGGCAGCATACGGATCTTACATTGAACGCGGCGGCCAGATGTGGTATAAAATGAATAGCGTCCTATAACTAGAGCTGTGAAAAGGAGTAGCCATGAACCATACGATCATCCGCGTACTCCCCGGCAGCATTGCCGAGGAAATTGGGCTGGAGAGGGGCGACGCCCTCGTATCGATCAACGGCCAGCCCATCGTTGACCGGATCGATTATGAATATTTTATCGCGGAAGACGCCCTGGTTTTGCAGATCCTGACCAAGGATGGGCAGCAGGTTGAGGTGGAGATCGAAAAGGACCCGGAAGAGCATATGGGCCTGGTCTTTGAAAATGAATTGATGGATCATATGCATAAATGTGCCAACCATTGCCTGTTTTGCTTTGTCGATCAGCTGCCCGAAGCGGCGCGCGATAGCCTGCACTTTAAGGATGACGACTGGCGCCTTTCCTTCCTAATGGGCAACTACATTACCTTGACCAACGTGACCGAGCGGGAGTTTGAGCGTATTCTGGCGCGCAGGCCCAGCCCCATGTTTATCTCCGTCCACGCTACGGACCCTGCGGTGCGCTGCCACATGCTGGGCCATAGGCAGGGGGGCAAGCTGATGGACAGGCTCTGCCGAATGGCGCAGGCCGGGATCTATTTCCACACACAGGTGGTATTTTGTCCAGGGATCAATGACGCAGCGGTCTTAGACCGCACCATTGATGAACTATCGGCCCTGTACCCGCACTGCGCCTCCCTGGCGGTGGTGCCGGTGGGGCTTACCGGCCACCGGGAAGGATTAACGCCCCTGCAGCCGGTAGGCGCTATGGAGGCAGAGGCGCTGATCTTGCAGGTTGCCGCCTGGCAGGAAAAGCTTTTATCCAAGCTGGGGACGCGTTTTGTTTTCGCGGCGGATGAGTTTTATACCAAGGCTGACCATCCTCTGCCGCCGGGGGAGGCGTACGAGGGGTATCCGCAGATTGAAAACGGTGTGGGGCTGGTCCGCCAGTTCCAGGATGAATTTAGGGAAGCGTTGGCGGCTCACCCGGAGGGAATACGGCAAATTTGTGCCTGCAGCGTCGTAACAGGATGTTCGGCGGCGCCATATATCGCTGAATTATGTGATATAATAAATAGTAAGGCGGCTGCGGTGCGCGTATTCCCGGTGGTAAACCGCTTTTTCGGGCCGAGCGTAACGGTGGCCGGGCTGGTGACCGGGCAGGATATCCTGCATACGTTAAAAGGCGCGCAGCTTGGCGAGAAAGTCCTTCTGCCGCGCTGTATGCTGCGCAGTGGGGAAAGCGTGTTTTTAGACGATACGCCGCTGGCCGATCTACAGGCTGCGTTGCAGGTGCCGGTTGAAGTTGTAGATGTGGATGGGGCTGCATTTTTTAGCGCCCTTCAAAGAAAAACTGTTTTGTAATAGGTAAGGAGCAACCATGATTAAACCCTTAGTCGCCATTGTTGGCCGCCCCAATGTGGGCAAATCCACTTTTTTTAACCGCATAGTGGGTAAGCGCGTCTCCATCGTGGAGGATACGCCTGGCGTTACGCGCGACCGGATCTATGCGGATGCGGAGTGGCTAAATTACCACTTTACCTTGGTGGATACCGGTGGGATAGACCTGGCCAGCGAGGACGTGCTGCTTTCTCAAATGCGCGCGCAGGCGCAGATCGCCATCGATACGGCAGACGTCATCTTATTTATGGTGGATGCCAAACAGGGGCTGACAGCTGCCGATGAAGAGGTGGCTGATTTTCTGCGCCGTTTTAAAAAGCGCGTGATCCTGATCGTCAATAAGGTGGATAACTACCCCAAACTTGATAATTACTATGACTTTTATGCTCTTGGGCTGGGCGATCCCTGGGCGGTTTCCGCCGGGCAGGCGCTGGGTCTGGGCGACGTGCTGGATGAGATCGTTTCCCATTTTCCGGAGGAATCCCGCGGCGATGAGGAAGAGGATATCCTGCATATCGCCGTGGTAGGCAAGCCCAATGTGGGCAAAAGCTCTCTGGTCAACACCATCCTGCGAGAGGAGCGGGTAATCGTCAGCGATATTCCCGGCACCACGCGGGACGCTATTGACACGCCTTTCCAGGAAGGAGAGGACCGGTATACCATCATCGATACCGCTGGGCTGCGCAAAAGGGGACGGATCGAGGACGAATCCATTGAGCGATACAGCGTTATCCGCACGCTGACCGCCATACGGCGCTGCGATGTGGCCCTGGTCTTGGTGGACGCCCAACAGGGCGTGACCGAGCAGGATACCAAGATCGCGGGCTATGTGCACGAAGAGGGAAAGAGCAGTATCATCATCGTCAATAAATGGGATTTGATCGAAAAGCAGACCAATACCATGGAGAAGATGCGCAAACAGGTGCTCAGCGACCTGAGCTTTATGGATTACTCGCCCGTGCACTTTATCAGCGCTAAAACCGGGCAGCGCACCCAGAAAATATTGGACATGGTCAAGGCCAATTACGCCGAGGCGACAAAGCGTATCCCAACTGGCCTGCTCAATGACGCGCTGGGAGATGCCACGGCCGCCATCCAGCCCCCGAGCGATAAGGGGCGCCGGCTGAGAATTTATTATATGACTCAGGTCGGGGTCAAACCGCCGCACTTTGTCTTGTTTGTGAACGATCCGGAACTGATGCATTTTTCTTATCTCCGGTATTTAGAGAATTATCTGCGCAAGACTTTCGGTTTTAGCGGCACGCCCATCAAATTCTCTCTGCGTGCGCGGGGTGAAAAGGGAGGCAGAATGAAATGATCTGGCGCATCGTCCTATCCGGCGCGATCGGCTATTGCTTGGGGTGCATCATCTCGGCGCTGATCGTGGGAAAGATATTTGGAAAGATCGATATACGCGATCACGGGAGCGGCAATGCGGGCTCTACCAACGTCCAACGGGTTCTGGGCTGGCGGTATGGTTTTTATACGTTGGCTGGAGATGCGCTCAAAGGCGTTGTCGCCGTCGCAATCGGATGGCTCTTGGCAGGAGAGATCGGCGGCTATGTTGCGGGCGTATGCGCTGTGATCGGGCACAACTGGCCGGCCTTTAGCCGCTTTAAGGGTGGCAAGGGGATCGCCACTTCGGTCGGCGTCGTGCTGATGACGATGCCGCTGTGCGGTGGGATCGTGTTGGCCATCGGGCTGATCGTGATCTTTGCCACGCGTTATGTGTCCCTGGGCGCGGTGATCGCCGCCGGCTCGCTGATGATCGTGGGGACGCTGCTCAACCTGCACAACTATTGGGCCATGGGTACGGCGCTTTTGCTGGGGGCGATGGCGATCTTTTCCCACCGGGCCAATATCAAGCGGTTGATCGGGCATACCGAACGCAAGATCGGCACCCCCAAAAAGGATGATAAAGGGCCGCAGGCTTAGCGGATACGTAAGATGAAGCGCGATGATAAACTCGCGCTTTTTTGCTGCCCATAAAAAGCGCGCGATTATTTCAAAATCCATGCATGCAGCCAGTCCTTGGCACATAGGAATAGAAAAGACAAGACCATGGGGAAATGCTAAGGGAGGGGTTTTGGGATGGAAAAATTTGACCTTTATTCAGATATCGCGCAGCGCACCAACGGGGATATTTATATCGGCCTGGTCGGGCCGGTGCGCACCGGCAAATCCACCTTTATCCAAAAATTTATGGACCTGATGGTGCTGCCCAACGTGCAGGACGCCTACGCCCGCGAACGCGTGATCGACGAGATGCCCCAAAGTGGGGCGGGACGCACGATCATGACCACGCAGCCCCACTTTGTCCCGAACGAGGCTGTGGCTGTAGAGGTGCAGCAGGGCGCTGTCCTAAAGATCCGCCTGGTGGATTGTGTGGGTTACCTGGTGCGCGGCGCGCTGGGCTACACCGAAGATGGGGAAGAGCGCATGGTGCGCACGCCCTGGTTTGAACAGGATATCCCCTTTAAAGAGGCGGCGGAGATCGGCACGCGCAAGGTGATCGCCGATCACTCCACCATCGGCATGGTCATCACCACGGACGGCAGCATCACGGATATTCCGCGCCCGAGCTATATCGAAGCGGAAGAGCGCGTGATCGCCGAGCTGAAAGAGCTGGGCAAACCCTTCGTGCTGGTGATGAACACCATCCACCCGGAGGAGGAAGAAACGCAGAAGCTGGCCGAGACGCTGGCGCTGAAATACGATGTGCCGGTCAAGGTACTAAACGTCATGCAGATGACGCTGGACGACATCCTCTCGATCCTATCCGATGTGCTCTTTGAATTCCCGCTGACCGAGATCGCCTTTGAGATCCCCCGCTGGATCCAGGTGCTCTCGCCGGAGCACGAACTGGTAGCAGAGCTGCTGGATACCATCCGCACAACGTCTGAGGATATGTCCCGGGTACGGGATTATAGCCAGTTCCTGGAGGCCTTTAGCGAATCAGAGCGCATCACGGGCGTTGAGATGGGCGATATTAACCTGGGGCAGGGTAAGGTCACGCTGGATGTCGTCACCCAACCCTCGCTGTATTATCAGGTGCTCTCTGAAGAGTGCGGCTTCCCGGTGGAAAACGAATACTGCCTGTTTGCGTTGCTCAAACAGTTAGCGGCGGCCAAACAGGAGTACGACCGGGTGGCGGAGGCCATCCGCAGCGTACGGGAGACCGGGTATGGCCTGGTTTCACCTACGCTGGAAGAAATGCGGCTGGAGGAGCCGGAGATCGTCAAGCAGGGCGGCCGCTTTGGCGTAAAGCTCAAGGCCAGCGCACCCTCGCTGCACATGATGCGGGTAGATATCGAAACCGAGGTATCTCCGGTAGTAGGGACGGAAAAACAGAGCGAGGAGCTGGTCAAATACCTGCTATCCGAATTTGAGAACGATCCGCAGCAGATTTGGCATACCAATATTTTCGGCAAGTCGCTGCACGAGCTGGTCAAAGAGGGGCTGTCTAATAAATTAGCCCGTATGCCTGAGGATGCCCAGATGAAGATCGCAGAGACTTTACAGCGCATCATCAACGAGGGCAGCGGCGGATTGATCTGCATCCTGTTGTAAGCCTTATTCACTCAAAGCGGAGCCCGAAAAAAGGGCTCCGCTTTTTGCCGCCTCCGCCGGGTTATGATATAATACCCCTGAAAAAAGGAGGGATACGCGCGATGGGATTTGACGATGCGATGCGCGCGCTGCTGGGAGAGGCTTATCCAGCCTATGAAGAGGCGATGCGCGCCCCGGCGGTCAAAGGACTGCGTTTCAACCCTTTAAGAGGAGACCTGGTTAAACTAGAGGCGCTATTGCCTTGGCAGGGGCAGCCTGTGCCCTGGTGTCCGGAGGGGCGCATTCTACCGGAAGGTATACGGGCTGGGCGGTACGCGCTGCACGCTGCCGGCGTTTATTATTTGCAAGAGCCCAGCGCCATGGCGCCCGCCGTACAGCTGAAGGTGCAACCGGGCCAGCGGGTGTTGGATCTTTGCGCCGCGCCGGGCGGTAAATCCGGACAGTTGGCCGCGGCCTTACAGGGAGAGGGGCTGCTGATCGCAAACGAACCGGTCATGAGCCGGGCACGCGTGCTGGCGGAGAACCTGCAGCGGCTGGGCGTTGAAAATGCGATCGTAACGGCAGAAAAGCCGCAGATGTTGGCAAGGCGCTTCCCGGGGTATTTTGACCGTATTTTGGTGGACGCGCCCTGTTCGGGAGAGGGCATGTTCAGGCGAAATCCGGATGCGCGCCAGGAATGGCAGGAGGGGAGCAATGCAGGCTGTGCGCTGCGCCAATCCGAGATTCTGGAGGCGGCTTATCAAATGTTGAAACCCGGCGGGAAATTGGTTTACTCCACCTGCACTTTTTCAACGATCGAGAATGAACAGGTCTGCCAGGCTTATCTGGATGCGCATGCCGACCTGTCGCTGGAAGAGGTGCCGCTGTTCCCGGGATGGGAGATGGGGTTCGGCGGCGTCGGCGCGCGGTTATATCCTCATCGCCTGCAGGGCGAAGGGCAGTTTTTAGCTGCCTTTATAAAGGCGGACAAAGACGGGGAGGAGGAGCGCGAACCGGATAAGATAAAAGCCGTTTTACACAAACCCTCGCGCGCCATGGCGGATTTTTTTGCCGCCGCATTGCCAATGCGGCCGCTTCCAGAGCGGGTGATTTGCTGGGGACGGCAATGCTTTGCGTTGCCGCAAGATGCGCCGCCGTTAGATGGGCTTAAAATCGTTCTCCCCGGCCTTCAGCTGGGCGAAGACCGGGAACGGTACTTTATTCCTGCACATGCTTTGGCATTGGCTACGGCCCCGTTTACGTCCGCACAGGGGCCATTGCTGAATTATGCTGCCGAAGATGCGGAAATTCTGCATTATCTGCGGGGAGAGACCTTTAGCATCTCAAAAGAATTGGAGGGGTGGCATAGGATCGCCGTGCAGGGATTTCCCATCGGTTGGGTCAAAGCCGTGCAGGGGAGGGCGCAGAACCATTTGCCCAAAGGGCTGCGGCTGACGGGTGAGATTGCTTGGCGCTATGCCTAAGGGGAAAGAAGAAGTTATAGGAGAAAAAAGCAACGCACTAAACGCACTAAAAGAAAAAAGAGCGCAAGCGGTTCTTCACGCGAGCGCTCTTTCGCTTTGAAGCGAATATTTAAGAAGTAGAGGGTAAAAGGAAAACAGACCAGATATAATCTGGTCTGTTCTGGTGCGAGACACAGGACTTGAACCTGCATGAAGTTGCCTTCACATGGACCTGAACCATGCGCGTCTGCCAATTCCGCCAGTCTCGCATACGGAATTAATGGTGGAGGGGGATGGATTCGAACCATCGAAGTCGAAGACGGCAGATTTACAGTCTGCTCCCTTTGGCCGCTCGGGAACCCCTCCATGTTGGAGCTGGTGATGGGACTCGAACCCGCGACCTGCTGATTACAAATCAGCTGCTCTACCAATTGAGCTACACCAGCAGGAGTAGGAACGAGAACTATTATATCACAAAGCTTTCCGTTTAGCAAGTGTTTTTTTATTGGTGCCTCAGAGTGGAATCGAACCACCGACACAGGGATTTTCAGTCCCTTGCTCTACCGACTGAGCTACCGAGGCAAGGTGGCGACCTGGAAGGGGCTCGAACCCTCGACCTCTAGCGTGACAGGCTAGCGTTCTAACCAACTGAACTACCAGGCCATAAATGGTGGGCCTTCAGGGACTTGAACCCCGGACCAACCGGTTATGAGCCGGCCGCTCTAACCAACTGAGCTAAAGGCCCATGACCGCAAGAAAAATGGTGACCCCTAGGGGAATCGAACCCCTGTTACCGCCGTGAAAGGGCGATGTCTTAACCGCTTGACCAAGGGGTCATGCCTATACTGGTCGGGGTGGAGGGACTCGAACCCCCGGCCCCATGCTCCCAAAGCACGTGCGCTACCAAACTGCGCTACACCCCGGGGCTATTCGCTCGCACTTGCGCCAGCGACGAATATAAATATACAACAAGACTTGCGGCTTGTCAAGGCAAATTTACAAAAAGTTCCGCCTTATTTCTCGCTAAAAATCTATATCCATCTTGCTATTGGGGCCGGCGCCTGTCGAATGATGGAAAAACTTGCGAAGGCGGCCCTTTGCGCTTATAATATTATATTGTAACGATATAAAATGTGGGGAAAGTGAGGCTTTGCATGCCGCAGATAGAGGAGCAATATACCGCCGATAGATTGGCCGGCGATATGGCCTGGGTGATGAGCCGGCTGCCGGAAGGTAAATGCAAATATAAAATTGAAACCTATGGCTGCCAGATGAACGCGCACGATTCTGAAAAGTTAGCGTTCATGCTGGATAGCATGGGTTATATCGAAGCCGGAAACGGCGAAGAACTAGATTTGATCATATTCAATACCTGCTGCGTCAGAGAGCATGCGGAATTAAAAGTGCATGGCAATGTGGGCGCGCTGCGGAAGCGCAAAGAGGAAGATCCGAATCTGATAATAGCAGTTTGCGGGTGCATGATGCAGCAAAAAAGCGTCGCCCGCGACCTGGTCAAGAAATATCCGTTTATCGATATCGTATTTGGGACCCATAATCTACACACTTTCCCGGCGCTGCTGCGGCGGTGCCTGGAGGGGGAACCGGTGCGGGAGGTTTGGGAGCATAACGACGCTTTGGCCGGCTCGAATCTGCCGGCCCATCGCAAAGATGGGGTAACGGCCTATGTCAACATCATGTATGGGTGCGATAACTACTGTACCTATTGTATCGTCCCTTATGTGCGCGGACACGAGCGCAGTCGGCCGCATGCCGAAATTCTGGAGGAAGTCTCACGAGTGGCGGCGCAGGGATATGGCGAGATCATGCTGCTGGGGCAAAACGTCAATTCCTATGGGCACGGTATGGCGGAGGAGTGGGATTTTGCCGGACTGCTTGAACAGATCAGCCGGATCGAGCCTGTAAAACGCATCCGCTTTATGACGTCCCATCCCAAAGATCTGTCGGACCGGCTGATTGAAGTCATGGCTTCTAACCAGAAGGTATGCAGCCAGCTGCATCTGCCGGTACAGTCTGGCAGCAGCGACGTTTTACGCAGCATGAACCGGCGCTACACCCGGGAGGATTACCTGCGCCTGGTGGACAAGCTGCGCGGCCGCGTTGGAGAGCATATTGGGCTTACGACCGATATTATCGTAGGTTTTCCCGGAGAAACGCAGGAGCAGTTTCTAGAAACGCTCTCCTTGGTACAGCAGGTACGCTATCACGCCGCCTATATGTTCATGTATTCCCCACGTCAGGGGACGATTGCCGCGCAAATGCCCGATCAGATCCCGGAGGCCGTTAAAAAAGAGCGGCTGCATCAGCTGATCGAGCTGCAAAATAGCATTACCGGCCAAATCCATCAGGGCCTAATCGGTAAGGTGGAGCCGGTTTTGGTGGAATCGCGCTCCAAACGGGACGCGCATGCGGTATCGGGGCGGACGGATGCCGGGCGCATGGTCACCTTCCCGGGCGGGGATGACCTGATCGGCAAGATGGTTCCTGTCAAAATTACACAGGCGAACCCCAATACCCTGGGGGGAGAACGGATCGACGAGGCTTTTTAACCATAACGTTTAAGAAAGAGGTATAAGCAAATGGGTGAGATGAAAGAAGTATACGAACACGCACAGTCTTTGGGGCAGGCTTTGGCCGATTCCCCGATTTTTACGCGTATGCAAACGGCGCAGGCCGCAGTTGAACTGAGCGGTGTAGCCAGCGCCTGCATCGCCCTTTACCAAACCAAGCGCAACGAATTGCAGCAGTTGATGGCCACTGCCGGCGCCACGCCGGAGCAGATCCATGCGGCCAGCGAGGATTTGGAACTGGCGGAAAAAGCCTTAAACGAGAATGACGAAGTAAAAGAGCTGCTGGAAGCCCAGGCGGCTTTCCAGCAGATGATGAAACAGGTCAACGCACTCATCGGCTTTTACGTAGGCGGCTCCGCCTCGGGCGAGGGGAGCTGCAGCGGGTCCTGCGAGAGCTGCGCCGGTTGCCACTAATTAAAGAAATGAACGCTGCAAAGGATGAAATTAGGAGAAAAGAATGGCTGAACTGACCCCTATGATGCAGCAGTACATGCGCACCAAGGAAGAATATAAAGACTGCATTTTGATGTACCGTCTGGGCGATTTTTATGAAATGTTCTTTGACGATGCGCTGGTCGCTTCCAAAGAGCTGGAGATCACCCTGACGGGCAGGGATTGCGGACTGGAAGAACGGGCGCCCATGTGCGGCGTCCCCTTTCATGCGGTAGACGGGTATGTCAACCGGCTCATTGAAAAGGGATACAAGGTAGCCATCTGTGAACAGATGACGGATCCTGCCGAGTCCAAGGGCCTGGTTGAGCGCGAGGTCCTTCGGGTGATCACCCCGGGTACGGTGATCGAAACAGCCATGTTGGACGAGAAAAAGAATAATTACCTCGCCTTCCTCCATAGCGACCGGGATGTGGCCGCCATGGCGTGGAGCGATTTGTCCACCGGCGAATTCTCGGTGCGCACCTTTGCCATTGCAGACGGATGGGAAAACCTGTTCGTCAATGAACTGTTCTGTTTGCAGCCGGCCGAGATCCAGGCCAGCCCGTATATGGCCGAGAGATTAAAAAATATCGAGTGGCCGCGGCAGATCCCCGCGCTGCACATAGCCCCGGAGGAGGATTTTACCGACCCTGAGGCGCGCAAGGCGCTTGAAAAACAGTTTGGCCGCCAGCCGCTGGAGGAACTCAATTTAAGCGATGCGGCCATCCAGTGCTGTTGGGCGATGCTGCATTATCTTTATCAGACCCAGAAGCGCTCTCTCAAGCACTTTGGGCGCATATCCGTCCAGGGAGACCAAAGTTACATGGTTTTGGATATGGCGACCCGGCGGAATCTGGAGCTTACGGAGACCATGCGCAGCCAGAACCGCAGAGGTTCGCTTTTGTGGCTGCTGGATAAGACGCAAACGGCGATGGGCGCGCGCTGCTTACGCGGATGGATCGAACACCCGCTCATCCAACAAAAGCCGATTTTGGAGCGGCTGGATGCGGTAGAATGGTTTACCGAAAACCTGATGCTGCAAGATGAGTTGAGCGCTTATCTAAAAAAGATATATGATATTGAGCGTTTAGCCGCGCGGATCGCCTACGGTTCCGTCAATGCGCGGGATTGTCTGGCGCTTTCGCAATCCCTGGCGGTATTGCCCGAGATCATCAGCCTGTTACAGGAGGCGCCGGTGACACTGATCCAGACGCTGTGCGGGCGGATCGACCCGTTCACCGAGGTGACCGATCTGCTTAACAGCGCTATCGCACCGGAGCCGCCCATCTCCGTGCGGGAAGGCAAGATGATCGCGCCGGGTTATAACGAGGAGCTGGATGAACTGCGGGCGGCGTCCGCGCACGGCAAAGAATGGATCGCCGCGCTTGAGGCCTCCGAGCGGGAAGAGACGGGGATCAAAAACCTCAAGATCGGCTTTAACAAGGTATTTGGCTACTATATTGAGGTGACCAAGTCTAACCTTGCTCAAGTGCCCTACCGCTATGTGCGCAAACAGACCCTGGCCAATGCCGAGCGCTATATCACCCAGGAACTCAAAGAAATGGAAGAGACGATCTTGGGGGCGGAAGAAAAGAGCGTGCGGTTGGAATATGTGCTCTTTACTGGCGTTCGGGATTATTTAAACGAACAAGTGCCGCGCTTCCAACAGACTGCAAAGGCCCTGGCTGCCATTGATGCGCTATGTTCTCTGGCCCAGGTTGCCCGCGAAAATGGGTATGTAAAACCGGATATAGATGAGTCTGGCGTATTGGATATCAAACGCGGACGCCACCCGGTGGTGGAAAAGACGCTGTCTAGGCAGCAGTTTGTCCCCAACGATGCGTATCTGGATCAGGATGAGGGTCGTTTGGCCATCATTACCGGGCCGAATATGGCCGGTAAAAGCACCTTTATGCGCCAGGTGGCGCTGATCGTACTGATGGCGCATATCGGTTCCTTTGTGCCGGCTAAACAGGCGCATATTTGCCTGGTGGACCGAATTTTTACCCGCGTGGGCGCCTCGGATGACCTGGCCGCCGGGCAAAGTACCTTTATGGTAGAGATGCACGAAATGGCCGAGATATTAGCCCAGGCGACCAGCCGCAGCCTGCTGATCTTGGATGAGATCGGGCGGGGGACCAGCACATTTGATGGGCTCAGCATCGCCTGGGCGGTGGTGGAGCATATTTGCGACGACCAGATCCTGGGCGCTAAGACCCTGTTTGCCACGCATTATCATGAGCTGACAGAGCTGGAAGGGCGCCTGCCCGGCGTTAAAAACTATTGCGTAACGGTGCGCGAGCATGGGGAAGACATCATATTCCTGCGGCGCATCAAGCGCGGCGGGGCGGACCGCAGTTTTGGCATACAGGTGGCCCGTCTGGCGGGCCTGCCGGAAGATGTGTTAAAGCGCGCCCGCCAGATCTTAAAGCGGCTGGAAGAAGCGGATATCAACAACGGTTCTATCGGGGCCAATATCCTGGCGGCTCCCGGCGCATCTTCCGCGCAGATCGATCTCTTCGTACCGGTGCAGGCTGCGCCGGAGAGCAACCCTGTCGTCGAGCAGCTGCGGGATATGGATATCGGAAACATGACGCCGGTAGAGGCCATCGGCGTATTGTATGACCTGCAACAACAGGTTTTGGAAAAGGAGTAGAGCATGGGGCGGATCAACGTACTATCTAAAGAAACGGCGAACTTGATCGCCGCTGGCGAGGTGGTTGAGCGCCCGTCTTCTATCGTCAAGGAATTGGTTGAAAATGCCTTTGATGCCGGAGCCAGCGCCGTTACGGTGGAGATTCGGTCCGGCGGCATACAGATGGTGCGCGTGACGGACAATGGCTGCGGTATGGATGAAGAGGACGCGCTGGCCTGCTTTAAAAGTCATGCCACCAGCAAAATGCGCGATGCGCAGGAGCTGGATCATATCCGTACAATGGGTTTTCGCGGCGAGGCGCTGGCCTCTATCGC
Source organism: Luoshenia tenuis (assembly GCF_014384745.1). Classification (NCBI taxonomy): domain Bacteria; kingdom Bacillati; phylum Bacillota; class Clostridia; order Christensenellales; family Christensenellaceae; genus Luoshenia; species Luoshenia tenuis. The sequence goes on from NZ_JACRSO010000002.1 coordinate 81,784, forward strand.
CGCGGTTTCCCGCGTGACGCTGCGCACCCGCATGCAGGATAGCGATATCGGCACGCAGGTGCGGATGGAAGGCGGTACGCTGATCGCCAAGGAAGAGGCGGGCTGCCCGGAAGGGACGACGCTGATCGTTGAAGATCTGTTTTATAATACGCCCGCCCGTCTCAAGTTTTTAAAGCAGCCCCGCAGCGAAGCGGGATATGTCTCCGACCTGATCGCGCGGCTGATCCTAACGCACCCGGAGATCGCGCTAAAGTTCATCGTGGACGGGCGGCTGATCTACCATAGTCCGGGCGACGGGGACCTCAAAAGCGCGGTTTATACCGTTTATGGCCGAGAGGGAGCAACGGGCGTATTGCCCGTTGCGTTGGAGGATTCGGGCATTAGCATCTCCGGGTATGTTGGCTTGCCCAGTCTGGCGCGCGGCAACCGCGCCAGGGAGACCTTTATCGTCAACGGCCGTTATGTGCGGGATGCCATCCTGGCTAATGCGGTAGAAACGGCGTATGATACACGCTTAATGATCAACCGCTTTCCATTTTTTGTGCTTTGCATTGTGGTCGAGCCTGAGGAAGTGGATGTCAACGTCCATCCCAATAAACTGGAGGTGCGCTTTCGCAATCTAGATGTGGTGCGCGCGCAGGTGCACAGTGCAGTGGTTAACGCGCTGCAGGCGCAAACCGAGGCGGCAAGGCCCCGGTTGCGGCCGCAGCCCGAAGCGGAGCTCCCTAAGGGTACTTGGATCCCCTCGCGGCGGGATGAGGTGCAAGACAAAAGGCAAGGCCAGCAGACCACGCAAGCGGAAAACCGTCAGGAACCGGCGCCCCTTGGTGAAAGGTCTGCACCTTTCACCCCGCAGATGCCGCCCAAGCGAGAATACAACCGGGATTCAACGCTTCATCTGGCCGAGTTATTGAAGCAAAATATCGCCGCCCGTACAGGACCGGCGAAAACCTCCCTGGGGGAAGGGGCTGGGCCGGAGGTTCATGTCACAAAGGCTAAGGTGGAGGCGCTGCGCACAGACGTTGCGCCGGACCGGGCGCTGCAGCAAGAGCAGGTCGTCTTAACGCCGGAGCCGGATGGAAAAGATGCTACAACGGTCTTAGAGCCCACGGTCTCCGAGCGCAGCCGGTTGATTGGCACGGCTTTTGAAACGTATATCATTTTGGAGATGGACAAGCGCGTACTGCTGATCGATCAGCATGCCGCGCATGAGCGTTTGCTTTACGAAAAGTATACGGCCCAGATCGAGGCGCAGCAGGTCGCCAAGCAGCCGCTGCTGGTCCCTGCTGTGGTTACGCTTACGCCCAGCGATAAGGTGCGGCTTTTGGAAAAGCAGGACTGGTTCAGCCAGCTGGGATTTGAGATCGAGGATTTTGGGGATAATGCTATCCAGATACGCACGGTTCCTTTGGTGATGGGGAATCCGCAGCCGCAGAGTTTTTTTAACGAGCTGTTGGATCGCAGCGACGATATGCGCGTGCGCGCTCCGCTGGATCTAAAGCGGGATCGGATTGCGCAAATGGCCTGCAAGCACGCGATCAAGGCGGGAGACAGCCTGTCAAAGGAGGAGATCAACGCATTGCTTGCGCTGATCGAAAAGGAAAAGACGCCGTTGACCTGCCCGCACGGACGGCCGATTTTTATCGCGATTACGAAAAGTGAGCTGGAGAAACGATTTGGACGCATACAGTAACAGAAAAAAGCCGGTAGTCGCCCTGGTGGGGCCCACGGCGTCCGGCAAAACGGCGTTATCCATTGCTTTAGCTAAGGCGACGGGCGGCGAGATCGTCTGTGCGGATTCCATGCAGATCTATCAGGATATGAATATTGGTTCGGCCAAACCTACGCCTGAGGAAATGGCAGGTGTTCCGCACCATATGTTATCGGTAGTATCGCCCTTTCAAAGTTTTTCCGCCGCCGCGTACCAGGAGATGGGACGCCCTATCCTAGAGGACATTGCCGCAAGAGGCAAGCTCCCGCTGGTCGTAGGCGGCACGGGCCTGTTTATCGATGCGATCCTGCGGCCAATGACCTTTGGCGATGCGCCTGCCGACCCTGCGCTGCGCGCAAAGCTGGAGGCGGAAATTGAGCAAGAAGGGATCGCGGCGGTTTATAAGCGGCTGATCCGGCTAGATCCTGCTTCGGCGGAGCGCATCCATCAAAATGACCGAAAGCGCATTGTCCGCGCTTTGGAAGTCATACTCCTGACGGGGAAGCCTCTGCCGCCCAGCCGCAAGTTGTACTTGCGTAAACCTATGGTGTATAATACAATTATGTTTGCACTCGATTGGCCGAGGGAATGCTTATATCAGCGCATCGACCAGCGAGTTGACCAAATGCTCAAGGTCGGTTTGCTTGAAGAAGTTTCCCATTTAAAAAAGATGGGATGTAATTCTCAAATGCAATCCATGCAGGGGCTGGGGTATAAAGAACTGTTGGGATACCTGGACGGCGCTTGTTCGCTGGAAGAAGCGGTCGCTCAGATCAAACAGGATTCCCGGCGGTATGCCAAACGGCAGATCACCTGGTTCAAGGCCGATCCGCTTGTGCAATGGTTGCCGGGCCAGCAGCCCGTATCCAGTATGGTGGATACGGTGCTCGCGGCTTTAAAGGCATATGAATTTGATTCCTCGAACGATTGAAGTGAAGATAGGAGTTTGACTGCCATGACGAACGCTAAAAATACCACAAATTTACAGGACCTGATGCTCAACCAAATCCGCAAAGAACATATACCGTCAACGATTCATCTGGTCAATGGGTTTCAGCTGCGCGGCCTGGTGCGCGGCTTTGATAACTTTGTCGTCCTGTTCGAGTGTGACGGCAAGCAGATGATGATCTATAAACACGCGATCTCCACTGTTACGCCGCAGCAGGCGATCATGGTCAAGGATTTAATGAATACCCCTGCGTCTGAAGATTAAAACAGGGTAGAAGGCGTCAGATGAAGAAGGGATAAAAATGACAATTTCAGATAGCATGCAAGCCATCGGCGCGCTGTGGCATATCTCGCCAGCCGTATTAGAGGCAGTTTCAAAGGCGGAAATGCGCGCAAAGCGGGCTCAGTCGTTGATCGATGAGGTCGCAAAAGTCAATCAGGCCAGGGTGCTGGCTGCATTTCAGAAGGAAAAAGTCGCCCTGCGCCACTTTGCCCCGACCTCTGGGTATGGCTACGATGATACCGGCCGGGATACGCTGGACGCTTTATTTGCGGATGTTTTAGGGACGGAAGACGCCCTGGTGCGCCCGCAGATCGCCTCTGGCACGCACGCGCTGGGCCTGGCGCTGTTTGGCCTGCTACGCCCGGGCGATAAGATGTTTTCCATCGCCGGGGCGCCTTATGATACGCTGGAAGATGTTATCGGCATGAAGAGCAACCGGGATGGCTCGCTGTCTTCCTGGGGGGTTGGTTATCTGCAGTCTGCGCTGAACGATGAAGCAGAGTTCGACCTTGAATATATTCGCCTGTGCCTGGAAAAAGAGGAAAGTATTCGGCTAATCTTCATCCAGCGCTCGCGTGGCTATGCCTGGCGCCCCTCCTTATCCGTGCAGAAAATCGATGAGGTGATCCGCTATATCCGCCAGATTCGGGATGATGTGTGCATTGTAGTGGATAATTGCTATGGTGAATTTACCCAGACACGCGAACCACAGGCCGATGTGCTGGTGGGTTCGCTAATCAAGAATCCCGGCGGCGGTCTGGCGCCAACCGGCGGTTATATCGCCGGCAAGAAGGCCTGCGTCGAAAAAATCGCAGAACGGTTTACTACGCCGGGGATCGGCAAAGAGGTGGGTTCTTATTATGCCAGTTATCAGCCCTTTTATCAGGGGCTGTTCATGGCGCCGACGGTCGTTGCCGCCAGTTTAAAAACGGCAGAGTTATTCGGCCATCTTTACAGTAACCTGGGCTTTGATGTGCTGCCCAAGCCGGGCGACAGCCGCTACGATATCATCCAGTCGATCCGGTTTGGCGCGCCTGACCCGTTGATCGCTTTTTGCCAGGGGATACAAACCGCATCCCCGGTGGATAGCTTTGTGGTGCCTGAGCCTTGGGATATGCCGGGCTATCAGCACCAGGTCATCATGGCCGCGGGCGCCTTCACCCAGGGCGCTTCTATTGAGATGAGTGCCGACGGGCCCATCCGCCCGCCCTATACCGCCTATTTTCAAGGCGGGTTGACTTATGAGCATGGGCTGCTGGGCGCATTGGTCAGCCTGCAAAAAATGGTCGACCAAAAAATCGTTAAATTATGATCTTATAACCGAACGGACCGACAGTTACGGCAGGGTAGAGAAGGGGGAGTGCTGCTTTCATGAAAAACCCAAGCGCAGCTGATCAGCCAAAATACTGTATTTTAGACGAAGAAAAGATTTGCGATGATTGCGGCGAGTGCGACCGCTGCGATCTGGACCCGAATAAAATCTGTGATAATTGCTGCCATTGTATCGACACGGATACTGATTATGGTGAGATCGAAATCGATGGCATCTATACGGATATCGAGAGCATCGAGCAGATCGAGGAAAAAGAGAGCTAAATACTATATAATTGAAAAAAGGGCGGAGATGATCAATCTTCGCCCTTTTTTTTATTACTATTATCTTGATTATGGTCGAGTTCCATTTTGCTACCGCCGTCCTGTTCGTGAGCGCTTTGACGCAATACCACGGCCCTAGCAGCGCTGCGGCGCTGATCCTCCGCGATTGCGGCGTAGTGCCTGCGCGTGGTATTCACGTCGCTGTGGCCCAGTACATCTGCCACCAGATAGATATCGCCGGTTTCCCGATAAAGGGAGGTGCCGTAGGTGCTCCGCAATTTATGCGGGGTTATTTTCTTTAACGGCGTACTGGCTGAGGCGTATTTTTTAACCAGCTCCTGTATGCTGCGGTTGCTCATCCGGCGTTTTTGGATGGACAGAAACAGCGCGTCCTCGTGCCCTGGGAGCGTGGTTATCTCGCGGCGCTGCGCCAGATAATGGGTCAGTGCATCGTTCACCTCGTCGCCGAAGTAAATAATCGCCTCTTTGCCGCCTTTTCGGATGATCTTGAAGCAGCGATTATGAAAATCGATATCCGATATATTTAACCCTGTGCACTCGCTAATACGGATGCCGGTTCCTAGAAAAACTGTTAGAATGGCTACGTCGCGCACCTTGGTATAACGGTGATACTGCTTTTGCTTATCCGTTAGCACGGTGCCCGTTTCAACACTATCCAGCAAACGCGCAACCTCGTCCGGCTCTAAACGGATGATCGCCTTATCGCGAATCTTCGGGGTCACCATCAGCGATACGATGTTGCTTGAGATCTGCTGTGTCCGGTAATAGTATTTGAAAAACGAGCGCAGAGAGGCCAACTTTCTCGCTTTGCCGCGTTCCTGATTTTCGTGCTCATGTTCGTCTTTTTCGTAATAATTCAGGTAATCCAAATACATCTCCAGATCCGCCAGGGTAATGGCCTCCAAATCCTTAACGGTCAAAGCCTGCATATCCTTATCCTGAAAATAAGGAATATCTTTTAGCAGATAATCGAAGAATACGCGCAGATCATAAGCATAATTGATGCGCGTCAATAAAGTCGTTGTCGACTCGATGCCGATAAAGTAATCAAAACAGAAGGGCGGCAAAGAGAGCATTAACTTGCGCAATTTTTCGATCTGGCGGCGTCTCAGGGATTGCTGCGCTTTCTTTTTTTGCTGATCGGCCATAATCCACAGCCTCCAATGCTTCCACAGCTATGTGCTGTGGATAATTGTGGATAACCGCGAGTTTTCCACAGCTTCAATTATAAGTTATCCCGTCTTTTTTGTCAATACTCTGCGTAAAACTTGTGTTTTGCGCAGAGTTATAAAAGTTCACAAAGAGGGATCGCGCTCCTCTGCTCAGCTTATGCTGATGCAGCGCTTCCAACATTTAGCTTTCTTAGGCAAATGAAAAAGCACGTCGGGTTTTTAACCGCAAACGTGCTTCACTTTCTTGACTTGTTTGTAAATCCCTCTAAAAGAAACTTAGTCGATCTCGATGGCTGGCGCCTTCTCCTGAACGGATAGATGGCGATTTGCTTTGATCTGCCCGCGCGCCATTTCATCGCAACGATTATTTAGCGGGTTGTCCTGATGTCCGGGTACCTTAACCCATTCTACGCTGTGACGCTGGGTTTCAGCTAAAATCGCGCGCCATAGGTCTTGATTCTCAACCGGCTTTTTAGTGCTGGTTTTCCAGCCGTTACGCTCCCAGTTTTTGAGCCAGCCTTTTTGAAAGGCATTGATCAAGTAGCTGCTGTCCGAGTGTAATTTTACCGTGCAATTTTCCTTTAGTGCTAAAAGCCCCTGCAATGCAGCGAACAGCTCCATTCGGTTATTGGTCGTATCCGGAATGTACCCACTCAGCTCTTTCGTGTGTGGGCCATATTGTAAAATAACCGCCCATCCCCCGGGCCCCGGGTTCCCCGAGCAAGCTCCATCCGTATATACGACGACCTCTTTCATGATTGCTCTTTACATCCTTTCAACGCACTCTAACATACCTGCTTATTTTATCAGTTCACGCAGCTTAAGGCAATACTATTGTTTTTTTTATGAGCGCCAAACTATTTAAAATTGCGTGCAAATATATATTGAATTTTGTATAGGCTTTTATTGACATAAGACCTATAGAATGATATAATTTTATACGTTGCAAGGCCAATTATAGGGGCATGATGTAATTGGTAACATGGCAGTCTCCAAAACTGCTCTCGAGGGTTCGAGTCCTTCTGCCCCTGCCAACGGCATTTGCGCCGTATTGGGTACCGTCATTTACTTCGGTAAGTGGCGGTATTTTTATATTCAAAGTGGCCAGGCACTGTAATGCTTTTTAATTGCAAAGCCAAAGGCACTTACAGTAGTGCCTTTGGCCGATTTCATTATGCTATTTATACTTCGCGCTGTGCCTGACGTATTTCATTTAAAACCCGATTGCTTATTTGCGCCGCATGCGGGGCGGGCTCACCTAAATAGTAACCCTGTAAGTAACTCACGCCACAGCGTATCAACGTATCCATTTCGCTGCGGGTTTCCACTCCTTCGGCAATCACCTGAATACCCCGTTCCCTGGTGTAGGAGAGTAAATTGCTCAAAATCTTTTGCCTATCTTCGTCGATATCGATATCCCGAACGATGGACATATCGATCTTGACATACTGAGGAGATAAATAAAGCAGCATCGCTTCCCCATTATAGCCTGTGCCATAATCGTCCAGCGCTAATGCGGCGCCCCATTTTTTTGTATATTCCTTTTTTAGCGTGACAAATACATCGTTTTGCTTTTCCTCTTCCGTTAGCTCCACGACGATGCGCGACAGATAGCGCTCATAACGTTTTTCAAAAAGCGCAAGATCCTGCAAGGAAAGGGTTTGGTTGGCGATGGAATTGATAAAGATATGGCAGCTGCCCTCTACCCCCTCCAAGTTAGCAAAAGCATCCATTGCATTAAACCAGGTCAGCCGTTCGATTTGGTATAGCTTGGATTGTGAACGCGCCAGCGTTAAGATCTCCTGAGGCGTAATCAGAGAAGCCGATTTTGAGCGAATCAACGCCTCATAGGCAAAAATCTTTCCATCATGCGCGTCTACAATAGGCTGAAAATGGTACTCAAATAGCTTTTCTTCGATAAATCGGTTGATCTCTTCACTGTTCTCCAATATATAAGAGCCTGCCTGATATTCATTCCGGTCAAACTGCCGAACTTCGCCTTTTACCGTATGCTTGACGGTGTACATGGCAAAATCCGCAAAACGAATGAGCTCTTCATAGGTGTTTGCATCCTTCGGGTACCAGGATACGCCCGCAGAAGCTTTGACTTTAAACAGCGCATTATCTGGCAGCGGAAATAGCGTGTTGCTGATCTGCTCCCGCATATTTTGAATGGCAGAAAACGCGCGAGCCTCCTGTGCATAACCGTAGATGAATAGGTAGAACTCATCCCCGGAAACACGGGAAATTACCGCCCGGCGCGGTGCGTATTTTTTAAGCGTCCTGGCCATGCAGCGGATATATTGATCGCCAAAATCGTGCCCATAAGTATCGTTGATATATTTTAAATTATCTAAATCGAACATGACCATAGCGCTGCACTTCAGCTGGTCTTTATTGAGAAACAGTTGATCCAGCCTGGCATAAAACGCTCTGCGGTTGAGCAGATTAGTCAGCAAATCATAGTCGCGCTCGTATTCGATCTTCCGCTTTTCGATAACCTCTTGGGTAATATTTTCGATAATGCCATATATCTTGTTATCGCCTTGCTCAATCAGCTTCATGCGTACCCATTGCGATTGGCCTAGGGCGTCTTTGATCTTATAGATTTTTGCCCCTTCTGGCTCAATCGATTCTAAACAATCTTTTAACCCCTGCATGATTTGTGTAAAGGTGTCCGCATCTGTGTATCCATAATCCTTCTCGTTATCGTGCGCAATTCCCACGATCTCGAAAAAGTGTTTGGTATAAATAACGGTTTTTTCATCCTTCCTGTACTCAAACGCGCCAATCGCAACACTGGCGCTTTCGATGATCGCACTTAGCCGAGAAGCTGATTCAGCCACATTGCTGCTGAGAGATTCGACAGCGGATGCCAGCTCGTCGATCTCTGCGATCCGCGTTCGCTCAAATTTAACCGGCAGATGAGGATTGCTGCTGCGCACCTTTTTAACAAGCTGTGTGATCGGGCTGGTGACGATGCGCGTCATGATGACCACACTCAAAAGGCCGATCAACAACACAATGCCCACTGCGATCAACACCGTTTTTCGCATCGCCTCTGAAAAACTAAATAGCCTGTCCCCCTCCAGGATCCCTACCAGCCCCCATTGCTCGTCGACAAAGGGAGTATTGCTGTTATATAACTGAAAGTACTGGATGCATCCATAAACATCCTTAGTCATGTTGCCCTGCTTCTGGATCTGATGACAGGTGCCGTACTGCGTCTGTAAAGCGAAACTAGTCGTTTCTTCGCCGCCAATCTGCTGCTTATAAACCGGCCCGTTGGCCAGCAGATTCTCAAATACCAGCATTTCAGAATCATCAGCGGTATGTAGGCCTAAGAGGTAGGAACCCGTTTTATCGTTTGCAATTTCATCGTAGGGCAGCAACTTTTTAATATAGTCTGTCGAAATCTCCACACCTAATACGCCGTAAGTTTCGCCGCTTTCTGCGCGGAGCGGTACAGAATAAGTCATGATTTCGATGTCATTTGGCGATAAACGAAAGGGTCGGCTCCAATACCCCAGGTCGCCGTATTGAATATCCGGATATTCCTGAGCCGCACGATAGGGCTTATAATAAAAGTCGTAGGTAGTGTTTTCGGTTTGGGTTAAATCGAACTGCGGGCTCCAGTTGGTATCCATGGATATCCCCAGTTTCTGCGTAATTTCTGACGGCGCGACCTCAACCATTATATCGCTATCATCATCCGCATTGGACAACGGATCAAGATCGCGGAAGTATATCCCCGCTTTCTTATCCCCGGCCCTATCCGTATCCAGAATGAGGAAAGCACCGGTGACGGATTGCTTTCGCAGCATATATATTACGTTTTGAGAGTTCGCCTCAAGAATTTCACTCGCCAGCGCTGGATTATTTTCAATCTCGGCATAACTGGCCCCTTTGGCAGCTAACGTTTGGCTGGCGGCGCTTTGGATGGATTGAACAGAATCATCCAGTTTGGACCAGCGCTGGATCATCTCATTTTCCAGGTAGTTTTTACGGTTGATTACCCGCTCGTTCAAAATATCCACGGCATTTTGGTTCATTTGGTCCAATATACCGCCCAATATAATGCTTCCGCCAAACAGGCTCGTTTGGAGCAGCAGTACGACGATCATAGGGATCATCAGCTTGCGCATCATAGACGTGCCCTTGCCCTTTATATGGCGCATGCTGCTCCTCATCTCCTCTCGGCTGACTTTTTTTAGGAATTTACCGCCTCATCCAAATCCTCTTTCAACTGGGCAAACCAGGCATCAAAATTCTCATCCGTATCATATTGTGCGATGGCCTCCTCGCGGGACATTCCCCCGGCCATCAATTCCACAATAGCGTCCCTGTCGGCTTTAGCTTTGTCGATCATCGAATTCTCCAATACAGCACGGGCATTGGTTCCATTTTCAAAAGCCTTACTGGTATACAGCTCATATTCGTTTACCGTTTCAACGGCGACCGGCATGGAAACCTTAAGATTCTCCGTCACCGCTGAGGGCTCCAATTGATCCAGAGCGCTAAGCAGCAGCTCTGCGTCATTCGCCGCCGTCTTGACCGGCAGATAGCCAGATTCAATTGAAAAGGCGATGTTTCGCTCTTCCTGTGTAAACCATTTCAAAAATTCAAGCGACGCGCGCTCCCGCTTCTCGTCCGTCTTGCTTACGACCATGCCCGCCCCCTGCTGTACGGCAACCTTAGTGCCGTTTTCAAAACACGGCGTGGGCAATACGCTGACTTCAATAGGATAGCTTTCCTCGTCATTTACCACAACGTGGTCCGGAAAGTAGGCGGCACCAGAAGTAGAGCCGACCAGCGCAATTAAATCGCCCGTCTTTGCATCGTCTGAACGGAAACGCCCATAATGGGCAAAGTATCCGTTAATATAGGGAATATAAAAATTATCCCAAAGCTTGCGTAAGATTTCTTGATCGCAGTTAAGGCTGACCTTTCCGTCAGTCACCTGAAAAATTTCGGTTCCCAATTGCTTGCAGCCTATGATCATATAATTTGCCATCGCATCCCGCCCAAAAAAGGCCTTCCCATCATTCGGCTCGGGGGTCAGGCTATCCGTCCACTCATAATAAGCCTGCGCGGTTTTTGTCAACCCTTCGATGGTCGAAAGCGCATCTGTCGATGCGCCGGTTGCCTGTGCAAACTTGTCCCAATCGGTTTGGTTAAGCATAAATACTTCCGTAGATTTTGCCGTCGGAAAGATTTTTAGCTTACTCCCCTCGCCAATACGCCCTTCTTCCAGATATTCGGGAATATACTGCGCCAGCTCTTCTTCCGTCATATACTGCCCAATATCGGCAACCAGCCCCATTTGGTCGATCTGGTACGCGGTATCGGCATAGGCGGCGAAGATTTCAGGAATCTCGCCCATCCCTACTTTTTTATTGGCGGCATCTACTACTTTTTCAGTCAAATCATTTACGCTGCCCTGCCCGATGGTTTCGACGACGATCCCTTTTTCGAGACCCATCGTCTCGTTAAACTCACTCACCAGCGCATCAAACGCCATTTTTTGCGGTCCATTATAATAATGCCATACCTCAATCACAGTGGGATTTTCAGCATCCAGCTGGCCATTCTGTTCATCTTGCGGATTGCAACCCGGTACAAGGAACAGGCCGCAGCATAACGCCCCGATTAGAAATGTTGAAAAAATACGCTTCATACCCTCATCATCCTCGTTTCTCAAAATGCATCTGCCGAATGCCAAAAAACAAGCTATGGCACACGAGTGTACAATAGCATATTCAATTCATTATAGCATTTACTAAAGGGCCTGTCCATCGCTGCAGATTTTAATAAAAAGAAATAAAAGAGCTGCGCTAATGCACAGCTCTTTTATAAATCCGATTAATGCTACCCTTACTTAGGATAGACCTTTACATCCATGTTCACACCGATAGCTTTGCCCAACTGATAATTCGGCGCGGGCGCTTCGGCCTTAGGAGCCTCAGGGGCCGCAGCAGCAACGCTCTTGCCCTCCTGCTGCTCTTTGCGAGCTTTAAAGAAGTTCAGTGCCACCTGCGGGAAGAGCGCGTAGCTGAGCACATCCTCTTCCTGCTGAATCCACTCGGCGCACTCCGCGCGGTATTTATCCATCTCGGGCGGGATATCATCCGCCGGACGATGGGTAATCACGGGCTCATCGCCAATGATTTTCTTACGAACTTCCTCATTGACCGGAGCGGGCAACTGACCGTATTCGCCACGGAGCAACCCCTTGGTCTCCTTGGAGTTCATCTTATAGCGTTCCCCCATCAGCACGTTCAAAACCGCCTGCGTACCGACGATCTGGCTGGTAGGCGTCACCAACGGCGGATACCCCATATCCTCGCGCACACGCGGTACTTCTGCCAATACATCCATCAGCTTTTCGCTGGCATTTTGCTGCTTCAGCTGGGAGATCAGGTTGGAGAGCATTCCGCCCGGCACCTGATAAAGCAGCGTATTGATATCCACGCTCAGCACCTTGGGATCCAGGAACCCGTCGGCCTTCAGGCGATCGGCCACCTTGCGGAAGTGCACGGCGATCTCGCTGAGCTGCTGGAGATCCAGGCCAGTATCGTACTGCGTACCCTTAAGGGTCGCGACCAACGGCTCGGTGGCCGGCTGTGAGGTACCGTTGCCCAGCGGGGACAGCGCCGTATCTACGATATCCACGCCCGCCTCAATGGCTTTCATCAGCACCATATCGCCGGTACCACTGGTGTTATGCGTATGCAGCTGGATCGGCACTTTGACCTTCTCCTTGAGTTGTTTGACCAGCTCATAAGCATCAAACGGCAGCAAAAGGTTCGCCATATCCTTGATGCAGATCGAATCGGCTCCCATGGCCTCAAATTTCTGCGCCAACTCAACGAAATATTCCGTCGTATGGACAGGACTGATGGTATAGCTCATCGCCAACTGGGCGTGACCGCCGTACTTTTTGATGGACTTGACAGCCTGCTCCATGTTTCGGGTATCGTTCAAGGCGTCAAATACGCGGATGATATCGATACCGTTTTCAATGGACTTTTTCACAAACTCATCGACCACATCGTCGGCGTAATGCTTGTAGCCTAAGATGTTCTGGCCGCGCAGCAACATCTGCAGTTTGGTATTGGGCAGAGCCTTGCGCAATTGGCGCAGCCTCTCCCAGGGGTCCTCGTTCAAAAAGCGCAGGCAGGAATCAAACGTAGCGCCGCCCCACACTTCCAGCGCATGGTAGCCCACCGCATCCAGCTTATCGCAGATCGGCAGCATCTCATCTAAGCGCATACGCGTCGCGGCCTGCGATTGGTGCGCATCGCGCAGGATCGTATCGCAAATCAAAACTTTAGCCATAATTTACCTCCATGTTTATTTGGCAAACATAGAAAGGAATACGCCGGCGGCAACGGCCGAGCCGATAACGCCCGCAACATTCGGTCCCATGGCATGCATCAGCAGGAAGTTCTTGGGATTCTCCTTCTGTCCCACCACCTGAGATACACGCGCCGCCATCGGAACTGCCGAAACACCAGCAGAGCCGATCAGCGGGTTCACCTTGCCACCGGTGACCTTGTACATGATCTTGCCGAAAAGCACGCCGCCCGCCGTACCGAAAGCAAAGGCGATTAGGCCTAGGGCAATAATCAGCAACGTATCCGCCTGTAAGAATCGCTCCGCATTGGCGGTTGCGCCAACAGTCACGCCCAGGAAGATCGTAACGATATTGATCAGCTCGTTCTGCGCGGTCTTGCTGATACGATCCACGACCTTGGATTCGCGCATCAGGTTACCCAGCATCAGCATACCGATCAGCGGTGCGGCCGAGGGCAGTAACAAGGCGACAATAATCGTAACAGCGATGGGGAAAATGATCTTCTCTGTCTGAGAGACCGGACGCAGCTGCTCCATGATAACGTTGCGCTCTTTTTTGGTCGTCAGCGCTTTCATAATCGGCGGCTGGATAATCGGCACCAGCGCCATATAAGAGTATGCGGCCACAGCGATGGGCCCTAAATAGTCGGGAGCCAGCCGGCTGGTAACGTAGATGGCCGTCGGGCCGTCCGCACCGCCGATGATACCGATGGAAGCGGCAACGTTAACGTCAAAGCCCAGCAGCAGTGCGCCGATAAAGGCCACAAAGATGCCCAGCTGCGCGGCAGCGCCCAAAAGCAGGCTCTTGGGATTGGCGATCAGCGGACCAAAGTCCGTCATCGCGCCAATACCCAGGAAAATCAGCGGCGGATAGACGCCAAGTTTTACGCCTTGATATAGGTAATATAGCAATCCGCCCACCTGTTGGACCTGTGTTGTCCCATCCTCTGCGACATAATAGGTCGGCTCGGCCATCAGGCCGCCCATGGGCAGGTTGACAAGCAGCATACCAAAGGCGATAGGCAAAAGAAGCAACGGTTCATATTGTTTTACAACGGCCAGATAGATCAGCACACAGGAAACCAGCAGCATTACTGCCTGCTGCCAAGTAATGACAGAAAAGCCGGTATCCTGAGCGAATTTCAATAAAGTCTGGCCCAGATCGATATCAAACATTTTTCAACATCCTTTCCAAGGCCCTTACGTAAAGAAGGACGGATTATTCGATCGTAGCCAGCACATCGCCGGAGTTGACGGCAGCACCCTGAGCGATCTGCACGCTGGTCACCTTGCCATCGCAGGGCGCAAACAGCTCGTTCTCCATCTTCATGGCTTCCAGCACGAACATGACGTCACCGCTCTTGACCGTATCGCCAACCTTGACGTTAATGCTCAAAATGGTGCCCGGCATCGGCGCGGCCACCGTTTCCCCATTACCAGAAGCGGCAGGAGCAGCAGCAGGAGCCGGTGCGGCGGCGGGAGCGGGAGCTGCAGCAGGCGCAGCGACCGGAGCGGCAGCCGTGCCCGTTACTTCTTCAACTTCAACTTCATAAGAAACACCGTTAACATTCACAACAAACTTGCGCATTATGTGGTTCCTCCTCTAATTTACTCTAGGATAAATGCAGTGCTCGCAAACCGTTTTACTTATTGGGGATGATCTCACGAATCGAGCGAATCGCGATATGGCCCTGATCCAGACCCGTAAAGGCCGCAACCGCCGCTGAAATCGCCACCACCAAGCTCTGCTCAGCATTCGCAGCAGGCTTTGCCGGCGCTTGTGGTTTTACAGGTGTGTTAGCCGCTGCAGATGCAGCGGGCTGCTTGCCAGCCGTCATCTTACCGACGATCAGGCCCATGATCTTGATTAACAAGATTACGAGCAGAAGTCCGGCAAAGACGATGATCAAGCCAATTACAGCAACCGTCAAACCATACAAAAGTTTGTCCATACTCTCTTTCCACCTTTCCCTCTACATTTTGTTTAGGATACACCCTACGGATTGCTTATATAAAAGCCAGAATAGAATCCGTTTTGGGAAAGGCAGGTGCCCTTATCAAAAAAAGCCCCAACCTAGCCCAAATTCTAATATTCTACATTTAACCTTTTTTTCCTGCCTCTGGTCGATATTTTTTATTCTAAGGCCTGTTTTAAGCCACAAACGATTGTGCAGCCGCGTAAAATAATGTCTTTATCTTGTGGCATAAGCGTTAACGCTTTACAGTAGCCCTTTTATTTCCGCTCGATCAAAAACCATTGCGGGGCATTTTCTGTCTGGTTTGCAAAAACCAGATGCAGCGCCGTGTATTCGGCCTCCTTTAGCGTTTTAAGCCATTTAGTCAAGGCTTCCGCCTCTTGCCTGCCCTCAGTATGCCCCGGATACGCGCAGATCGATACGCGCCCGCCCGGCCGTAAAAGGCTGAGTGTCGATACAATGGCTTTTTGAGTAGAAGGCCAAAGCGTTTTAACGGCACGATCCCCGGCCGGAAGATAGCCCAGGTTAAACATACATGCGGCCACGGGCGCCTGTACATACCGGGCCAGGTGTTCATGGCTGTCCAAGATCAGTTGACAGCGGCCATCAAGCGCCTGCTCTTCCAGTTTTTCGCGCGTGCGCGTCAGAGCGAGCTGTTGTACATCAAAGCTAAAAACCCGCCCCAGCTCCCCCACCTGTTTAGCCAGAAAAAGCGTATCATATCCGTTGCCGGCGGTGGCGTCAATAACCTGCTCTCCCGGCTTTACCACCTGAGAGATAGCCCAATGGGAAAAAGCCCTGGCGCTTTCCGGCAGCGGCACGAGCCCGCTTTGACTTTCTTCTAATACACCCATCTTCTATATCCCCTTTTGCCCTTGGCTTAGGCATGCAGCCCGCAGACCTGTTTGATCTGGCGCAGTTCCTCATCCGTCAACGGGCGCACAGCGCCGATAGGAAGGGTGCCCAGCGTCAACGGCCCCATGGCTGTACGCTCCAGCGATACGACTTCGTGCCCTACCGCCTCGCACATCCTCCGGATCTGCCGGTTACGCCCCTCGCGGATAGCAATCTCTATATCGGAGTAGATCGCGTTGCTTCGCAAGATCCGCACCTTTGCCGGCGCAGTCATCCGCCCGTCTAAGGGCAGGCCTTCTCGCAACCGCTGGGCCTGTTCGGGCGTCAGTTTGCCCGCGATGCGCGCGCAATAGGTCTTATAGATCCGGTGGCGCGGATGCATCAGCGCAAAGGAAAGATCCCCATCGTCGGTCAGCAGCAGCAGCCCGCTGGTATCGTAGTCCAGCCGGCCTACCGGAAAAAGCCGCGGTGCGCCGCCGGGCAGCAGATCCACGATCGTCTTGCGGCCTTGCGGGTCGTAAAGCGTAGTCATCACCCCGCGCGGCTTGTGCATTAGCCAATACGTATGCAACATGACCGGGGTCACGGTTTTACCGTCTACCGTCACGCTGTCTTTTTCTTCATCTACCTCAAATCCCATCTGAACGATTTGCTCGCCGTTGACCGTGACCCGTCCAGATGCAATGATCTCCTCGCACTTTCTGCGGGAAGCCACCCCGCACTGCGCTAAATAACGTTGAAGCCGCACGCCTTATCGCCCCTACTCTCATCATTACTCACAGCTACCAGTATAACCCAAATGGACGGTATTTGGAAAGATGAGGTTTTTAAAGAAAAGCGTTCTTGCATGCTGTTTTCAACCGTGATAAGGTAGAAAAAAGGGGGCATAGTGATGGAACAAAATAGCTATTGCGAAATAATAGCCGACCAGACCGAGCGGGCGCTGTGGGAAGTCAAAAACGTGATCGACTGCATTCCGGACGCGCTTTGGGACCGCATCTATTGCGACATGCCGCTTTGGAAGCATGTTTATCATACCTTGCATTCGCTGGACCAATGGTTTATTAACCCTATAGTCTATGCGCAGCCGCCCTTCCATCGCCATGCGCTCAATGATTTGGATGTGGTAGCCGAAGGCTATCTGTCCCGGGACGAGATCCAGCGTTATGTTCAGACCGTATCCGAGAAAATTCGCGCTTACTTAACCGAGCTTACGGATGAACTGCTTTTAAGCTGTCCGCAGAGCTGCCCCTATACTCGGTTTACGCTGATACTGGCGCAGCACCGTCACCTCCACACGCATATGGGGATGCTGATGGGCTACATCATTGCGGAAACGGGGCAGTGGCCGCGCGTATTAGGACTGACGCATGAAATTCCTTCGCAGGGATACGATAAATATTTTTAGTAAAAAGTAAAGCCGCCTTGTTAGGCGGCTTTATCATTCCATTGTTTAACTACGCGTTGGTGTTGTCGCCGGGCGTGCAGCACTCTTTTTGCTGAAGCCCTTCAACAAATTTTTTGATCTCACACAGCACCTGTGGCACAATGTCCACGATGCGGTCGTACGGCGAGTTGCACTGGGTGGGCATGACCCGCATCTGATCCTCAGAGGCCACTAAAAAGGCCACCGGGGTCAGGGATATACCGGCGCTGGTTCCTCCCGCAAAGGGAAACCGGTGCGTATCGTCCGCCGCAGTGGGCGTACCCGGTGCGGGATTGCCGTATTCCCCACCTCCGGCGACGAAACCGAAGCTGACCTTGGATACCGGAACGATCACCGAGCCGTCGTCTGTCTGCATCGGGTCGCCAATAATGGTATTGACGTCGATCATATCTTTAATATTTTCCAGCGTGGTTTTCATGATGTTTTCGATCGGATGATTCACGTGCTATTTCCTCCCATTCATACGCCGCATCCGGAACCATAACATCAGGATATGGCGCAACTTTACTGTTATTATGGTTTGAAAAACAAATTCCATGCACGTTTTTTGGAATTCGGGCAGCACCGTTGCGCTGTAGTGCGACATTTCTCCTGCGCGCGTTGAAAGGACCGAAGCGCCGCAGGATACAATGGTTTGCAGATACCCGCAGATCAGTGCGGTTTTATCCGCGTAGCCGCCGATTCCCAGGCGAAACTTAAAGTACAGCTGTCTAAAGCGCAGGTAAGGAAGTATGGGTCCCTTTAGACGGATATTTTGTTTTGGGCGCAGCTTGGCCACTTGTATGCGCTCTTGCAGCCAATCAACCAGCACTGCTTCCTGGAGGAGCTGCTGTTTTTTTCCAAAGATCAGAATATGCCACGCCCCGTCCTCGGCCTTTTGAAAAGTTACTTTCCGCGCAAAAAGAGTTGCGCGGAAAAACGACGCGCGCAGTGCCATATCCTTTCCCTCTTGCGTTATATTGACATTGGCTTCTAAGCGCACGCCGCAAAAAAATATAAAGGACAGGAGCAGCGCCAGCCCAGCAAATAAAAAAAGAATACCTGCATCCATCGGTTTTGGAACGCCCCTTCCCTATCTGATGGATCTAGTATTCCTTTTGATTGGCAAATTCATACAATCGGACTAAGATTCTGTATCTTTATCTTCCGTCTCCAGGTCAAGCGCGGCTTCCGATGCGCCGGTATCTTCCAAATGGATCTGCTCCTGCTCGGGCGGCAGGCGCCACTCATCCCGGCCCGGCAGATCCTCTATCCGCTCCAGCCCAAAATGCCGCAAAAATTCATCCGTTGTCCCCAGCAGCATTGGCCGGCCGATGCTCTCTTTGCGCCCTACCTCCTGGATCATGTTCTTTTTCATCAGGGAGTTGATCGCATACTCGCAGCGCACCCCGCGGATCTGCTCGATCTCCGCCCGGGTCACCGGCTGACGGTATGCTACGATAGAGAGCGTTTCCATCACAGCCTGGGATAAAGACTGTTTCCGCTTAGGAAACAGCAGTTTCTCCACCACCGTGCCATGTTCGTTTTTAGAGCCCAACTGTACTTTATCGCCGAATTTGATCAGCATTAGTCCGCTGTCCGGCCGGGCATATTTTTCGTCCAGTGCATCTAAAGCGTCGTACACCTGCGCCAGGGAAACCTCCAACCCCTTGGCCAGCTCCTTGCGGGTTAGCGGATCGCCGCTGACAAATAAGATCGATTCAATAAGTGCCGCCAGGGCAATTTTATCCATTCGTTTCTCTCCTCTACGCTTTAACCGGTTTAGCGACGGCGTGGATATAAATCTCGCTAAAGGCATTATCCTGCGCTACCTGTAGCCGGCCGGCCTTCAGCAGCTCCAGCAGCGCTAAAAAGGTGGTCACCACGGCAGCGCGCTCGTAACGGCCCTCGAACAGCTCGTGGAAGGTGACTTGCCCATTCTCGCGGATAATTTTTCTAAGGTACTGCATCCGGTTTTCGATGGTATAAACGTCGCTGTCGATCTTATCGCTGAAAACATTGGGCCTGTCGATATCCTGCGCTTGGCTCATCACGGCGGCAAAGGCTTCAATAAGCGCGTCTATGGACATGTTCTGCAGTTCGACCGGCCGCTCTTTGGTGATCCATTCCTCCGGCAGCTTAAAAAAGACGTTTTTATAGGTTTCCTCCAGCGCGCGGAGATTTTCACCCGCTTCTTTATACTTCTTGTATTCCGTCAATTGCCGGATCAGCTCCGCCTCCGGGTTCTCCTCCTCTTCCACCGTTTCGGCGGGTTTACGGGGCAGCAAAGAACGGCTTTTGATATACAGCAAATTGGCGGCCATAGCTAAAAACTCGCTGGCCGTATCCATGTCCAAATCGTCCAACTGGCGCATATAGGCCATGTATTGCTCGGTGATCTCGGAAACAAAGATATCTTCGATCTGGATCTGCGCCCGGTTGACCAGGTGCAAAAGAAGATCAAGAGGCCCGTCAAAATCCCCTAAGTGAAAGACATATGCCATAGCTACGCCACCTTATAATCCCAAAAGGGTAAAAAGCCAAACGAACAGCTCGACCATATGCGCCAGCAAAAAGCCTACGATATTGCTCAGGATACCGCTGGTAAAGCCCAACAGTACCAGGGCCATCAGGAGCAGAGGTCCATACTTTTCAAAGGTCCACATGGCCTTTAGGTTGCGCGGATGAATAAAGTTTTTCACGATATTATATCCATCCAACGGGGGCAGCGGGATCAGGTTAAATACGCAAAGCACCAGGTTGATCGATACCATTTCGGATACGATATTGTACCAGATATTGCCATAGGCGCCATAAAACAGCATAGCGACCAGTATACCGGTAAAGACGAAGCCGATGATCAGATTCATTAGCGGCCCGGCGAGGGACACCCATAGCATCGCGTGTCGCCCGCGCATCCGGCCCGGGTTGACCTGTACGGGCTTGGCCCAGCCGAACCCGGCGATCAGCAGCATCAGCATCCCCAGTATATCGATATGGGCAAAGGGATCCAATCTCAGCCGCCCGGTAAGCCGCGGGGTATCATCCCCCAGCCGGTCAGCTACCCATGCGTGCGCATATTCGTGAAAGGTAAAGCCCACAAACAGCGCCGGCAGGCGGTATAAAATCGTCATCAAACTCAGATTGCCTATCATATTTATCTCCAAAACAATTATTCAAAACAATTTATTTATGATAGCATGCTGTACAAAAGGATGTCAATTCATACACCTGGATAAAGCAAAGCCGCCGGGCACAGCGCCGGCGGCCTTATAAAGGCTTGGATCATTCCTGGTGGAACCATCGCCCCAGTATCTTATTAAGGTGATCGGCATATTCGGCCTTGGCTACGGCGCTCTCTGCGATCAGCGGGATGCGCGTTAGCTCATGGTCGCCCTCGGTTACGATCAGCTCGCCCAGCGGTTGCCCCTGTTCGACGGGAGCGTTTACCTCCTGCTGCAGATTGACCTGGGTCTGTACCTGGCGCGGAGCGTTTTTAGACATCAGGAGGCTATAGCCCTCCTGCGTGACCGCGTTGACGGTAAACTCCTTACCGTTGATAACGTTGGATTGCCCGTATACCTGGTTGGGCTGGATCACGGATTGCAGCTGAAAGGTATTAAAACCAAAGTTCAGCAGGTCGCTGGCCTCCTGAAAGCGCACTTTGGATGAGGGCGCGCCTAAAATCACCCCGATCAGCCGCACGTCGCCGCGCTTGGCGGTAGCGCTCAGGCAAAAGCCCGCTTCCTGGGTAGAACCGGTCTTGATTCCGTCCGCCCCGTCGTAAGTCTGCAATAATTTATTGGTGTTGCTCAGCATGGTCTCCCGGTTATTGGCGTGCTGAAGATAATCCAGCCAGATCGTGCTGTATTGAAAATAGACCTCGTGCTTGATCAGCTCCCGGCTCATGATCGCCACGTCGTGTGCGGTAGAGTGGTGCCCCTCTGCCGGCAGGCCCGTGCAATTTTTAAACAGCGTCCCTTCCATTCCCAGTTCCTGAGCGCGGGCGTTCATCCGGTCCACAAAGGCCGCTTCGCTGCCGGCTACCCGTTCAGCCATGGCCACGCTGGCATCGTTGCCCGAAGCGACGATGATGGATTTGATCAGGTCGCTTACCGTGTATTGGCCTCCCTCATCCAACAACACCTGGGAGCCGCCCATCCCCGCCGCATTTTTACTGATGGTCAGCACTTCGTCCAATGCGATCTCACCCCGGTCGATCGCCTCCATGACCAGTACCAGGGTCATCACCTTGGTCACGCTGGCAATGGGCATCTGTTCGTCCGATTTATATTCGAACAGGACCTCGCCGCTGACCGGATCCATCAGCAAGGCGGATTTGGATTGGAACTCGTAATCAAACGCCTCCTGCGCCCTTGCGTTCTGGAATGGCAGTACCAGGATCGCCAGCGCCAGCAACAACACCAGATATCGATTAAGCTTGCATTTCAAATTGACCCCTCCCCAAATCATGGCATCTCGCGCACAAAATTAACCCCTGTACATATGGTCTATGCCCAGGGGTTACAAAACATGTCTATATTATGTTTTTCTGCCGGATTTTGGGGGCGAAATCCCCTACAGCGCAGCCAGGATGGTATCGATCAGCGCGGTAAAGCGCGCCTCAACGGCCTTACCCGTCTCCATAACCTCCTGGTGAGAAAGGGGCTGATCCAGTATTCCAGCGGCCATGTTGCTGATGCAGGAAAGGCCCAGCACCCGCATCCCACAGTGGTTGGCCACGATCACCTCCGGCACGGTGGACATGCCCACCGCATCGGCGCCCAACGTGCGCAACATCCGTATTTCGGCCGGCGTTTCAAACGAGGGGCCGCTCATCATGGCGTAGACGCCTTTTTGCAGGCTGAATCCGCATTGCTTTGCGGCGCTGCCGGCCAAAGCGATCAGCTCCCGGTCATAAGCGCGGGACATATCCGGAAAGCGCGGGCCGAACGCGTCCAGGTTGGCCCCGATCAGCGGATTATTGCCGGAAAAATTGATATGGTCTTCTATGGCCATCAGATCCCCGGGCTGAAACTGCTGATTGACCCCGCCGGCGGCATTGGTCACGATCAAGGTTTCAACGCCTAGCGCGCTGAGCACCCGCGTGGGAAACGTCACCTGGGCCATATCATAGCCCTCGTAATAGTGGAACCTCCCGCACATCAACACGATGTCCTGGCCCTGATGGCGTCCAAAGGCCAACTGGCCGGCATGTCCAGGCACCGTGGTCTTTGGAAAATGCGGGATTTCCGCGTAAGGGATCGTCTGCATCTTTTTACAATGCTTAGCGTAATTGCCCAAACCGCTCCCCAGGATGACGGCCACTTTAGGGCGCAACTGCGTTTGTGCTTTGATAGCCTGCACGGCTTGCTCGAACCGGCTCATTTTTTACCACCTCGTCTTTAGTATATCAACTGACCAGCCACCCTGAAAGGCCGCTTAAAATCCAGGGCGCCAAGAATGCCTCAAACAATACGACGCCTAACAAGATCACTCCACCAGCGCAGCAGGAGGACAGATAGCTCTTTTTCCGGTCTAGCGGCATATGCAGGTGCATGATTTTGAGCCGCAGTGCTTCGGTAGACATCTGGATCGACTTAAGAGCGAGAAACCACAGCACCGGCAAAAGGATGAGCGATGGGATAAACAGCGTCAAAAATGCGGCCAGCGCCCCTTTAAAACCCCATACATAACACATGGAAGCCAGCGTAAACCCCTGTGAAAAGCCCCGGACCCCCACGATCGCCAGCGCGACCGGCGGGCCCAAAACCGTAAAACCGGATAGCGTGATCAGGATCAGCGCCTGATAGTGTGTAAACAGCGAGCGCTGCAGCGTTTCAGACAAAGGTCTTGCCGTATTATCGGTCACCACGCCCAGGATGCTTTGCAATCCATCGCGCTGCCCATCCGGCAGTATCTTAACCGTCACCATTCCGCTGACCAATCCGATCAGAAAAAAGAAGAGGATGAGCAGATACAGCCCAAAATTCTCCTTCAGGTGTGCGGCCAAGCGGCCGCTTAACCTCCCTGTCAAGCTGATGCATCCTCCTCTCCCTTTGGTTTGTCCTGCGCATATCATAACCTATGCACCAAAGGGAAGGGGTATGCTTAGCGGCTGCGCACTTTATCGGCCACCATGGCGATGAACTCGCTATTGGTCGGCTTGCCGCGGTTTTCCTCTATGGTATATCCAAATAAAGAGTCAATGGCCTCTAAATTGCCCTTTTTCCAGGCGACTTCGATGGCGTTACGAATCGAACGCTCCACGTTCCCTGGGGTGGTATTGAACTTTTTGGCTACTGCGGGATAGATTTTTGTGGTGATCAACGTTGAAATATCCCGCTCGTCCATGGTCAGCAATATCGCTTCGCGCAGATATTGATAGCCCTTGATGCTGGCAGGTACGCCCACCTGTAAAATGATGCGGGAGACCCGCTCTTGTGGGATCATGGTCAAAAGCAAAATCTTATCGGCGAGCTTTTGCACGTCAAAAGGCCTTTTTTCAATCAGCTTGCAGCCCAGCGCCTCCAGGTGCTGGGTAAACCGTCCGTCTGGAAGCATGGAGGTGACCACGACTTTGGGCAGGTAATCCTCCGTGCGCTCGTAGAGCTTTTGCAAAACGGCAATGCCATCCAGCTCGGATATGATCAAATCCAGCAGGATATACTCGGGCCGCGTTTTTAGCACCAGCTCCAGACCCGCCCTTCCGTCAAAGGCCTGTCCGATCACGTCAAAAACCTGCGTTGCCTCCAGCGCGCTGGTCATAGCGCCGATCAAAAAATCGTTTTTGTCAATAATGACGACGCTGTGCCGTTTATCCAATCAAACTACCCCCAACCTCGTTTTTTAACATTATACCACTTCTACGGTTCTTGTGCTAACATCCACTCTATAAACATACCATATCCACGCGTTGGATCATTTACAAATACGTGCGTGACCACGCCTACCAGGCAGCCGTTCTGGATGATCGGGCTGCCGCTCATCCCTTGTACGATGCCACCGGTACGGCTTAAAAGTTCGGGATCGGTAACGCGCAGCACCATGCTCTTGGGCGTCGGCGTCCCCTGCTGGGTCACCCGCTCGATCTGGCAGGTATAGCGTTGAGGCCCGCTGTCGTCCAGCGTGGTTACGATTTGTGCCTCTCCCGGCTGCACGGTAGAATGCAGGCCGATGGGAATGCTGCGGCCTTTCAGTAGCGTTTCTAAAGCGGCGTAGGAATGGCCGTACAGGCCAAAGGCGTTATTTTGGGCGATGTCCCCCAGCGCCAGCGGCTGGTCAAAAAAATCTCCCTGCAGCTCGCCAGGTTCCCCCACCTTGCCCTGCTGGATACCCAGAACATGCGATTCGTAGATTTCGCCGTTTTTAACCGTCAGATAATTGCCGGTATCGCTGTCCGCAATGCCATGGCCCAGCGACCCATACCATTTTTGTGCGGGATCTAAATAGGTCAGCGTGCCGACGCCGGCAGTAGAGTCCCTGACCCAGAGCCCCAGCCGCCAAACGGAATCCTGCGGATCCAGGATCGGCGTCAGGCTGACATCCATCTCCTTACCCGAGCGGCTGATATGCATTTGCAGCGGATCGCTGTTGCCCACATTGATCAATTCAGATAGATGTACAGCGTTTTGCACTTCCTGTCCGTTAACGCTCAAAATGGTATCGCCCGCCAAAAGCCCGGCTTCATTGGCGGGGTTGCGCAAATTCCCGTAAGAATCCATGATATCCGAAGTGCCGACGACCAGGGCGCCTTTGGTATAAAGCGCCACGCCGATAGCCTGCCCGCCCAGCATCACGTTTTTCTCCGGCGTCACCTCAAGGGCCACCTGCTTTACGGGGATGCCCAGTATCTCAAGGGTCAGCTTATCTTCTCCGGGCTGCTGCGCCAAAAGATCTACATTGCCGCCCGTATCCGATAAAGTGGTTCCCATCAGCTTGGTCACCGCTGTATCGTTTTTTTGCGCGGTAAACAGCCCCGGGATCTCCAGCGTATAAGCCTGGCCTTCGGAAATTAAAATATGGTCTGGAATGGCAAAAATTTGCCGGACAAAGGGAGAGTTTGCGCCGGCGACGACGGCCAGCGCGCAAACCCAGCCTACTATTTGCTTGATTCGGGTCTTCATTCGATCACACCTTCGCTCCTTAATATTTCTTTAGGATTGGCGAAGGCCCTATGATTCTATACCCTTTGACGCAATTTTTTGCGAATGGTTTGCGCTTGCCTAAGGATCGCCCGGGCATGTTCCAGGTCGATCTTTGTGATTTGTGCCCCGGCGTTCATCCGGGCGATTTCCAAAATGCGCGCCTCATCGTCCAGCGGCGTGAGTTCTACGGTGGTATCCTCTCCGTTTTCCGTCTTGCGCACCAGTAAATGCTCATCGCCAAGCGCAGCGATCTGGGATAGATGCGTCACGCTGATGACCTGGCGGTCGCTGGCCAGCCGGCACATCTTTTCACCCACCGCTTGTGCGATACGCCCGCTGATGCCGGTATCGATCTCGTCAAAAATCATGCAGGGGATATCGTCTGCCGTAGCGCTGATATTCTTGATCGCCAGCATGATGCGTGACAGCTCGCCGCCGGACGCGATCTTTGCCAGCGGCATCAGCGGCTGGCCGGGGTTGGGGGAGATCAAAAACTCCACCTGGTCGATCCCGCTGCTCTGTAACCGGTCGCGGAAGGTTTCATCATCCTGCGGAAGGGGGGCAAAAACGGTTTTGATCTCCAGCTTCTGCATGCCCAGATCCTGTAGGTGGCCTTTTAGCGCCGCTTCAAAGCTTTGGGCGGCGTGCATCCGTTTTTCGTGCAACGCCAGCGCCTTCTCTTTTGCCGCCTGGAACAGTGTGCTTTCCTCGTTTACCAGCTGTTCGATATGCGCCTCGCTGTCCTGCAGTTCGGCATATTCCTGCTCGATGCTTTCGGCGTATGCCAATATCTCCTCGATAGAGCTGCCGTATTTGCGTTTGAGCTTATAGATCTGATTCAGCCGTTCTTCTACGCTGTCCAAACTCTCGCCAGCATCCTCCCAGCCGCTATCTAGCGCATGGAGGTCGCCGTCGATATCCTCCAGGGCATAATATACCTCCGAAAGCTTGGCGTGTAGGGCCTCAAAGGGCTGGTGTATGCGGGTCATGCCCCCGATGGCCGATTGAACCTCGCCCAGGATATCCAGGGCGCTTTGCGCATCCTCTCCGCCTTCAAAAAGCGCCTGGCGCGCAAAGGCAAGGGTCTGCATGATCTGTTCCCGGTTTTGCAAATAACTGCGCCTTTCGGCTAGTTGTTCTTCTTCGCCGGCCGTCAGCTGGGCGGAGTGGATATCATCCAGCTGAAAGCGCAGCATTTCTATCCGCCGGGCCTTTTCCTGCTCGCTTAATCGGCTGCTGTCAAGGGCTTTTCGCACTTCGCGCCAGGTGGAAAAAATGCGCCTGTATTCGCTGAGTTCCTGCAAAAAATCATCGCCGGCAACCCGGTCCAAAAACGCGCGGTGCCGCGCCGCGCTCAGCAGCGATTGGTGCTCGTGCTGCCCGTGGATATCCACCAGCAGCGCGGATAGCTGCTTTAATTGAGAAACGGATACCAGATGGCCGTTGATCCGGCAGATATTTTTCCCCGCCAGCGTAATATCCCGGGAAAGGATCACGTTTTCCGGATCGTCAGGATCGTCATAACCCTGCTCTTGCAGATGGTGGATGGCCGCATGCCCTTTGGGCAGCGCAAAAGCCGCCTCCACCTGCGCCCGCTGGGTGCCATAGCGGATCAGCCCGCGGTCCGCCCGCTCTCCCAAAGCCAGGTTGACCGCGTCTATTATAATGGATTTACCCGCGCCGGTCTCGCCCGAAAGGATATTGAGTCCCGGGCCAAAGGGCACCTCCAAATTTTCGATCAAAGCGATATTATGGATGGTCAGGCGATAAAGCATGTTGGCTCCTTACTTCATCATTTCCTTGAATTTAGCGACCAGCACCTGCGCGGCGTCATTGTCCGGCGCGACTACTAAAATGGTATCATCTCCGGCTATACTCCCCACGATCTCGGGCCAGCGCATGCTGTCGATGGTATTGCCGGCCGCATGGGCGCTGCCCGAAAGGGTTTTGATGATGATTAGGTTGTTCGCCGCCACAATGGAGAGCACAGCCTCCGAAAATACGCGGATAAAGCGATTGGTCATCACCTTATCGGCTTTATCTACGGTTGCATATTTATAGGTATTGTTCGGCGTTAGCACTTTGACCAGCCGCAACTCTTTGATATCCCGCGAGATCGTGGCCTGAGTGACCTCGTACCCCGTTTCGCGCAATGCCTCGGCCAAATCTTCCTGCGTTTCGATATCGTTTTTATCGATGATATCCAGTATCATGGCGTGTCGTCCCGATTTCATGCGTCATCCCCCTTTATGCTTTTACTTCCGGCAGTTCTTCAGCCATGCTCCATTCAGAAAATTTACTATGCAATAATTGATAAAAGTTGCGCCCCTTTAACCGGATAAAGGTAGCCTGCGACTTGGCGCGGGTGATCTCAATGCGCAGCTTGTTGGAAACCGTAAGCAGCGTCTCCCCATCTAGCGCCAGCTGCGCATCCTTATCCGCAGCGGTCAAAACCAGCTCGATCTTGCTGTCGGCCCCCACCACGATAGGCCGGGAGTACAGCGTGTGCGCGCAGATCGGCGAGAGCAGAATACACTCCAGGCTGGGCGCAAGGATCGGCCCGCCCGTAGAGAGCGCGTAGGCCGTCGAGCCCGTAGGGCTGGAAACCACCACGCCGTCTGACATATAGCGATCTACATACTGCCCATCGATATAGATCTGCACCCCGATGATGCGCGAAAATGCCCCGCGGGAAAGCACCACATCGTTTAAGGCGATATGCTCGGCCGCCTGTGGATGGCCGATGACGCGCGCCTGCAGCATCATGCGCTTTTCTAAAGCGTAGTCCGCCTGAACGATGCGCCGGGCGACCTCCTGCACGTTATCTACCTCAGCCTCGCTCAAAAAACCTACGCGGCCCATATTGATCCCCAACACGGGAATATCCGCGGCGGCAGCCTCCCGGGCAGCGTGGAGAATCGTTCCATCGCCACCCAAGACCAATACCACGTCGCACCCAGCGATCAAACCGGCGCGATCTACCCCCAGCTCCGGCCGTTTGAGCACGCCGGCACAGTATTCATCCATTCGGACAGCGGCCCCATAATGTTCCAGCGCGTCTACCAGCTGGCCCGTTACCCGAAAGCCTACGTCCTTTTCATGGTTTACCCAAATCGAAACCTGCACCGCGCAACCTCCTTCAGCTTCATACAGTAATAATTGTACTGCTTTATGAATATTTATTCAACTATATTTTTTTAAATATTCGGAACTATTCGCTGTTTAGAAAGCAGCCTCAGCAAATTGAGGGAAATGAAAAAGCGGGACAGGCAGCGGTACAAATATCGCTGTCTATCCCGTATCGGCCCTAAACTTTATGCGCTTCATGCGCCTGCGCCACTACGCTGCGGCAATCCAGCGGCGCGGGCGGAATATCGGCCGCGCAGGCGTAAAGTAAAAACTCGATATTCCCCTCCGGCCCCGTAATAGGCGAAAACGAAAGACCCTGCGGAGAAAAACCACACGCTGCCGCAAAGGCGACGGCCTCCTCAACGACCTCAAGGTGCACCTTGGCGTCACGCACAACACCCTTTTTTCCGACTTTGTCCCGGCCGGCCTCAAACTGAGGTTTGATCAGGGTGACCAGCTGCGCCCCCGGTTCAAGGCACTTGACCAGCGCGGGCAAGATCAATTTAATGGAGATAAAGGAAACATCCATCACCGCCAGCTCCAGCGCATCTTGAAACCAGCCTTTTTCCATCGCGCGGGCGTTGCAGCGCTCCATTACCACTACCCGTTCATCCTGGCGCAGCCGCCAGTCCAGCTGGCCATATCCTACATCCACCGCGTAAACCTTGCGCGCGCCCTTTTGGAGCAAGCAATCGGTAAAGCCTCCCGTGGAGGCGCCCACGTCTATCGCGGTTTTGCCCGCTGCCTTTATGGGGAAAACCTCCAGCGCCTTTTGCAGCTTTAACCCGCCACGGCTGACAAAGGGATGCACTTTGCCCCGAACCTGCAGTGCCTCCCAATCCTTTTCCGGCACTATTTGGGAGGCTTTAAGCGCCTTTTCTTCCCGAATGTAGACCGCGCCGCTCATCACAAGCGCCTTGGCCTTTTCCCGGCTGGGCGCCAGCCCTTTATCGACCAGCAGCACATCCAACCTCTGCTTATTGTTCTCCATCGATTTCCTCCAAGGCAACTGCAAGCTTTTCAGCCAGGCTCGCAGCATCCATACCATAACGCGCCATTAAAGCCGCGCGCGCACCGTGTTCGATAAATTTATCGGGATAGCCCAAGTTTAGAAAGCGTGCCCCTGTCCCCTTGCGCAGGAGGAACTGTCCCACAACCGCGCCAAATCCGCCGATCAGGACATTGTCCTCCAGCGTTGCGATCAACGGAAAGGTGTGAGCCATCTGACTGAGCATCTCCTCGTCCAGCGGCTTAATAAACCGGGCGTTGACCACGGAGATCGCCTTTCCCCGTTTCAGCAGCCGTTCCCGGATGTTCAAAGCCTCCTCCACCATGTTTCCTGAGGCGATCAGTACACCGTCATCCCCTTCGCGCAGCCGGGTCCATTTGCCCAGCTGAATGGGAGGCAGCGTATCGTCATTGGGCAAGCGGGATACGGCTTTCGAATAGCGAATCGCGCAGGGTCCATCCAGCGTCAGAGCGAATTCCATCATTTTGCGCAATTCGTCCGCATTCGCCGGCGAAAGGATCGTCATATTGGGCAACGGCAGCAGCATTGACAGGTCAAAAAGGCCTTGATGAGTCTCCCCATCCTCTCCCGTTAGACCCGCACGATCCAGCGCGAAGACGACGGGCAGGTTTTGCAGGCACACATCGTGCAAGATCTGGTCAAACGCGCGCTGGGCGAAGGTAGAATATACGGCAAAAAAGGGGCGCAGGCCCTGCGTAGCCAGCCCTGCCGCCAGCGTCACCCCATGCTGCTCGGCGATGCCAACATCAAATAAACGTTGAGGGAACATCTGGCGAAAGGGCGTAAGCCCTGTCCCCTCCACCATCGCGGCCGAAATAGCGATGATCTTTTCATTATGCATGGCCATCTTGGTCAAGTGCTGGCCAAAAGTGGCGGAGAAGGTAATGCTCTGGTCCTTTTCTTTCATGCCGGTATCGATAAAGAAGGGCGCTACGCCATGATACCGCTCCGGAAAGATCTCTGCGCGCTCATATCCCTTGCCTTTGCGGGTCACCACGTGCACAAAAACCGGCCGGTCATACTCCTGTGCGCTGGTCAGAATCTGCTCTAATTGCCCGATATCGTGCCCATCAACCGGCCCTAAATACTTAAATCCCAGCTCTTCAAAGAGGACGCCAGGCACGACAAGGTATTTTAAACTATTTTTAATTTTTTCTACAAAGCGCTTGGTGGGCGGGCCTATTACCGGGATGCGCTCCACAAAGTCCTCCGTCCAGCGCTTGACGCCCGTGTAGGTCCGTCCGCTGCGGATCTTGGACAGGTGCATGGATACGGCGCCCACGCTGTGGGAGATGCTCATATCATTATCGTTTAGAATGACGATGATTTTGCTGGGGCACTGGCCCGCATCATTCAGCGCCTCAAAGGCCATTCCGCCACTTAGGGCTCCATCGCCAATAACGGAAATCACGGAAAAGTCATCCCCTCGCTGATCCCGCGCGCGGGCAATGCCCAGCGCAGCGGATACCGAGGTGCTGCTATGCCCGGTATCAAAGGCATCGTGGCAGCTTTCCGCACGCTTGGGGAAGCCGCTTAACCCATCCATCTGCCGCAAAGAGGCAAACTGCGCTTTGCGGCCGGTGAGCAGCTTATGTACATAAGCCTGATGGCCTACATCCCAGATGATCTTATCCTGGGGGCTGTTAAAGATTTTGTGGATCGCCAACGTCAGCTCTACCACCCCCAGATTGGAGGCCAGATGCCCGCCTGTCTGAGAAATAGATTGCACGAGAAATTGACGAATCTCCCCGGCCAGCTGTTCCAGTTCGGGGATGTTCATATCCTTTATATCCTGTGGCGAATGGATGTCATCCAACGACTTATACATTTTACTCCCATTCATCCTCCCTAACCCGGGAAGGCTATTTATGCTTTTGCCGGCCAATATGGAAAAAGGCCAGTACGCGCCCGGCGCGCAGCAGAATATTTGTAGAGTGTACCAGTGCAAACCGCTTACCGGCGGCCTTGCCGCCTACCGTCAGGGCCGCTACAACACTGCTGATGATAATATTGAGCAGCGCAGATGGCGTTGCCGGCGCCAGCACCACGATGCGCAGCACGATGGCCGCACTGGCTGCGCCCGAAACGATCCCGCACACATCCCCGACAACGTCGTTGCAAAAGCTGGCTACCTGGTCGGTATGCTGCAGCAAAAAGACGCACTGCTGCGCGCCGTGCACCTTTTTGGAAGCCATGGCCAAAAAGGGCTTAGGACCAGCGGCCGTAGCAGCGATGCCGATAATATCAAACACGATGCCCAGCGCGATCAACGCGATCAAAATCAAAATAGCTACCAGAAGCGGTACGCTGCCCAACAGCACCTCGGCAACAAAGCTGATTCCGCCGGATACGATCAGCGTGATCAGCGCGATCTTAACCGCCCAGTAGTTTTTCTTTTTTCTTCCCCGTTTGGCTTTGTCTCCGCCGCTTTTCCGTTTTAACGGGATATCCGCATCTTCTTTAGGCAAGTGCGCACCCTTTCTTTCCAAGCTATACTCTTATCTATGCGCCAAATTTATGGCGTATGGTCTTTAAATAAAAAAAGGTGGTGGCAAAATGAGTAAACCTTGCGGCTTCAGGTCTAGTAAGGTTTCCCCGTCTGCTACTCCCCGTCGCCGAAAAGAGCGGTTTCCCTTGAAAGCAGACGCCGCCGTGTCGCCACGCGGCGGGACTAGATTACCACTAAGTCCACACTATAATCCCCAAATTGCCTGTTGACAGTCTAGGAGCTTTCCTCAACAACGCCACTGGTTCCTAGCCTCTTTTGCAGCTCAGGTTTCATCCGGCGATCATGTCCGATGCACGGGCCCTGTGCATCCGGGCACGTATTCCTGAAATCCCCCCGCGCCACGCAAGGCAGGCTACGCTGTACACAGTTATTATTACCGCATCACAGGTTTTACCCCAAGGAGTGATCACGCGATGTTTCACACCCGTTTGGGTCTCCGCGGAAGCTGGGTCATCGCCTGCATGCCATTGCAGATCGCCCTTCTTCCTTATCCCCCAGCAGCAACCCCCGACTGGGCGTCCGAAGCCACCACCAGGAACTTCATCGATATGCCCTTCTACGGTCTTTTATCCCCGTTTTGAGAACCAGCTTTGCCGACTAGAATACTGCACCACCTTATTTGCATTAAAATGCAGGTAGGATTATATCATGTTTCATTACAAAAAACAAATATCCTACTTAAAGGTAAAAAGGACGGCCACCACGACGCCTAAAATCGCGCCCATCAACACCTCAAACCCGGTATGGCCGATCAATTCTTTCAGCTTGCTGGGCGGGACGACCATGTTGTGCGTCATCATATCCACGATCTCGTTTAACACGCGGGCCTGTTTGCCCGCCGCCTGGCGCACGCCCATGGCGTCTGTCATCACGATCGCCGCAAACGCCGCCGCCACCACAAAGATAGCCGAATCAAACCCTTCCGAGATGCCGCAGGACACCGCCAGTGCCATCACAAAGGAGGTATGCGAACTGGGCATGCCGCCGGAGCCGAATAATCTGGCCAGATCCCACTTGCGGTATTTCATAAAATTCGTAAACACTTTGAGGATCTGCGCCAGTATCCATCCCAGAAAAGTGGGCAGTACCACTGGGTTTCTGAAAAACTCGGTGAAGAAATCCACTCTATCGTTCCTCCTACTGCTCGCGCGTAAGCAAACGCATCGTCAATTCTCTTAAAAACCACGCGCGCTCGCCGAAAATTTCCAACGCCTCGACCGCCGCCTGGGAATGCTCCCTGGCCAATTCACGCGCTTTCTCGCTGCCGTAGAGGGTAACATAGGTCGTCTTTTGGTTGGCCGCGTCGCTACCGGTAGCCTTGCCCAGGGTCTGGGCATCGCCCTCAACATCTAAAAGATCGTCTACGATCTGGAATTGCAGCCCAAGACGGTAACCAAATTCGCGCAGCGCTTCCAACTCCTCCGGCGTAGGTGCGGCCAGCTGCAGGCCTGCCAGCAGCGCGGCGGTGATCAACGCCCCGGTCTTGTGCCGGTGCAGCCAGGTCAGGCTTTGTGCGTCGTCTCCGGTACCAACCAGGTCGACGCATTGCCCGGCGATCATCCCCTCGATCCCAGCGCCCCGCGCGATGTGCGCCAGCGCGCATACATGGTTCACCAGATTTTCGGGGAAACGCTGCATATGCGCAGCCATTACTTCAAAGGCGCTGTTCAGCAGTCCATCGCCCGCTAAAATCGCCATGCCCTCGCCATACACTTTATGGCAGGTCAATTTGCCGCGGCGGTAATCGTCGTTATCCATGGCCGGCATATCGTCGTGGATCAGCGAATAGGTGTGGATCATCTCGATGGCGCACGCATACCCCATGGCCTGCGCCCGATCTCCTTGCAAAAGATCGCATCCCGCCAAAACCAACATGGGACGCAGGCGCTTGCCGCCGGCCCCAAGGCTGTAATTCATCGCGCTGCGCACCGGTTCGGGCGCGCTTTGATTTTCCATCCAATGGGAGAGCGCCTCTTTTGCCAGCGCATATAACTGCGCATAGTATGCCTCGTAATTATTCATTTCCATCCTCGCCAGGCAGGGCATCTTTTAACGTTACGCCGCCCAGCTCATCCTCCGTCAACACTTTGAGCTTTTGTTCGGTCTCATCCAGCCATCCCGTGCAGGCCCGCGCCAGGGCGATCCCCTTTTCATACAGCGCCAGGGATTGCTCCAGCGGCATGCCGCCTTCCTCCATCTGCGCGACCAGCTCCTCCAGCTTTTGGATATTATCTTCAAATGTGGTCTTTTTCTTTGCTGCCATGGCCATTCTCGCCCCCAATTTGCTCTTGTCCCTCACGGGTTATTGTAGCATAGCGCGCCCCATCCTGGAAGAGGATCTCTACCTCGCTGCCGACGGCCGCCTCATGCGCATGCGTCAGCATCCTGCCCGTTTCGGCGTCCCGGGCTAATGTAAAACCACGGGAGAGGATCTGCAATGGGTTCGCCATTTCTAAACGCGTAAGGATGCTGGCAAACCGCATCTGCGTTTGCCGCAATTCGTGGCCGATTCCCTCTTGCAGGGCGCGCTTGAGTTGCGCAAGGCGTTCGCGCTTGTGCTTTAAGCCGTTCTCCGGGCTGACCTTTGCCAAGCGTAGCTCCAGCCACTTAAGCTGTTGACGCATTCCGCCGATCTGCTGAAAAACCGCCCTTTTCATCCCTTCGCACAGGTAATCAAGGTGCTCCAGCGTTTCCTCCCGCGAGGGGAATACCAATTCTGCGGCTGCAGAAGGCGTTGGCGCACGTAGATCAGCAACAAAATCCAAAATGGTAAAGTCGATCTCATGCCCTACTGCGGACACGATCGGAATTTTTGAGGCAAAGCACGCCCTTGCCAACATCTCATCGTTAAAGACCCACAGATCCTCGGCAGAACCGCCGCCGCGGCCAACGATGATCACATCCACCTTAGGTTCCAGCGCGTTAAACATCCGAATGCCCTTGCGCACGCTGGCCGCCGCATCTACTCCCTGCACCAATGCCGGATAGAGCACGATCTCAACAGCCGGGCAGCGCCGGGCCGAAATCTGTAAAATATCCTGCAGCGCTGCGCCGGTGGGCGAAGTGACCACCCCCACCCGCTGCGGATAAGCCGGCAAGGCTTTTTTATTGGACTGATCGAAAAGTCCCTCCGCCTCCAGCTTGAGCTTGAGCGCCTCAAAAGCCGCATAGCCAGCCCCCTGCCCGTCCAAACGCATGGACTGGGCATAAAATTGGTACCGGCCATCCCGCGGATAGATCGAAACATTGCCGGTCATCTCCACGCGCATGCCATCGGCAGGCAAAAACTTCAGCTTTTCCACCTGAGAGCGGAACATCACCGCCTGGATCACCGAATCGCTATCCCGCACAGAGAAATACATGTGGCCCGAGCCGTGGATTTTAACGTTCGAGAGCTCGCCGGACAAACGCACGCTTTTCAGCAGCGGATCGCGGCCTAAAAGGTTTTTTACATATTCATTCAGTTGGCTGACAGAAAATACCAGCGCGCTAGGCATTGGCTTTAGCCGCCTCCAGGGTATTTTCCAGCAGCATGGCAATCGTCATGGGCCCAACGCCGCCCGGCACCGGCGTGATGTACCCTGCGACCGGTTCTACCGATTCAAAGTCCACGTCGCCCACGACCTTTTTAGAATCCGGCAGCCGGTTCATCCCAACGTCGATCACCACGGCGCCGGGTTTGACCATATCCCCGGTGATCAGATTGGCCTTGCCCACGGCCGCAACCAGCACATCCGCTCCGCGGCAGATGTCTTTTAGATTTTTCGTGCGGGAGTGACAGATCGTTACCGTGGCGTTGCGCTGGAGCAGCAGCATGGAGATGGGTTTGCCCACGATATTGCTGCGGCCTACGACGACAGCGTTCTTTCCCTCCAAATCGATCTCATACTCTTCTAACAGGCGCATGATTCCCTTAGGCGTGCAGGCCACCAGCGCCTTTTCGCCGATGAACAGCTTGCCGGCATTTACCACATGGAACCCATCCACATCTTTTGCCGGATCGATGGTGCGCAGCACGGAAAGTTCGTCGATCCCCTTGGGCAGCGGCAGCTGTACCAAGATGCCGTGGACCTTATCGTCCCGGTTGAGCTTTTCGATCAGTGCCAGTAGCTCCTCCTGTGTGGTCTGTGCCGGCATCCGAATCACGTCGGAGGTCATTCCCGCTTCGTTGCAACCCCGCTCTTTATTGCGCACATAAATCTGTGATGCCGGGTCCTCTCCTACCAAAATCACCGTCAGCCCCGGCACATAACCGTACTCTGCTTTAAATGCCGCAACCCGCTCTTTGAGCTGTCCCCTGATTTTAGCCGACAGGCCCTTGCCATCCATACGTACTGCGCTCATTATTTCCACTCCTTTATCATAAGTCCTGCGCGCGCCCGGCCAACGCCACACCCATGGCATTATCGCTGGAAAACTCGGGCTTCGCAAAATAGATTTTTATTTTCTGACGATGCTTTTTCAGCCGTTTGGGCAGCTGTTCGCGCACCCATCCGCTGGCAGCAACGCCGCCGAAGATCAGAATCTGACGGATACCTGTGCGCTGTGCAGCACAGACGATCATCTTTTCCAGCGTGCGCGCCACGCAGGAAAGTGTCATGGCCGCAATCTGCTGGGCGGGCAGGTCGCCTGCCTGTATTGCGCGCAAAGCTGCCGCCTCTCCGCCGGAAAAGTGGCAGTCCATTCCGCTGACCGAAGCCGGAATACGTGGATCATCTCCGCCAAATTCCAACGCCAGCCTGTCCATCTCCGGCCCGGCGGGGAATCGCAGCCCCAGCGCCACGCCGATACGGTCTACAAACTGCCCGGCGTGCAGGTCCTGCGTAGCGCCTAATATCTCGCAACGAATGCTGCCAGCCTGCCTCTTCGCCAAAAGGATCTCCGTCGTACCGCCTGAAAGGTGGAACGCTAAAAACGCCTCTGTTTCCGGCATATTGCCCGACCAGGCCGCCGCGCGCAGATGCCCCTCCTGATGCGAGGTCTCAAAAAACGGTACGTTCAGCGCCTGGGAAAGCGCGCGCCCAAATCCCGCCCCAACCGTAAAAACCGGCATATAAGATCCCTCCACATTTCGCGGGCGCGCGGAGGCGCACACCGCGGCGATATCCCGGGGCGAAAGCCCCGTTTTGGCGTAGAGATTCTCGATGAGGGTAGGCAGATTCTGAACATGAAAAAAAACGGCCTGGCTTTGCTGGAGCCCCCTAGAGCCGGAGGGCACCTGCAAAATTTGCCGCTGTTGTGCTGCGATATTCAAGTTTTGATCGATGACGGCAACCGAGGTCGTATAGGCGCTGGTATCAAGGCCCAGATAAAACCTCGCCCCGTCTTTTGGGCCAAGCATCTTACGCGCCGCGCTCCCCTACGAAATTAGACAAAACCCCGTTGACGAAGGGGCCGGATTCCTGCCCGCCATAGGCCTTGGCCAGTTCGATCGCTTCGTTGATCGCCACGCTCTCGGGGATATCGCTGTACATTAATTCGAAAAGGGCGCTGCGCAGGATGCAAAGATCCATCCGCGCGATCCGCTCCAACGTCCACCCTTTCAAATACCGCTTGATGGTTTCGTCCAGCTCTGCTGCGTGGGCCTCAACCCCTGTCACCAGCAGGTCGGTAAACGCCCGATCCTGCTGGGCCAGCTCAACGCCCATGGTCTCCAGCACAGCGCCGTCATCGCTGTTGCTGCCCTGCAGGCGCGCGTACATCAAGCGAACCGCCGCATCTCGTGCAGTTTTACGGCTCATGTGAACTAATCATCCTTCCGCTTGCCAAATTTAAATAGATGAAAGAGGCCGTCCAAAAGGTTGGATACCTCCGCATTCCGATCTCCCCGGGAACCGATGAACCAGCCCACCGCCACAAAGGCGGCCAGCACCAAAAAGCGCCACAGGCCGATACAAAGGATAATGATGCCTAAGATCAGCCCGATCAGCGCGCCGGTTACCCGCCCGCGCCGCGTCGCGATAAAGGCATCCCACAATTCTTTCATAAGCGCCTCCTACTTATACCGGCGCGAGGCTTTTGTTGCTGGGGGTCTCCACTAACAGGCGGATCTCCCGCACTGGCACGCCGGCCTGCTGCTCAATCGCCTCTTTAATGCCGCCCTGCAGCTGGGTAGAAATAGCGGGAATGTCGATATCCGGCTTAAAGGAGACCTGGATGCGCATGGCGATCCCCCCCTCCTGCAAAGCGGTATGGGGTTTCATCTCCCGCACTTCCACCATGCTGGTGGCGTACTTGGTAGCGATAGCTTCAATAGCCTGTAAGGAGATCAGGATCGCGCCATCATCGCTTTTTTTGATGAGTGCGTGCCGCTCCCGCGGCGCCTTGGGCACGGAAAAGATCACCTTAAAGCATAAAACGATCCATACCAAGGCGATCACTGTGATCAAGATCTGCCAGAGCAGGGAAAGCTCGACCTCTAAAAGCATATAACCTAGAACCGGAAAAGAGAACAGGTTCCAGGCAAAGCCCAGGGCCACCGCGCCAACTCCGATGCAAAACAGCATCAGCACGGTCATCACCACGCGATCAAAAACGCGTAACTTCATGGCTTGTCCACCTCGTTATTTAATCTTTTGAATGGGAAAAAACAAATAAACCCTCCGATTATGAAACCAGAGGGTTTTCTCTGTTTACTTCACGCGGTTGACGATTTCTGGTTCCTTGGTTTCTTTTTCGATGTAAACGCCCTGGATATTGATGTTGCACTCCACGACGCGCAGCCCTGTCATCGATTCCACCGCTTTTTTGACATTCTCCTGCACCGCTACGGAAACATCCCGCAGGTTGAACCCAAAATCAATCACGATGGACAGATCGATGGCCGCTTCCTCATTGCCGACCTCGACTTTGACCCCCTTGGTCAGGTTCTTTCTGCCCAATAGCTCGGCGATTCCACCGACAACTCCGCCGCTCATCCCCGCAACGCCCGATACCTCGGTCGCAGCCAGGCCGGCGATTATTGCGATAACGTCATCAGCATAAGAAATGGTTCCCCCGTCCACCTGATTTGCGGGAATCACCTGATTTTCATTGCTCACCAACTACGGCGCCTCCAATCTTGTGTTGTAATTACTATAGTGCCTATTATAGCAAACCCGATTGCTTTTTACAAATGATTCCCCTTATTTTGCCGGGATAATCTTAATATTTTCGGGTTTCTGACTGGATTCGCGCTGAACGACCTCGACGATCTGCGCCACCTGCGCGCTGGTCAACCCATCTTGTTTGACGATGACGTTGGCGGATTCATCGTGCAGGGAGACCACGGTCTGCTCAAATCCCTTGGCCTGGAGCAGCCCTTCGATGGTGACTTCTTTTTCCATATTGGAAACGATGCCCATCTTTTGCTCCTGTGCGCTCTTCAATGTAGCCTGGTCGGTCTGGTCGTCGTTGATGATCTGATCCAGATGTTCGATCTCGGTCTTGCGGACGGTCTCGCGCTCGGCCTTGTATTCGGCGATCTTAAATCCAACGGCCTGGGCGGCGGCTTCCTGCGTGTCCTCATTTTCCTCTCCCTGGGCGGTATCCGTGGATGTGACCGCACTGGGCGTGGCCTGCGGCAGCGAGGCGCTTTGGTCATCGGGCTGGTTAAATTGATAATTGATGTAGCTGGTAATGACCAGCAGCACTACCAGGCTGGTTACGACGATGGTCTTGCGGTTGATTTTGGACATAATTTTCTTCCCCTCCTGTGTAAACAAAGATATAATTTTTTATTCCAACCGCCCTGGGCCGGATCATTTCTAACAGGCCTTAAGGCGGGTTTCTTTCTTTAGGGCATCTCGGGCGTTCTTTCAAATACCTGAACCTGATCTGCCGGGAGATTCAACGCTATGCGCACAGCGTCCAACACTTTTGCCTTGACCCCCAGGTCTCCCGCCCCTTCGGCGACGACCAGCACCCCTTGCACCTTGGGGTAAGCGTT
The DNA here is from genome assembly GCF_014384745.1 of Luoshenia tenuis. Classification (NCBI taxonomy): domain Bacteria; kingdom Bacillati; phylum Bacillota; class Clostridia; order Christensenellales; family Christensenellaceae; genus Luoshenia; species Luoshenia tenuis. The sequence continues at coordinate 121,870 of NZ_JACRSO010000002.1, forward strand.
CTCCTCCTGTCCAAGGCCTGTCGCAGTTTCCACGATTGGGCCGGATTCAAAGGTGATCATCACATTTACATCCCCCACGCCGACGATCTGCGAAAGAATCTGCGCGAGCTTTTTTTCCAGTGTCCCCGAGTACTCCGTAAGTTCCTCCTGCGCGCCGCTCTCCAGCAGGTTGCTGGGCAGGGGTTGCTCATCCGGTGCTTTATCCCATAGCGTAGAAGCGTAAATGAGCAGAATCGCCAGAATGATGACGCCAAGGATAATGAATTCCACGTTTTTTTTATTCTTGATCCGGCCAACGGCGCGCTTTAACAGCTGTCCGTAGTCAATGGCGGGCCGTTTTGCGGGTTCCGGCTCCGGGGCCGGCGCAACTTGTCTGAGCATGGCGTCTTAAACTCCTTTTATTCTATGGTGATGGCGTCTTCTGGTATGTTATATATTCCGGCCAAGGTCTCTTTTATGCCTGCCTGTCCGAAACTGTCCCCTATAATTTGTGCCGCGCCCTGCAAACGGAGGGTTATACCGGTGACATCGGCGCCGTTACAGTGCACCTCTATTTCTCCATCTTCAAAATCCGGATAGGCGCCGAGTATTTGCCGGACCTGCGCCGCGTAGGCTTCGGCATAATCCTGCCTCTGCGCTGGCTGCGCACTGGTCTGCACCGCTACCAGTTCGCTAAAGGGGAGGCTGACCAGCGACAGGCTGCCCTGTACCAGTATGGCTACGATCAAAACGCCGCTGGCAAAGCGGACCAGCGGTTTGATCTTCCCCTCCGGCGCCACCGCCTCCACGATGGCTGCCAGCATCGCTGCGACCAGAATATCCCTCAGCCATCCGCCAAGCCAAGCCTGCATCCGCTTTCCCTCCTTATCAGTGCATCATCAGTATCCAGTCCCCGGCGATGACGAACAGGGTGATGGTGATAATGCTCATGATCGCCGTGGTGATCATACACGCCATCAACAGCGACAGCGCGGTGGAAAGGTCCTCCATCGCCTGGCTGAGCTTCTGTTCGCCTAGGGGCTGGGCCACCGTGCTGCATAGCCGCAGGGTGACCATCAGCAAAAATATCTTGACCACGGGCAGCGCAGCGATCAAAAATAGAATCAATACCCCCGTAGTGCCGATAGAGTTTTTGACCAGTGCCGAGCAGGCGATCAGCGTATCCATCGTATCGGCCACCATAGTGCCTACTACCGGAATGGCGGAACCCGCCGCGTACCGCGCCGTCCGCAGCGATATTCCATCCGCTGAGGCTGCGCCCAGCCCTTTGATAGCCATGACGGCCAGAAAAACGGTCATCACAATGCCGATGGTCCATTTGGTCAGCGAAAGCAACAATTTCGGCAGTTTGCTGATCATGTCCTTGGGCGCAAAATGGCTGATCACCGTTGCGGCGGTGGAGGCCATCGTCAAAGGCAAAACAAGGTTGGCGATCGTTTGAATGATGCCGCCGGATAATAGCAGCGTCAGCGGCTGAAAAATGCCGCTGGTCACCGCACCGCCCAACCCAACCAGCAGGATGGTCAGCACTGGCGTGATCAGCTCCATCCATTGGCCGATCTGTCCGATCGTTTTAGCCGTATCTACCGAAAGGGATGCGATCTGCGCGATAATCAGGCACATCGCACAGGCGTACGTGCACAGGGATACCAGATTGGTGGATTGCCCCGTACGCAGCCCGCTTTGCATGGCGTTGGCCACGGCAGACAGGATCACGATCGCGATCAGCTGCACGCAAAAGTTGCGCATTTGCGGCCAGGCGTTTAAAGCGTAGTCCTTTAAAAAGTCGAGCGCCGTTTCTCCATCCTGCGCTCCGCCCTGCATCTCTCCTTCGATCAGGGGACGGATCCCTTCCGGCAGAGCCTGCTGCGCCTCTGGCGGCAGCTGCTGCCAATATTCCTCCAGCGGAGCCAGCGGAAGCGTATCTAATTGCGCCTGCGCGTCCTGACGCAGGCCCGCATCCGGCGCCGCCGCGGCGCTCTGGGGAGGCAGCAGTACCATCCCCAGAACCAGCAGAATCAAAATGGCTTTTGCTGTGCGCCGCTTCATGTCATCAACCCCATGACCTGTTCGACCAGCCCTACCAGCGTTGGCGCAATGACAACTACGATCGCCAGCTTGCCGCCCAAAACGATCTTGCTGCCAATGCCTTTTTCACCCGCATCCTCGCAGGCCTGTGCAGCAAATTCTACCAGATAGGAAATCCCCAGCACCCGCAGGAGGATGGTAAAAATCGCGCCATTCCCCTCCGAAAGGGCTCCTAGGGTGCGCAGCAGTGCTAGGACCTGCTCAATAGCGGGCAGAAACAGCAATACCAGCACGGTACCGCCTGCCAGCACCAGCAGCGTTCGCCAAGTGCCGTCCTGGCGGTGCAGGGCTACGGCCATAATCGCTATCGCCATAGCTACCCCTACGATCTTTAGAATATCCATGACTTTACCCGGCCTTTATCTTATAGTTGGAACAGGGTCCTGACGCTTTGAAATAATTCGTTGATCAGCTGGGCCACCATCATCAGAACGATCACCAGCCCCGCCAGCGTGCTCATCAGGGCGATCTCTTCGCGGCCGGCCTTAGTCAATACCAGGTTCAAAATCGTTATCAGGATGCCGATCGCCGCAATTTTAAAGATCAAATCGATATTCATATCCTCTTCCCCTTTATCTAAAGCATCATGATGCCAGCTACGCTGCCTAAAAGGATGCCAAGGCGCTGGAAGAGCATCCTGCGCTTCATCACGGCATCCTCCCGGCGGGCGGCGCGGCTGCGGCAGATCTCCTGCGTATCATCCAGCCACTGCTTTTGTAATGCAAGGTCGGTCTTCCCCAAGTGCTCCCCGATCGCGTTCCATCTTTCGATCTCCTCTTTAGGTAGGCTGCCCCACTCGCCGCTGTCGGCCAGTTTGCGGGTCGCCTCGCTCCAAGCCCGGCCGAGAAGCGCGCCGCTATCCAAACGCTTTGCGACTTCTGCCGCAAATTTGCGCAGTTTTTCCGGCCCTTTGCGCGCAGCCTGCTCCATGACCTCCGGCAGCGCTTCCGTACTATAGCTGATCTTCTCATAAATAAAAAGTAAAAAGTCTGCAAAACAACATTGCACGCGGTAACCGGCCAGCTCCCGTCTAGCGGCCAATACGCCGCCCAGCGCGCCGAGTACGACCATGCTGCAGGCGCAGAAAATCCGCATTCCGTTCAAACGATCTCCTCCTTAACGCCGCATTTGAGCCACCTTCCGTCCGTGCCGCAAACCTGAATGGTGACGATCTGTCCCAGCTGGCTCCCTTTACCCAAAACCGCCAGGCAGCTAAATGCGCCGCCATCCAGCATGTCGCTAAGGGCCTCGCGATGCATCAGCTCTTCCACGCTACCGGCGTGCACGCTGGCGAGCACGCCGATCCCGCAGCGCGCCGCGTCCCGTACCGCCGCGATATCCTCCATGGCGCCCAATTCGTCGGTTACGATCACATCCGGCGACAGCGTGCGGATCGCCATCATCATGCCCTGCGCTTTGGGATAGCCATCCAGCACGTCGCAACTAAAACCAAGATCAAATGAAGGGCGGCCTTTATATTGCGCCGCTAACTCGCTCCGCTCATCCACGATGCAAACCTGCATACCCCGGCGGCTGAGCTGTGCGGCGGCATCTCGCAGCAGTGTCGTCTTCCCGCAGCCCGGGGGCGACAGGATCAGCGTTGAGTAAATGCGCCCGCCCCTCAAAACATGCGGGATCAGCGCTGATGAGGCCCCTTCGATCTGGCGCGGGATGCGGATGTTAAAGCTGGACATGTCTACAAGCCGCGAGATGCGTCCCGCTTCTACCACCGCCCTACCGGCAAGTCCTACGCGGAATCCGCCGGGTAAGGGAATAAAGCCCTGGCGAAGGGCGTCATCCAGCGCATAAAGCGAGTAGCGGCTCATTCGTTCAATCATTTCCTGACAGAGCGCGCCATCCGCCAGGATGGTCTGCGCATCCGGCGCGGTCGTAAATCCGCCCGCCGACAAATACCCGTGCTGTGCGGGCATGCGCAACTGCACCGGCGCCCCCTGGCGCACCCGCACTTCCGTGGCCCGCTGGGCCACTGTTTCGGGAACCCGCGCTAAACCGCTACGGATCGCCTGCGGCAAATAGGGCTCTAACTTCACCCGCCAATCGCTCTGTAACGCTATCATTTCGGCCTGTCCCCTTTCAGAGCTATCTATATGTAAAAGGATATAGCGTTATGACAGATCCCTATATCCTGTCACCTTCTGGGCAAATAAAAAAAGACCTGCCGTTTAGGCAGCATCTCATAGGGAAGTCAATCGTATTAGAGTTAGGAGCGATCTCGAGAAAAGCCGCAGTACGTTTGATGTACCAATGGACTTCCTTCTCGAACTACAAAAGGATACGGCTCCCAAAAGGGCAAGGACTATGAATCGTGTCCGAAATGCAAAGGTCGAGATTTGTTTTACCACCCTCTTTATTTTTGACAGGCGGGGCAATGGGTACTGCTTCTGCCGCCAATAACCATACGGCACAAAGTATGGTTGCAGGCCGGGCAGGCCTCGCCTTGGCGTCCATAAACCTGCAAAAACGGTGTATTTCGGTAATTCTGCCCCTTGGTTTCTAAGTATTCAGCCGGCGTCATCTCGTTTTTTTCGATAAAGTAGGATAGTTGCTGTGGTATGACCTGAGCAAGGCACATCCAATCTTTTTCTGATAAGCTGTTGGCGGGCCGCGCCGGATTGATTTTCGCAGCAAATAAAATCTCATCGGCATAGATATTGCCTATGCCGGCGATCACCCTTTGATCCAACAGGCACTCTTTAATCGCTTTCTTCCGTTTTCCAAGATGAGCGATCAAATACCCCGCGGAAAAATCCGAATCAAGCGGTTCTTTGCCTAGCCTTTCTATCCCGCTGTATATATCTATTTCATTCTTTTTCACCAGCCATAGCCGCCCAAAACGGCGGGTATCCGAGAAACGCAGATCCTTTCCGTCGTTTAGCCGAAAAACAATGTGCGTATGTTTTTCCTTCGGCAAATCCGCGGGTGTATGCAGCAGACAGCCCGTCATTCGCAAATGGATGATGATGCGGTCTCCGCTGTTGAGCAGCAAAAGCAGAAATTTGCCCCGGCGCTCTATACGGTCAAAGGCTTGTCCGGTAAGAAGTTTGCAAAATTCATCCCCGTGCGGATGGGCGACCACTTCTGGACGGTTTATGACAACATTGTCAATCGTAAGCCCTTGAAGCTGCGGTTCAAGAACCCGCTTTATCGTTTCCACTTCCGGTAATTCAGGCATGCTTATCACCATCTTTTCTGGCTGATTTTTTGATCTGCTCGTGATAAAAATAATTGACGATCACCGGCGGCGCGTCAAAGGGACGCCTTATGCTGTCATCATTGGTCGCATATTCCAGACCAATTTCATCCGCATAAGCCTTCAGCTTTATATCCAACATTTCCCAGTAGCTACGGTTTCCGCTATTGTAAATCTCCTGATAAAGGGTCAATAACCACGGATGGTTTTTTTGAATATACTCCATAATCACTGCTTTGTAGCTGCCGCGCAGATTGAGGTTTTCCAGCCAAATTAAATTGCATTGTTCTTTCACACGCTGGATGATCGCCTCGATATCCGTGATGCCGGGAAAAATGGGCGAGACAAAACACGTCGTGCGGATACCTGCGCGGTAAAACGCCTCCATGGCTGCAAGCCGCCGCTCGATGCTGACGGCGTTGTCCATATCGTTTTTGAAGGCCTCGTCTAGTGTATTGATAGACCACGAAACCCGCGCATCGGGAAAAGTTTTGATCAAATCCAGGTCGCGCAAGATCAGATCGCTTTTGGTGGCGATGCTGAGTTTTGCGCCGCTGCCCTGCAACTGCTCCAGCAAAGCGCGGGTGCGCCCGCATTGTTCCTCCTGCGGCAGATAGGGGTCTGTGACGGACCCGATAAACAATTCTTTACCCGCGTATTTTTGGGGGTTCTTTATTTCCGGCCAAACTTTTATGTCTAAAAAAGTCCCCCACGGCTCTGTGTGGCCGGTAAACCGTTTCATAAAGGACGCATAGCAGTATTTGCAGCCATGTGTGCAGCCTACATAAGGGTTGACCGAATATTCGCATACCGGCAGATTAGATTTGGAGAGAACACTTTTAACTTTAATTTCTTTAATGACCGGGGAATCCATACTACCAACCTCCCATATGGATATGGCCGTCCGGCTTGCTATCATATTGCGCTAAAGTCAGCTCGTCCTCCTTGGGATAACCAACTCCGATGAAGCAAGGGGTCATCCATCCCTGTGGCGCACCCAGCGTTTTTAAAACAACATCGTGTTCTCTGTTCAACGGAATACGCAGCGCGTAGCCAAGCCCTTCATTTATAACGGCAAGCATGATATTTTCCGCAACGCACCATGCGGTTGTAAGCGGATTGAGCTTACTCACCCATTGGGCATTGAGTCTGCTGCATTTGAACAGCGGAACGATCACGTAGGGGCAATCGACCAGCATGGTATATTGCCGCGGCATAGCATAAGCGTACATCTTCTGTGCTAGATTTGGGCGTACATAGGTACGGTTACTATCTACATACCGCTTTGCAACATCTTTTGCATAGGCAAAAGCCCGCTCCTTATCCTCGCGCTCATGCAGGACAATAAACTGCCAGCTCCGGTAGTGATCCCCGGAAGGAGCCTTCATCCCAGCCTCGAGGATTCTTTTGATTGCTTCAAAATCAACCTCTCTATCCGTCCACTCCCGGCTAGTTCTTCTTTGATTGATAACCTCATAAAATTCCATCGTTTTTCATCTCTTCTAAGGAATTACCACTTATTCCAGTGAACTTTATTTTCTACCGTTGCCTTGACCTGCGAGGGCATCAGCGCATCCTTTGACGGATAACCGAGAATTACCATGGCCGGTAGGTAATAACTATCCGGAACCTTCATAAACGCTTTGATTTGTTCCGGCTCCTTTTTGACAGGGATATGCACGACAGAGCCTATCCCCTCGGCGGTAGCTGCCAGAAGCATGTTTTCGATGAGCGCCCATGTTGCGCCGTAATCCATCAAGCCGTAGCCATTTTTGTCATTGTCAAAACTATACTTCTGTTTGAAGTAGGGCAAAACCACGCAGGCGGATTCTTCGACCATGCTGCGCTGGCGCGGATAGGCGATTTTAAACATCTCCTGCTGCGGCGTTTTGGGTTCTTGAATCCGGCAGGGATAGGGACGGATAAATTGTGCCAGCTCCATGATGGCAGCCTCCTCCGTCAGGGTTATCAGTTCCCATCGCCTTTGATGGTTGGAGGAAGGCGCTTTCAGCCCCGCGCCTAAGATCCGTTCCAATATCTCTCGCGGGATTTTTTTATTTTCAAATTGGCGAATACTTCTTCTCTTGTTGACGACCTCGTAAAATTCCATTTTTAATCCTCCGTTTCCTGATTTACCAGTTTGGTAAGGTTTTGGGTAAAGGTTCTTGACAGATCAATCAACTGCTTTTGTTCCTCTGCAGTAAACATAGCCATCGCTGTGTCCTCCGCCCATGTGATATGACGGACCACCCTTTCGCAATGCGCTCGCCCCGCCTCTGTCATCTTTACGATTTTGTTACGCTTGTTCTCCGGCATTTCCGTAACGGTAACATAGCGCTCTGTCAAAAGATTTTTGATGATTAAGTTCACGGTTTGCTTAGAATGAAATGTTCGCCTGCAAATCTCCGACTGAGTCATCCCGTCCTTTGCGTAAAAAAGGACATTTACGACCAACAAAGTTTTCATCAGCATCCCATGGCGTTTGGCGTATTCGTCATATAGGGCAAACTGTTCATCTCTGAATTTACAATACAAATATGCATTCTTTTTATCTTCTTTGGTCATAATTATCGCCCTTAATCAATTTATTTACAGTCAATTTATTTACTAATTATAGTGTGCTCTATCTTTCATGTCAAGATATTTAACACAGTTTGCCCTAGTTCATATTGTGTAGGTTAGCCGTTGATACATATGCCCCCAATTTGATATTGACCCGGCAAGCCCATAAGGCTCAAGACCATCCCGTCCGGTAGCTTGGTTTATCTTGCGTTAAAGGCTTGACGAACACAAAAAAACTCTATGCAAATGGTTTCCACCATTCGCATAGAGTTTCCAGCTTATTTGACATAAGCCCAATCTTCGGGCAGTACCTCTCCGTGGCACTGGGACGCTTAGCGGTTCAGATTATTGCGCGTCCTCATCTTCCTCCAGCAGGGCTTTCCCGCAGCTGGGGCACAGCGGCTCATCTTCATCATCCAGGCAATCCGGATCGAAATAAACCGTTTCGCCGCAGTGAGGGCAGACGATCTCTACGAAATCATCATCCTCATCCTCTTCCAGCGCGGCAAGATCGTCATCGATACAGTCCACGTAATCTTCCAGTTCTTCTACATCTTCCTCCAGCTCGGATACCGTCTGGCTCATGTCGCTGAGCAGTTCCAATACGCCCAAAAGGATCTTGCCTTCTTTGGAGCTATCATCCAGTTTCAGCCCTTCGGCCAGGCCCTGCAGGTAAGCGACCTTTTCTTTTAAAGTATTCATCTTTCCTCCACGCGTTGCTTAAACGCGCTCCATATATTCGCCCGTGCGGGTATCGATACGCACTGTATCCCCCTCGTTGACAAATAGAGGAACGTTGATGCGCGCGCCGGTCTCCAGCACGGCGTTTTTCGTGGCGCCGGTAGCCGTATCGCCACGCACGCCGGGGTCGGCCTGGGTCACTTCCAGCTCGACAAAGTTCGGCGGCTCCACCGAGAAGGCAGCGCCTTTGAAGAAGCGCACCGTCACGTTCATATTCTCTTTAACATACATAATCGCATCTTCCACCTGGCTGTGGTTCAGGGGCAGCTGCTCGTAGGTCTCGTTATCCATAAAGTAATACAGCTCGCCATCGCTGTACAGATACTGCATTTCCTTCGTCTCGATATGCGCGCGGGGCATTTTATCAGAAGGGTTAAACGTGCGCTCCAAAACGGCGCCCGTCATCACGTTTTTGATCTTCGTGCGGACGAATGCCGCGCCCTTCCCCGGCTTAACGTGCTGAAAATCGACGATGGTGTAAACGTTACCCTCGATCTCAACCGTCAGGCCCTTTCTGAAATCACCAGCAGAAATCATAACACAACCTCCATATAATTTATCCTTATAGAACGATCAGTTCCTTCGTTGTCGAGCATAAGTTCAGGTACCCCTCCTGGGTTACGATGCACAGGTCTTCAATGCGTACGCCGCCCAGATCTGGCACATAGATCCCAGGCTCTACCGTAACGGCCATGCCCGGCTCCAGCTGCATATCGATAAGCGGGGACAGCCGCGGCAATTCGTGTACCATCAGGCCCACGCCATGCCCTAACGCATGGCCGAAATAATCGCCGTATCCCGCCTCGGCTATAATGCCCCGCGCTACAGCGTCTACGTCCTTGCCATTTTTGCCCGGGCCCAGTGCTTCAAGCGCTGCAAGCTGTGCTTTTAGTACGGTATCGTAAATCTTTTTCAGCTCGTCCGATACGTTTCCTATTGCAAAGGTTCGGGTCATATCGGAATTATAGCCATCCACCAGGCAACCCATATCGATCGTCACCAAATCACCCGGTTGTATCTTTCGCCCGCCGGCTACCGCATGGGGCATCGCCCCATTGGGGCCGGACGCTACGATAAACTCAAACCCAAAACCCTCGCTGCCCAACTTTCCGCACTGATAGGCCAGCTCGATTTGCACTTCTTTCTCCGTCATGCCAGGCTTGACAAAATCAAGGATCTTGCGCAGGCCCATATCGGCCACTTGCGCAGCCTTGGCGATCGCCCGCAGCTCCTGGGGCTCCTTGATCGCGCGCAGCTTTTCAACAGTATTGCCGATATCCTCAAAACGCACCGCACCAATACCCTTGGACAATTGCTGAAAGCCCGCATACGTCAGATGGCTTTCTTCAATGCCCAGGGAAGCGTATCCCTTTTCTCGGGCCAGGTCGATCACCGTATCCAGCGTATTCCCGCGCTGGCTTTCGGTCACCGTCCACCCCGGCGCCTGCGCCTCGGCTTGAACGATATACCGAAAATCCGTTATCAGCAGCTTATCTTCCCTGGAGATGAGTAAGGCGCCTTCTCCCGTGTAACCGCTAAGGTAGCGCATGTCCTCCCGACGCAAGATCAAAGCCGCATCAAACTGAGAAAAGAGCGGTTGCGCCAGAAAGCGTTCCAAACGCGTCAAAATTCCATCCCCTCCTCTATCCATAAGCCGTCATTTATTTTAGCATAAAAAGCAGCGGCTAGCAAGGCGCTGTAAAGCTGATACCCAAATTATTCCCTTAAAACCTGCGCTTTAGCCACAGCGATGCTTTTACGGGTAAAGCGGGGTGCTGGTTTCAGCAAAGGGAAAAAGGCCTCGCCTAACGGCACGGGCCTTTTCAGTGTTTTGGATTACAGCATATACTGTTGTAAATTCCTTTACGCTATTCTATCCATTCGTGCGGGTCCAGCTCAGAGGTGCCCCAGGGAAAGCCGCCCGTGATCTTATCAGGCATACAATAGCGGCAAAAGGGGGCCGGCGTCGCCAAAAACGCAAAGATCTCCTCACTGGACTGCGCCTTATAAATATCGATCCCATCGGCCTGCGAAATGGGGTAATCCGTCCCAAAACAGCGGTTAAACAGTTCCATATGCGGTATTCTGGAGCAGGTGTACATCTTGCCGTAACCCAGCCGCAGGCACTGGTTAGCCTCCCAGCACCGCATAAAATTGTTGCGCTCGTTCTGGTCGCGCAGCTTATCTTCGTTCATAATATTTTCGCTGATCGGGAACTTCATCAAGGTCTTTTGGCTTTCTCCGGTATCGTCCATAAAGTCACACCCTACGCCATGGTACTTTGCGGTTTCCCGTATCTGATCAAAATCCAGTTCGATGGGATATTTCGTCTGCTCTATCACCAGTCCGGTATCCCGGCAGGCGCTCCAAAACGCCTCGGGCTGGCGCAGAAGCAGCACCCCATTTGTAACCAGGCGCAAGTGTACCTTGGGGAAATACTTGCGCACGATATAGGGGAACTCGCTCACCCGTTCGTGCAGCAACGGCTCCCCTCCGGAGATCGTGATCAGCTGCAATTGCTCCTGATCAAACAGCTCAGAGATACGTTTAAGGTCACGATCCAACTGTTCGGGTTCCATTTTTAGGCCTTCTGTCCTCTTGGCGCAGGGAGAAAAGGTCAAGCATCCCCTGCAATTGAGATTACAGGCGTCAATAATATCTACCGCAAAGGACAAAATACGCCGCGGCGTCGTCTTAATCACAGCCATCCGGCTAAGCTCCAGCTGATGATTAGTATAAGCCAAAATAGACTTGAGTTCTTGTACCTCCGCATGAAGGGCATTTAAGTTCGCTGCATTCGCGTGTTGTAAAGACTTGATGTGTTCTGCTTCTGTCTGCGATGTGGCCGAACTGTTTCCTACTAGGTTGGCAACGCCATCAAATTTTTCGGACAGATCGTTATGCCACTTTTTTCTCAACTTCCTAATCATATCTATAGCAATCACTTCCCATGTTGCCATTATAGTATATATACATCAGGTATGCAATGATGATTTATACTAAAGTGAGGCTACATTCATGGAAAGCTATCTAATACTTTTTTATTGCAATACAATCCTTATCCCGGCATTCCGACAGAAGCCAAAAGCGCTTCCATGCTCATTGTAAGGACCAATACGCCTTTTTCATCTCCAACGCGTCCTGATCCTGCGTACCCGCAGATTCGCAGATCACGGTCGGGTACATTTTGCGCCGTACGATCTCCGCTATCAGCCCCTGGTGTTCCGGGCCAAAAACTTTATCTTCAAACGTCAGGTGGCGCTTTTCCCCCATCTCCGTATACTCGATATGGCTAAAATGCATGTGCAGCCGGTCCAGCCGCTCCTTCCCTAGATCGTTCTCGATCCTATCCAGAACAGCCTTAAAGTCCGCCTGAGTGCGCAGACTGCCTTGGGTGCGCGCGTTGAGATGGCCCAAATCGATGCAGGGGATGAGGCGCTCATCCACGCTGCAAAGCAACAGCACTTCTTCCAGGTCGCCCAGTTGATTGATCTTCCCCATGGTTTCCGGGCAGAGAGTAATTTCGCCAAATCCGGCCGCATCTGCCTGTTGAATGATCTTTTTAAGCTCGCTGCAAGCGTAGGCTGTAATCTCCTGGCGCGAGCGGCTGCCGCTGGCAGAACCGGGGTGAAAGATCACGCGGCGCGCGCCCATCCAAAAGGCGACCTGCATGGCCCCCAGTATATAGCGGTGGGAGTTGAGGATTTTTTCGCTATCCTCATTAGCCAGGTTAATAAAATAGGGTGCATGTACGCTGATGGGGATCCCTGCTTTTTGGGCCTGACTGCCGATCTCCCGGGCGGTTTTTTCACTCATCCTAAGTCCGTGGCCGCCCGAATATTCAAAGGTATCCAAGCCATATTCCCTCAAATATTCTGGCATTTGGGACGAGCGTTTATTGCCCTGGGCATAAAAATTCTCCGGCGAACCAGCCGGGCCGAAAATCGCGTGCGCCAACAAAACGGCCTCCTTTACACAGTTCAGGGTTCATTGTACCCTAACCCCGGGGGCCTGTCAAACCAGACAGAGCGCGGCTAGCACAGAAAAGAATCGCTGTTTTTTTCAAAAGCCTGCTGCAGCTTTTCCAGCGCCTTCTTCTCGATTCGGCTTACATAACTGCGTGATATATTCAACTTTTTAGCCACCTCCCGCTGGGGAAGCGGCTTGCTGCCCATCAACCCATAGCGCAGCGTGATGACGATGCGTTCCCGCTCAGTCAGGCACTTTGATATATGGTCGTAAAGCGCTTGAGATTGTATGCGCAGCTCTACATCATCAAACACATTGTCCCGGTCCGAGCCTAAAATATCCAGCAGCGAGATCTCGTCTTTTTGCCGGTCGCTCCCCACCGGTTCCTGCAAAGATATATCGTCCCGGTACTTTTTGCTAGAGCGCATGCTCATCAGCACCTCGTTTTCAATACAGCGGGCGGCATAGGTGGCCAGCTGTACCTTTTTATCCGGGTTGAAGGTCATCACCGCCTTAATCAGCCCCACGGTTCCGATAGAGATCAAGTCCTCGCTGTCGTAGCCCTGCACCGTATATTTTTTAGAGATGTGCGCAACCAGGCGCAAATTGGTTTCGATCAAACGGTTGCGCGCCTCGATATCTCCTTTTTGCATGGCAATCAGGCAGGCCCTTTCCTCTTCCGGCGAGAGCGGCTGAGGAAAGGCGTTGGCGGAAATATGCCCTACAAAAAAGCCGACTTGTTGCAGCGCGCTGATAAGCAAAGACAAAAGCATAGAAAATTCCTCCGACATTTTTTGATGGAATACTCCAATATATGCCGTTGCGGCAAGTCCTATTGCTTGCAAAAAATAACAGGCCCGCGCGATCTCTCGCACGGGCCTGTACCCTCTACGCATCTAAAATCAATAGCTACCGTTGGTATTTTTTATCCGCCTCTTCCCACAGCGGTTTATACTGCGCCACGTTGGCGTTATGCTCCTTCAAGGTCTTTGCAAACGCCAGCTCGCCAGAATCCGGGTCCTTATTGGCAAAGTAATACATTCCTTCTGCAATAAACGTTTCGTCCGGATAGAGCGCCGCCCGGATGGCGTTTTCGCCCGGACTGGTAATGGGGCCGATCGGCAGCCCTCTGTTTTTATAAGTATTATAGGGCGAGTCAACGGCCGTATCGTTATTGGTCAGGTTCAATCGTTTGGTGTTCAAAACGTATTGGACCGTCACGCAGGATTGCAGATAGTCGTTTTTATCCAGCCGGTTATGGAACACTGCCGATACCTTGGAAAAATCGTCCGTCTTGGCCTCCTTTTCAATCAGCGAAGCCAGCGTCGTCACTTCGTCCATGGTCATCCCCAGCTCATTGGCCCGCTCATAATAGGCCCCTGCGATTTGCTGATAGCGGCTGAGCATCTTGTTGATGATGGTCTCTTCCGAGGAATCGATAAATATCTCGTACGTATCCGGGAAAAGATAGCCTTCCAGCATATACTTGCGCGGGTTCTCCTCCGACATATCCAGCGCCGCGATGAACTCGTAATCCAAAAAGCTCTGTCCGTCCTTACACAGTTCAAGGAACCGGTCCTTGCTCTCCAGCGCCCCCTGCTTGACCAGCGAATCGGCAATCTCCTCAACGCTGTTGCCCTCAATAACGCGTATGGTCATTACGTTGGATTTTCCATCGCCCACTGCCAGGGTCTCAATGATCTCATCCAGCGTCATGTTTTTGGACAGCTGGTACTCCCCGGCCTTAAGCTGGGCGCTGCGGTCGGTAAAATCCACATAATACTTAAACACGCCCGCATTTCTGATCAGGTCGTTATCCTTCAACGTCTGGGCGATCGTCGAAACCGAGCCGCGAAGGGTGATGGTCACCGGCGCAGTATCACCCGTATCTACCGGGGCAAAATAGTGCTGATAAAGATAACGGAAGCCAAAATAGCCCATGCAGACCACGATAGACAGGCTGGTCACAAAAACCGCCAGGGGCCTGATCCACCGCCAATTCTGCTTGAGCGCATTGGAAACCACGATTTCTTTTTTAACCCTATTGGGCATAGCATTCCTCCAAGGTCTTTGTTTTTGCATCATAACAAACAGGCGCTAAACCTTCCGCGCGCCATCTTGCGTTTTTCACTTGCCACTATATTATAGCGCTTTGACGCGCTGCCTGGCAAGTTTGCTAGTCCGCCCGCGCGTTTTCCAGCTTGCGGATATCCTTGACCGAGCCGATCACCAGCAGCACATCCCCCGATAACAGGATATTGTTTCCATTTGGCGAGATTTCGATGCCGTTATCCCGCTTAATGGCGATCACATTAATCCCATAGCGGTTGCGCAGCTCCAGATCTTTGAGGGTATAGCCGATCCAATCCTCCATCACGGCCATCTCCAGCATGCTGTAATCGGGTGAAAGCTCGATAAAATCCAAAATATTATTGGAAACCAGCGTGTGCGCAACGCGCATCCCCATATCCCGTTCCGGGAAAACCACCTTGTCCGCGCCGATTTTGTAGAGCACTTTGGCGTGCAGCTCGTTTTGTGCCTTGGCAATGACGTGCTTGACCCCCAGCTCCTTACACAGCAGCGTAATGAGAATGCTGGATTGGATATCCGTACCAATGGTGACGACGGCCACATCAAAGTTGCGTAGCCCCAGCGCCTTTAGCGCCCCCTCATCGGTAGCATCCGCCTGCACGGCATGGGTTACGTAATCCGATATTTCGTCCACCCGCTCGGCGTCCGAATCCACCACCAGCACATCGTGCCCCAGCATGTAAAGCGTCTGGGCCACGCTGGAACCAAAACGGCCCAAGCCGATAATCGCAAACTGTTTCATTGAACTTATCCCTCCACAAGCCTTGCTTTAGCCTACCATCAACCGGTCTTCCGGGTACTTGTAAGCTGCGCTCTTGTTGTGCGACTGGCGCAGTGCCAGCGCCAGCGTCAGCGTCAGCGGCCCTACCCGGCCAAAGAACATGGTAATGATTAGAATAAACTTGCTCACCACATGCAGGTCCGCTGTGATGCCCGTGCTCAACCCCACCGTGCCAAAGGCCGAGAACACCTCATACATCAGGCTTTCACTGGGGATGCTGGTGGGCTCCACCAGGCTCATCCCCATTGCGCTGATCAAAACGATGGCGATGCTGATCACGATGATGGACAGCGCGCGCTGCGCGATACCGGGCGATAGCCTGCGCTTAAACAGATTCAAGTTGGGCTTGCCCGCAATCGTATTATAAACCAAAAGCATGACAACTGCAAAAGTCGTAGTCTTGACGCCGCCGCCCGTCGAAGCCGGCGAAGCGCCGATAAACATCAGCAGCATGGATAATATCTTGGAAGAAAGGCTGAGATGATCCTGGCTAATGGTGTTGAACCCCGCCGTTCTTACGGTAACCGATTGAAATAGCGCTCCCATCCCCTTGGAATACCAGGGCATATCCGGGTCGCCCAGCGTCTTGGGATTATCGATCTCCAGCGCAAAAAACGCTACGGCGCCAAACAAAATCAAAAACACCGTAACGCATAAAACCACCTTTGTATGTAGGGAAAAGCGCTTGAATTTGCGCTTTTTAACGATATCATAGATCACCGAAAAGCCGATGCCACCTAGGATGATCAGCCCCATGATGGTAAAGTTGACGACCACATCGTTTTGGAACGCGATGATGCTCTCCGACTCGACCACCAGGTCGAATCCGGCGTTACAAAAAGCGGATATTGAATGGAACACGCCATAATACAGCCCTTTAGCCCAACCGTATATGGGCACAAAGCGAGTCGACAGCAGCAGCGCGCCGCATAGTTCGATACACACCGTCATGATCAGGATATTACGCGTTAGCCGGACCAGCCCTGTCAGGCGGAATTCGCCCAGCGCCTCCTGCATGACCAGTCGCTCGCGCAGGGTGATGCGCTTGCCCAGCAGCAGAAAGATCGTGGTGGCCATGGTCATAAAGCCCAAGCCGCCGATCTGGATCAGCGCCAGCAGCACGATCTGCCCAAAAAGGGATAGATCGCGCCCCACCTCGATCACGGTAAGTCCGGTAACGCAAACGGCGGAGGTCGAGGTAAACAGCGCGTTGACCGCGCCGATCCCCAAACCTGTGGACGAAGAAATTGGCAACATTAAAAGCAACGTTCCGGCAAGGATGATGCCCATAAAACCCAGGGCCAGAATCTGCGCCGGGCGCATTTTTTTCTGCCGAGCTGTGACCAACAGTTAACCCCTCTTTTTACACAATCTTAATGATGCCTTGAATTGTACCACACTTTATCGGGTTCCGTCCGTTTTTTATAGAAAATTTAATAATTTTACACAATAATAACCGCATAGCTCTTGGCGGCTGCAAAATGGCAAAAGGAAAAGCCCGCCATAAGCGGACTTTTTCTTTAATAAAATACCAATTATACAAGTGGAACGCGCCCTTTTTATTTGCGGTTGCGCAGCTCTACCCGGCGGATCTTGCCCGAGATGGTCTTGGGCAGTTCCTCCACATACTCCACCACCCTGGGATATTTGTAGGGAGCCGTATTGGTTTTAACGTAATTTTGCAGTTCCTTGGTCAGCGCGTCGCTGGCCTCATACCCTTGGGCCAGTACGATCGTCGCCTTGACCACGATCCCGCGGACCGGGTCCTCCGCGCCGGAGATAGCGGCCTCCAAAACCGCCGGATGCTGTAGCAGTACGCTCTCCACCTCAAAGGGCCCGATGCGGTAACCGGAGGATTTGATCACATCGTCCGCCCGGCCCTCATACCAGAAATAGCCCTGCTCATCCTTCCAGGCCATATCACCCGTATAATAAACGTCATCATGCCACATTTTAGCCGTCAGCGCATCGTCGCGATAGTAGCCGCGGAACATGCCCAGCGGTTTGCCCTTATCGGTACGGATCACGATCTGCCCGACCTCGCCGGGCTTGGAGGGCTTGCCGTCCTCATCCACGATATCGATGTCATAGCCCGGAGAGGGAAGACCCATGGAACCCGGCCGCGGCTCCATCCAGGGGTAAGTCGCCACCGTCAGCGTGGTCTCCGTCTGGCCAAATCCCTCATAGAGCTTGATACCGGTCAGTTTGTGGAACTGGTTGAACACCTCCGGATTGAGCGGCTCGCCCGCTACGGTACAATAGGACAGCGAGCTTAAATCGTAGGAAGAGAAATTCGCCTTGATCAAGAAACGATAGATGGTGGGCGGCGCGCAGAAAGTCGTGATGCGGTATTTCTCCAGCACGGCCAGCAGGTCTTCCGGGATGAATTTGTCAAAGTCGTAGACAAAGACCACTGTTTCGGCCATCCACTGTCCATAGAGCTTGCCCCATACCGCCTTGCCCCATCCAGTATCCGATACGGTCAGATGGATGCCATCCTCCTGCACCTGATGCCAAAAGGCACCAGTGACGATATGCCCCAGAGGATAGACAAAATCGTGCCCCACCATTTTGGGCATTCCCGTAGTTCCGGAGGTGAAGTAAAGCAGCATCATGTCTTCATTATGCGTAGCTTCCTCGCCGGCAGGGCGCGGGAACACATCGCTGCACGCCTCCATCCCCGCATCCAGGTTGAGCCAGCCCTCCCGGTCGCCATTGACGATAAACTTCATCTCCAGCGTGGGCGATTCAGCCTGGCTGGCCTCCACATGCTCGGCGATCTCCCCATCCGAGGTGCAGATGATGGCCTTGACGCTTGCCGCATTGTTGCGGTACACCAGATCCTTTTTCGTCAAAAGATGGGTCGCCGGGATGCAGACCGCGCCCAGCTTATGCAGCGCGATGATGGCAAACCAGAACTGATAATGGCGCTTAAGGATCAGCATGACTTTATCGCCGCGCTTGATGCCCTGGCTTTTCAAGTAGTTTGCCACTTTATTACTGTTGCGCATGATGTCGGCAAAGGTAAAGCGCCGCTCGTCCCCGGCCACATTGGTCCAAAGCAGGGCCAGCTTATCGGGCTTTTCCATGCCCAGTCGGTCCACCACGTCAAAGCCGTAGTTAAAGTTCTCCGGTACGTTGACCTTAAAGTTCTCCTTAAAATCCTTATAAGAAGAAAATTCGCTGCGGGTTAAAAATTCTTCAAAGATACGCATTTTAAAAACTCCTTACGCAAGTAAAATATCAATAGCCCTACTTCATGATGATGGCCAGGAATTCCGCGTCGCCATCCAGCGCTTCCATGGCGTGGGGATAACCTGAATCGTAATAAATACAATCCCCCGCCTCCATGATGAACTCGCTCTCCCCTACGAGAATGCGCATCTTTCCGGAAAGCATAAAGTCGAATTCCTGCCCTTCATGGCTGTTGCGCTCCGGGCAGCCGGCCTTGTCCGGCTCATAGGGCACGCGTACCTGAAAGGGTTCCGCCTTTTTATTGCTGAAGGTGGGCGCCAGGTGCTGGTAGCGGTAGGCTTTGCGCCGGTCGATCGCCAGTCCCTCTCCCTTTTTGATGAAGCAGCACATGTGCAGCTTCGGGCTGTCGCCGGTGAGTAAATCAGTAAAATCCACGCCCAAGAAATTGGCGATCTTATAAAGCAGGCTAAAGGAGAAATCCTCTCCACCCGCCTCATAACGGGCGTACTGTTCCGCCGTCATGGAAAGGTGCTCGGCCATCTGCTCTGCACTAATGCCTAAAATATCCCGCAGCACCTGTATGCGCATGGCAATCTGTTTAATCTGTTCCTGCATGTTTTTTCTCTCCTTTACTAACGTCCTTGGGGTATTAAAAAACCTCCTACATCTCATATGAGACGCAGGAGGCTCTTGCGCGGTACCACTCAAATTGATTGGATAAACCAATCCTCTTTAGCCGGATTCCATCAAATCCGCTATCTGTAACGGGATATCCCGTGACCCCTTACTTGGAAACACCCTTTGAGAGGTCAAGCTCCGGAGTGATGGCCCGATGAACATAGCTGCCAGTTTGCACCAACCACTGGCTCTCTGCAAGCGTCTGCCCTTTGGCTTTCTCCATCATTGCACTGATGTTTAATTGATTGCACTTACTCTAGCATATCTTATCCCGGTTCGTCAAGCACTTTTTACATTTTTAACCCGAGATTTTCCATCTGCTGGCAGATGACCGCGCGCACGCGAGGCAGCTCCGCGACCAGTTTCTGCTCTAACGCGGCCATGCAGGGTTCTTTAAACAACTTAAAGTCAAACCCGCGCGCCAGGCACCCCAGTTTATAACCGTAAGGGAAGCCGATCTTTTTCAGTTCATCGGTCACCGCTACCACAGCCTTTTGTGCGGCGCTAGCCCGTACCATGTCTCCCGCGCGGTAGGCATTTAAGATCTCGTGCAGCACCTCGGGTATGATGCCGCCGCAGGATACCGTGCAGCCCTTGACGCCCGCCGTCAGGCCAGGGAGCAGCAATTCCTCAAACCCCACCATCACGTTGATATCGATCTTTTGTTCCTCCAGGGCGCGCATGAGCTGGTACGTAAAGCGAATGTCGCCGCTGGACTCCTTTACCCCCACCACATTGGGATGGGCGCACAGCGAGAGCAGGTTATCCATCTGTATGGCGCTGGTAAAGCCGGGCGCATTATACAGGATGACCGGGAGCGGCGCATTTTCCACCACCTCCTTGAGATAGGTGAGGATATACTCTTGCGGATAGGGATAATAATAGGGCGCGCAGATTACCACCGCGTCCGCGCCGGCTCGGGCGCTATATTGCGCCAGCGCAATGGAATCCTTCAGCTTCACATCGCACACGCCCGGCGTTACCCTGAGCTTGCCCTCGCCCGCCTCCAACACCGCATCGATCAGCGCCTTTTTCTCGTCCATATCCATATGGAGGAATTCGCCCACATTGCTTACGCAAAAGGCACCATCTACCTTTTTTTCGACCAAGAATCGCGTAATGGCCTTGGCCTGCTCCGTGTCGACCCGCCCCTGCGCATCAAAGGGCGTCATCATGGCGCTGTAGATCCCTTCCGGTTTCATCATCATTTCCAACCCCTTCTAAAATTTATCTTCCGCCCCCAGGTTTCAAATACGCTATCATTATAAAATAGAACCCCTGTAAAGTACAGGGGGACAATTCACCCCAGCGGCTATAGCGGTAAAATCCAAAATTCTGGCACACCAATACTAAACAGTAGGTAAAAAACACGCTGTTGCCGGGAACATCAAAAATTTTTTGTCGCTATTTTAGCTGTTCTTTCATTTTTATAAAAACGCTGAAACGCCTGATAATAGGGGGATTAACGCTTCTGCGTATACTTATCATCACCTCCACGGTCAAGACCGGCGCGCAGAATAACTATTGACATGTTTTGCCTAAATATGTTTTAATACTTCTGCCAATTGTTTAGTTTATTTAAACTTAATGTTTAAAGATTTGTACCCAGAAAGAGGGGGTTGAAAGTGGAAATCGGCAGTAAGATCAAACGCATGCGGATGCAGCACGGGCTGACCCAGCAGGAGCTGGCGGACCGGTGTGAACTATCCAAGGGGTTTATCTCCCAGCTGGAGCGGGATCTGGCCTCGCCCTCCATCGCCACGCTGATGGACATCCTCGAATGTTTGGGGACGGATCTAAAGAACTTTTTTAACGAAGACTCGGCTGAAAAGGTGATCTTCTCGGCGGAGGATACTTTTATCAAGACCAACGAGGAGCTGGGGACGACGATCGAATGGTTGGTGCCCAACTGCCAGAAGAACGATATGGAACCCATTTTGATGACCCTACAGCCCGGTAAATGTACGGATTCCGACAGCCCGCACAGCGGCGAGGAGTTCGGTTACGTGCTCTCCGGCACCATTCAGGTGCATTTGGGCAACCAACGTTACCGGGCCCGTAAAGGAGACGCTTTCTACTTCCCCGCCGATACGGCGCACAGCATCAGCAACCCGGGTAAGTCGGCGGCCAAATTCCTGTGGGTATCGACGCCGCCCAGTTTTTAAGTCACGATCATTTATGAGGAGGTCCGTCCCTTGAACGCAGAGAACAAGCAGATCGAACTGATCGATATTACCAAAAATTATGACGGTGAAGACGTCCTTAAAAATATCAACCTTTATATAAAAGAAGATGAGTTTTTGACCCTGCTGGGGCCCAGCGGCTGCGGCAAAACCACGACGCTGCGCTTGATCGCTGGATTTGAGTACCCTACCAACGGCAAAATCCTCTTTGACGGGCAGGATATTACCGATATGCCGCCCTATAAGCGCCGGGTCAACACCGTGTTCCAGCGCTACGCCCTCTTTCCCCACATGAACGTGGCGCAGAACATCGCCTTTGGCCCCAATCTGCGTAAAGAGGACCGGAAAAAGACCGATAAGCGCGTCAGCGAGATGCTGGAGCTAGTCGGCCTCAAGGGATATGAAAAGCGTGCGGTAGACGCTTTGAGCGGCGGCCAGCAGCAGCGCGTGGCCATCGCCCGGGCGCTGATCAATCAGCCGGATGTACTGCTGTTAGACGAGCCCCTGGGCGCGCTGGACCTGAAACTGCGTAAAGAGATGCAGGGCGAACTTAAAAAGATGCAGCAGCACCTGGGCATCACCTTTGTCTACGTCACCCACGATCAGGAAGAAGCCCTGACCATGAGCGACGAGGTAGTTGTTTTAAAAGACGGCATTATCCAGCAGATCGGTACGCCGGTAGATATTTATAACGAGCCTAAAAACGCCTTTGTAGCGGATTTTATCGGCGAGAGCAATATCTTGGACGGCATGATGGAAAAAGATCTGGTAGTGCATTTTGACGGGCACCGCTTCGAGTGCGTGGACAGCGGCTTTGGCAACGACAAGCCGGTGGATGTGGTAGTGCGGCCGGAGGATATTTATATCGTGGATGAGGAGCACGGCATGGTCTGCGGCCAGGTGACCTCGCTGACCTTTAAAGGCGTGCATAACGAAATGTTCATCCATAGCGACGATGGGTTTGATTGGATGGTGCACGATACCGGCAGCTTCCCCGTCGGCTCCCGCGTGGGGCTGATCGTTCGTCCGGATGACATCCATATCATGAAAAAAGGTGTTCAAAATGCGTAGACGTTATTTTGCCTATCCCTATAGCATCTGGATGGTGATCTTCATCGTCGTCCCCATGCTGCTGGTGCTCTATTATTCCTTTACCGACGGCAGCGGCGCCTTTACGATGGAAAACTTTCAAAAGTTTTTCCAGCCCATGTACCTGAATATTCTGTGGCGCTCTTTATGGCTGGCCTTTATCTCTACGGCGCTGTGCCTGCTGATCGGCTACCCGGCGGCGCTGGCGCTGGCCTCTAAGGACCTGAGCCGGGCCAAGGCCTTTTCGGTTCTGTTCATCGTGCCGATGTGGATGAACTTTTTGCTGCGCACCTATGCCTGGGTGGTACTGCTGGAGCGCACCGGCATTATCAACTCCTGGTTGACGGCGCTGGGGCTGCCCATTCAAACGCTGCTATATACCGATGGCGCCATCATTTTGGGCATGGTCTATAACTTTTTGCCCTTTATGATCCTCCCCATCTACTCGGTGCTGCGCAAGATGGACCGCTCCTACATCGAGGCGGCGGAGGACCTGGGCGCTAACGGGCTAACGGTGTTCCGCAAAATCACCCTGCCCATGAGCGTGCCCGGCGTGATCTCGGGCATCACCATGGTCTTTATGCCTGCGGCTTCCACCTTTGTAATTTCACGGTTATTGGGTGGCAGCAAGACCATGCTGATAGGCGATCTGATCGAAAATCAGTTTTTGCTCACGGGCGATATGAACTTTGGTTCCGCCCTGTCTGTGGCGCTGATGCTCTTTATCCTGCTGAGCATGGCGATCATGAATGCGTTTGATAAGAACAAGAAGACGACGGGAGGGCTGTGGTAATGATGCGATTTTTACGGCGCAGCTATTTAACGCTGATCCTCATATTCCTCTACGCCCCCATTTTGGTGCTGATCGTCTATTCTTTTAACGACTCTAAGACCATGGGGAATTGGGGCGGCTTTACCTTCCGCTGGTATGCAGAGCTGTTTCAGGACCCGGAGATTCTCAACGCCCTTTTTTATACCGTCGTGATCGCGCTGCTTACGGCGCTGATCTCGATGGTGATCGGCACCATCGCGGCCATTGGGATCCACTATCTCCCCCGGGTTTCGAGCATCTTTTATACCAATATAACCTATCTTCCCATCTTGAACCCGGACATCGTGACCGGTATCTCGCTGATGGTGCTCTATCTTTCTATGCAGATGGAATTGGGATTTGTTACCCTACTGCTCAGCCATATCACCTTTAGCGTACCTTACGTGATCTTTTCGGTGCTGCCTAAGCTGCGTCAGCTTAACCCCAATACCTACGAGGCGGCGCTGGATCTGGGCGCCAAACCGATGAAGGCGATTTGGCAGGTCACGATCCCAGAGATCATGCCCGGCATCATTACAGGCGGCATTCTGGCCTTTACTCTGTCCTTGGACGACTTTGTCATCAGCTTTTTTACCACCGCGGGGATACAAAATCTCTCGATCCTAGTCTACTCCATGGCCCGCCGCGGTATCAACCCAGCAATTAATGCCTTGTCGGCATTGATGTTTGTCTGCGTCCTGGCGCTACTGTTAATCGTCAACAAGCGCTCGGGCGAGGACGCGATCGACTTTATTTAACGGAGGGATATTGTACGATGAAAAAAACGGGGACCCTGCTGCTCGCGCTGTTGCTGTTGGTAACCACCTGCTTTGCGTTGGTGGGCTGCCAGAACACCCCCACCGTGCAGGTGTACAACTGGGAGGATTATATCGATCCGGAAGTGCTCAAGGATTTTGAGGAAGAGACCGGTATCACCGTAAAATACTCCCGCTTTACGACGAACGAGGATATGTATGCGCTGATGGAAAAGGGCGGCGTCAGTTATGACGTGGTTTTCCCTTCGGATTATATGATCGAGCGTATGATTCAAAACGACATGCTGCAGACCATCGATACCTCCAAGCTGGAGAACTACGGCAAGATCGGCGACCAGTTCAAGGATCTGGATTACGACCCGAATAACGAGTACTCCGTTCCCTATATGTGGGGAACCGTGGGCATCCTTTACAATAAGACCATGGTGAACGGTACGCCGGACAGCTGGGATGTGCTGTGGGATGAACAGTATAAAGATCAAATTTTGATGATCGATTCCATCCGCGATTCTCTGGGCATCACCCTTAAAAAGCTGGGCTATTCGCTCAATACCCAGAATAAGGATGAGATTGAGGCGGCTAAGGTAGCCCTGCAGGAGCAGTGGCCGCTGGCGCTGGCCTATGTGGTGGACGAGGGCAAGGATAAGATGATCCGCGGCGAGGCGGCCATGGCCGTGGTCTGGTCGGGCGATGCGGTATACGCCATGAGCGAGAACGAGGACCTGGACTATTTCGTACCCAAGGAGGGGTCAAACTTCTGGTTCGACGCCATGGTCATCCCCAAAAATGCGAAGAACCCTGAGTACGCGCAGAAGTTTATCGACTTTATGTGCCGCCCGGACATCGCGGCCCGCAATACCGAATACATCGGCTACTCTACCCCTGTGCCCGAGGCGCTGGATATTTTAGAGGAAAACGAGTATCCGTTTATGGAGGCCGAGGCCTTCAACCCTTCGGACGATGTCATCAATAACTGCGAGATCTTCCACGATCTGGGCGACAACCTCTCTTATTACGAGCAGATTTGGACCGAGATCAAAAACACCCCGCGATAAAGCAGCGTAAATATAGTAAAAAAGGGCCCGGAGAAATTTCCTCCGGGCTCTTTTTATGCCTTTTTAATCTTTTGCTGCTTATCCTCCAGGATGCGCGCAAGCTCCCTTTGCATGTTGGCCGTCATCTGTACGATACACCGGTTCAACACCAGAATGTCCTCAGGCGGAAGGTTCGAAAGCATCAGCCGCTCGTTCTCATCTGAAACACGGCGCAGAAACTCGTATGCCTGCTCGCCCTTCTCTGTAGAAAAAATACGGGATATGCGGTGATCGCGCTGGTCGCCCTTGCGCTCTACCCAACCAGCCCGCTCCATCCGCGTCAGCATGACGGTCAGGGTCGCTGGGCGTATATCCATGGCATGGGCCAGTTCGTTATGCGTACAACCGCTCATCTCATGCAGCAACATGATGACCGGCGGCTGCCCGGGAGAAAGCCCGATATCCCCCAGCTGCGCATCCACAAGCATACGGTGTAGCCGCCGGATCTGTCCGAACCGATGGCCAATATTGTTTTTCACCATTCTCAACTCCAACAACGTTTTTGCCACACCCCTCAATGCAGCACAAACACATTATAACCATGCAATTGTAAAATTGCAAAGCATCTGTTCATTTTTATTTTACCCAAAAGGGGCGCCAGCTACTTTTCTTGGCCAGCGCCCCTTTAATCGTTGTATCTATCTAGCGATTAATTGCTTGCATAGTCGTCAAAATACCCCTGGATCAACACCACCGGCGTGCCCTTGTCGCCGCTGCCGCTGGTCAGGTCGCAAAGGCTGCCCAGCAGGTCGGTCAGCTGGCGCGGGGTCGTCCCTTCCGAAACCATCTGCCCCACCAGGCTTTCTCCCTGCGCCCTTTTCTGGCGAATCGCTTCCTGCATGGCGGCGCGCGCCTGCTCGCCCTCCAGATGGGCAAACTGGTTATCGGCCAGGTA
The DNA here is from genome assembly GCF_014384745.1 of Luoshenia tenuis. Taxonomy (NCBI): domain Bacteria; kingdom Bacillati; phylum Bacillota; class Clostridia; order Christensenellales; family Christensenellaceae; genus Luoshenia; species Luoshenia tenuis. The sequence continues at coordinate 148,034 of NZ_JACRSO010000002.1, forward strand.
TTTGAGCTTCAGCTCGTTTGGCGTGCCCTTTAACCCGCTGGTGTATGCCGGGGATACCACAGGATCGGCCAGCTCCCAGATTCCGCCCTGGGGATCTTTAAAGCCGCCGTCGCCATAGACCATGACTTCGATGTGCTTGCCCGTGCGCTCTAAAAGCATCTGGGCAATGGCCTCGACAAAGGGCTGCCCATCCTTCGGGAATAGTTTGACACTGTCCTCCGTGGCCTTATTTGAGCCTAAAAGGCCATAGTCCGGGTTAAAACCGCTGCCATCGACGGATTCGGTCAACAGGTCGTCCAGCCCCAGCACGATTTTGACCCCAGCCGCTTTCAGCATGCGCTTGGTGCGCTTACGGGTATGGATATCCGCGGCGATCACTGTATCGGTATACTGCAGCATGGCCCTGGGATCGTTGGCGAAGATGATCTCGATATGGTCGGACAGGCTTTTATAAAAGCTGACATAGTCCACGCCCGTAAAGGGATGGGTAACCTCGCCGAAATATTTGCGGAACGCGGCCTCATCCAACACGTCGGTAAAGGGATTCAGGCCGGATTCATCCAGCATATCCTCTGAGATCAGATGGTTGCCCACCTCGTCAGCCGGATAGCTGAGCTGGACGATCAGCTTGTCTACGCCCTTAGCAATACCGCTGAGCAGCAGCGAAAAACGGTTGCGGCTCAGGATGGGGAAGATGACCCCCACCGTTCCGCCGCCCGTTTTAGCGCGGACATCAGCAGCGATCTGCTCCAACGTCGCATAATTGCCCTGTGCGCGGCCCAAAACCGCCTCTGTAATGCCGATCACGTCGCGGTCGCGCAGCGCAAAGCCCTCGCTCTGTGCTGCTTGGATGACTGAATCCGCCACAATCTTGACCAAGTCGTCCCCTTGTTTGATGATGGGCGTGCGGATGCCCCGCGATACTGTTCCTACCGTTCTCACCGTTTAAACCCCTTCCAATCAGTCTTTAATAATGATGCCATCCGGCTTTTGTACTATTTTTTAAGATACTGCATCAGGATATCCCGCGTCAGCTTCAGCTGCCCAGCAGGGTCCACGCTCTGCTCCGCCTTTAAAATATCTTCTCGTGAGGCCAGACGTACGCACAGCCCCAGGAAGATATTGGTAAAGGTCACAGCCGCGTCCTTCGCATCCACCTCAGGGCGAATCAACCCCTGCTGTATCCCGCTTTCGATCATATCCCGCCGGATATTTCTGCCCTTTTTAAAGAAATTCCGGTACCGGTTCTGGAGATCCTCCGAAGGATACCGTTCCCGATAATAATGGTCAAAAAGACCCACGAAGCAAAAATAATTCGTATGCTTTTGGTAAAAGTCTATCCAGGCGTCCAGATGATTGCGCATCCGCACCAGCCCGTCCAGCGTGCTATCGTCTACCGAAGCCATATAGTCGAACAGCGAGCCCAAGACCTGCATTTGAACCTCAAAGGCCACCTCGTCTATAGATTTAAAGTATTTATACAGCGTTACGCGGCTGATGCCGGAATTGGCGGCAATATCCTTCATGCTTACGCCATTGAGATCCATCTTTAAAAACAGCGTCCGCGCCGTCTCTATGATCTCGCTGCGGCGTGCCTGCCTTTGCTGCTCCAGCTGTTCCTCCCAAGTAAGTTCCATCCACTCACCTCATTTAAAAATCCTAACGTACAAAAAGGTTAACTCGCCTGCAGCCTCCCCAGCCACCGCAGGCAAAGGTTCATCCAATCGGTATTCTGTAAGGCCTCCTCCGTTGCGCCAAGGCCATGGGGGCCATGGGCAAACACATGCAGCTCATAAGCTACGTTTGCCTTTGCCAGCGCATCGCCCAGCATCAGGGAATTTTGCACCGGGACCGAGCGGTCCTCCGCCGTATGCCAGATAAAGGCTGGCGGCATAGCCGGATGCACACGCGTTTCAAGCGACCATTGTTTCCAAAGATCCGGCCCGCCGGATTCGCCCAGCAGATTACTGCGAGAGCCTACATGCATGGCTTTCAGAAAAGAAACAACCGGATAGCATAATACCACACCATCGGGCCTACTGTCTACCCTGTCCACCGGATCTGCCGCATCGAGCTGTGCCTCATCATACATCATACCGGCACATCCGGCCAAATGACCGCCTGCGGAAAACCCCAATATCGCCACTGGCTTACCAGCTATACCCCACTGTGACGCTCGATGGCGAACCAGGCGAACGGCGCGCAGCACATCCTGCAAAGCCGCCGGCGCGCGATAAGGCGCCACGCGGTAATCCAGCACAAACGCATGCCAGCCTCCTGCACCCAGCAGTTTTGCCACCGGCTCGCCCTCGTGCTCGGCCTTAAAGGCGTAAGCCCCGCCAGGGCAGACGATCACCGCGCCTTTAGGTTTTTCTCTATCGCACAGATATGGCGTTAGCGATGGCGCTTCCTGTCCGATCTCGCCATCCCAAAGTGGGATACGTCTCTCATCCCAAAGCGGCAAACGCATGCTCTTTAAGCCCCTTTCGCATGATATATCCTTATTATAGCCTAAAATTGCAAGGTTCGTCATCCATTATTTCATTGGACTGGCAAATATTTCTTTGATTTGCGGGATGTTTGGGCAGATTTAGAATTTCAGTTGGCCTTTTACTGCATGTTTTAGGTGCACCTTCGCCATACTAACGACATATGAACAGTTAATAAAACGACTATCTTTGTAAAGGAGTATTGTACGATGAAAGAGACTAAAACGATTATTCTTCAGGAGATCGACCGGCGGCTGGAAAACCTCTATCAGCATGCAGACGATGAGATCATCCAGACAGGGAACCAATACGAAGCGCTTAATCAGGCGCTATCCAAGGTGATCAGCGTGCCTCTCGTGGGCGAGTTGGAGAGCCTGCGCGACTTTGTCTCTCAGCTTTAATCAACCGCACCTGCCCCAGGCCAGCGCCTGGGGCCTTTTATGCGATGGCGGGGAAAATGCTTCCTTCTCAATCCCCTATCTATGAAAAGTATATACTATGAATTAAAGTATAAGGTAAATCCCTCTACATACATCCAATATAGAAAAAGCAGCGAATCATATGATCCGCTGCTTTTGAGGCCTGTTATCCCTCTTGATTTTCCAAAAAACCCAGGTCGATCTGGACCGCGTCGCCCAGGATCTTAAAAATATCGCTCATCAGCTGGTTCATCCGGTATTCCGCCATCAGGTATGCGCTGATATCTTGATTATACTGCATCACCAAACCCATGCGCTTGAGGTTTTCCATCAGTTCCGGGTCCGCCGGTTTGCCGCTGAGAACGGCTGCCTGCATTTTAAACTGCTCCTTTTTGTAGGCATCCACCATTTTCTTCGCGTTTTCATCCGCATTGATCCGCTCTTTTAGCGCCTGAAACTGCTGGTACTCATCGCTCTGTGCCAGCGCGTGGGCCAGCTGATGCGCCAGATCATAAGGATTCACGGTATTCCCCTCCTTAAAGCTCAACCACGATGGGCAAAATCATCGGATTGCGCTTGGTTTTTTCATACAGATACTCCCGCAGGCGGTTGCGTACCACGTTCTTGACGTTACCCCATTCCTTACGCGGGGTATTGCGCGTGGTAGAAGCGATAGCGCTCTCAATGGCGGCGCGCGCACCGGCAATCAAGTCCTCGCTTTCCTTAACATAGACGAATCCGCGGGAAATGATCTCAGGCTCGGAGATCAACTCGCCCGTCTCCTTGGAAAGCGCCAGTACCGCGACCATCAAACCGTCTTCGGAGAGATGTTTGCGGTCCCGCAGGACCACGTTGCCCACATCGCCTATACCCAGCCCGTCCACCAGCACCTGTCCGGCGACGACCTCGCCGGCGCGCTGCGCGCTGTTGCGGGAGAACTCCAGAACCCCGCCGCACTCGGGGATAAATACGTTTTTATCCCGCATCCCAAGGCTTTTGGCCAATTCCGCATGCTGTACCAGGTGGCGGTATTCGCCGTGGATCGGCACGAAGAACTTGGGTTTGACCAGCGAGTGGATCAATTTAAGCTCCTCCTGACGCGCATGGCCGGAGGTATGCACCTCAGCCAGGGCGTCGTAAATCACCCGGGCCCCCTTGCGGTAAAGCTGGTTGATCACGCGGGATACGAATTTTTCGTTGCCCGGGATCGGCGTAGCCGAGATAATGACCGTATCGCCGGGATGGATATCCAGCTGCCGGTGCTCGCTCATGGCCATACGGACCAGCGCGCTCATCGCCTCGCCCTGGCTGCCGGTGGTAATGATCACCAGCTGATCGTCCCTGTAGCGTTTTACATCGTCCAGCTCGATCAGCATGCCATCGGGAATATGCATCTCCCCAAGGGAGGTGGCCATGTTCGCTACATTGATCATGCTACGGCCGGAAAGGCAGATTTTGCGGCGATGATTCTTAGCCGCATCGATAATCTGCTGGATGCGGTGGATGTTCGAGGCAAAGGTCGCCACGATGATGCGGCCCTTCGCCGAGCGGAAAAAGGTCTCGAAGGTCTCGCCGATCTTGCGTTCGCTGATCGTAGAGCCGGGGCGTTCCACATTGGTGCTCTCCCCCAGCAAACAGAGCACGCCCTGTTTACCCAGCAAAGCGAACTTTGCAAGGTCGGTGGGCACGCCGTCTATGGGCGTATAATCGATCTTAAAATCGCCGGTATGCACCACCGTCCCCACAGGCGTATGGATAGCCAGCGCTACCGCCCCGGCGATACTGTGGCACACCTTAATGAATTCGATAGTAAAGCAGCCGATGCTGATCTTATCGCCGGCCGCGATGGTATTGAGCTTGGCGTTGTTGATGCGGTGCTCTTTCAGCTTATTTTCGATCAGCCCCAGGGAAAGCTGGGTGCCGTATACCGGCACGGGCAGCTCACGCAGCACATAGGGCATGGCGCCGATATGGTCCTCGTGCCCGTGCGTGATCAAAATCGCGCGCAGTTTGTCCCGATTTTTGACCAAGAAAGTTATATCCGGAATGACCAGGTCGATCCCCAGCATCTCTTCCTGGGGAAACATGGAGCCGCAGTCCACCAGAATCATATCGTCTCCATATACGAACGCGGTCATATTCTTTCCGATCTCATCCACCCCGCCCAGCGGGATGATCTGTAGTTTAGGCCTTTGTTGTTTTTTGTTCGCCAAATAGCGTCCCCTCCTTTTATAGATTGCGTTAAAGTTCGCCACGAAACGCAGATTTTGCCCTCGCTCAAATCGGCAAAGCGCGTTTATGGCATTTTATTTTAGTGCAACCTGCAAGCACACAGCACAGGCTGCCATTAAAATCACATGTATTACGGACCCTTTTAGGCCCTCCAACGCTTTTTGCGGCCCGGTTGACCGCCCGAAAGCGCAGACTACCCCTCTATCTAGTTTTACCAAGGTATCGCGATTTAGACACAGATATCCCCCGCCATAGCCCTAAACAATAAAAAGGCCTGGCTGAACCTTTGCAAGACGCCCGGGGAACACACTTTGCCCCTCATCCGTTCTATTTAGCTTAATATTGCCGTACGGCCATAAAAACACATAGACAGACCACTGCCGGCGGCGAAATAACGCAAAACCGCCGCCGGCTGGCCCGCTTTAATTACAAAATATACTTTTTCAAGTCCTGTTCACGGCTGGTAAGCCCCAAGTGCTCGCGCACGTAGGCCGCATCCACCGTGATCTGGCGCACGCCCTGCTGCTCGCCCGCCTCAAAGGACAGATCCTCCAGCAGGTTCTCTAAAATGGTATGCAAACGCCGCGCGCCGATATTCTCTTTTGTTTCGTTGACATCAAAGGCGTGGTCGGCAATGGCCAAGATAGCGCTTTCGTCAAAGCTGACCTCGACATTATCCACCGCCAGCAGCGCCGCATACTGCTTGATCAACGCATTATCAGGCTGGGTCAGTATCTTTTGCATATCCTCACGTGTAAGGTTTTGCAGCTCCACGTGGATAGGGAAGCGCCCCTGCAGCTCGGGGATCAGATCCCCTACCTTGCTGACATGGAAAGCGCCGGCGGCGATAAAGAGCATATAATCAGTCTTAACTGGACCGTACTTGGTCATCACCGTGCTGCCCTCGACGATGGGCAGAATATCCCGCTGCACGCCCTCGCGCGATACATCCGGCCCGCCGGACATGTTTTTGCCCGCGACCTTATCGATCTCATCCAGGAAAATAATGCCGTCCTGTTCCGCGCGCTCTACAGCCTCGGCCGTTACCTCATCCATATCGATCAGCTTTTGCGCCTCTTCCTGCTCCAGGATCTTGCGGGCCTCGGCCAAAGTCACCTTGCGCCGTTTGCGCTGCTTGGGCAGGATACCGCCCAGGATATCCTGCATATTGATCTCGGCATTCATACCGGGCACCAGTTCCAGGCCGCGGGGCTGGTCGTCTACTTCGATCTCCATCACGCGGTTATCCAGCTCTCCCCGGCGCAGCTGATCGAGCACCGCCTGGCGGCGGGTACGCTCCGTCTCATCCATGGGCTCGGCGATCGCCGGAGTTTCCTCATGCTGCTGGTTGGCGCCGGTAAAAAAGTCGAAGGGATTGGAAGTGGTCTTCTTTTTCTTGGAGGGGATCAAAAGATCCAACAGGCGCTGTTCGGCGTTGGCCTGTGCGCGCACCTGTACCGCATCCAAACGCTGCTGCTTGACCATGCGAATAGAGGCCTCCACCAGGTCGCGGATCATGGATTCCACATCCCGTCCGACGTAGCCGACCTCTGTAAACTTAGTCGCCTCCACCTTGACAAAGGGAGCCTGCACCAGTTTGGCCAGACGCCGCGCGATCTCGGTCTTCCCCACGCCCGTGGGGCCGATCATCAGGATATTTTTGGGCGTGATCTCCTCGCGGATCTCCTCTGGCAGCTGGCTGCGGCGGTAGCGGTTGCGCAAAGCGATGGCGACCATCCGCTTGGCGTTATCCTGGCCAATGATATATCGGTTTAATTCTTCAACAATCTGTCTTGGCGTTAAGTTGGACATGGTAAGCTCCTGACCTCCTGCGGTTTTTCCGCGCTGATCTCCTCAACGGTAATATGGTCATTGGTAAATACACAGATCGAACTGGCGATCAAAATCGCCTTTTGCGCAATATCCCGTGCCGGAAGCGCGGTATTCTCCACCAGCGCCTTGGCCGCGGCATAGGCATACGAGCCGCCCGAGCCGATAGCAACCACACCATCGTCCGGGTCGATCACCTCTCCACTGCCCGAGAGCACCAAAAGATCCTGCGCATCTGCCGCGATCAGCATCGCCTCTAACTGGCGGCCGGCCCGCTCACCATGCCAATCCTGCGCCAGCTCAACGGCGGCGCGCGGCAGGTTGCCGCCATACTGTTCCAACTTCGCCTCGAAGCGCTCGCTCAAAGTAAAGGCATCGGCTACAGACCCTGCAAAGCCTACGATCACCCTGCCATTATAGATCCGGCGTACCTTAACGGCGCCGCGCTTCATGACGACTTTTTCGCCCATGGTGACCTGCCCATCGCCTGCGATGGCACAGGTGCCGTCCCGTTTGACGGCTACAATCGTCGTTCCTTCCAACATTTTATTACTTCCTTATCTTAAAATCTCGTTATCGTTCTGGTCTACAGCTATCAATACTCCATCCTACCATATTCGGCGGCACTTTGGCAAACCGCTAGCTTGCGCTATGCCGGTTACTCTTAATGGAACCATCCTGCCAAACCGCGCAAAGGGTCCGCTCCATTTTACGTTAAACCAAGGTCTTGATATGTTCCAGCGCGCGCTGGGCGATGGCCAGGTTCTTTTCTTTTTTGTTGCGGATGCGCTTTTCCAGCGGACGCATGATGCCGAAATTGGCGTTCATCGGCTGAAAATCGCTGCCAGCATAGCTGGAAACATAGTGCCCCAGCGCGCCGATGGCCGTGATATCGCCAAATTCGGGGACTGGCTCATCCAAAAGGTAGGCGGCCATTCCCCGCCCGGCCACAAGGCCGCTGGCGGCGGATTCCACATAGCCCTCCACGCCGGTGATCTGCCCGGCGAAAAACACGTCCGGCCTGGCTAACATTTGGTAGTGGGCGCTCAGCACTCCGGGCGAATGGATGTACGTATTGCGGTGCATAACGCCATAGCGCACAAATTCCGCATTTTCAAGGCCGGGTATCATAGAAAACACCCGTTTTTGCTCGCCAAATTTCAGATGGGTCTGGAAGCCTACCAGGTTGTACAGCCGCCCTTCCCGGTCGTCCTGGCGCAGCTGCACCACGGCATAGGGGCGCGCACCCGTACGCGGATCGCGCAAGCCGATGGGCTTGAGCGGACCATAGGCCAGCGTCTGCGGGCCGCGCTTGGCCATTACCTCTACCGGCATACAGCCTTCAAACACCTTTTGGTCCTCAAAACCGTGTACCGGCGCCTCCTGTGCGTGGATCAGCGCCTCATAAAAGGCAAAATACTGTTCCTCGGTCATGGGGCAATTCAAATAATCCTCCCCTCGTCCATAGCGGGACGCGGGAAAGATAATATCCATATTCAGCGATTCTTTAAGGACGATGGGCGCAGCCGCATCGAAAAAGTGCATGCGCTCAAGCTTCAGATTCCGAGCGATCACCTCGCCCAGCGCATCTGAAGCCAGCGGCCCCGCCGCGATGATGACGGGCCCCTCGGGCAGTTCGGTACATTCGCCATAAGCGACTTCTACCATTGGGTGCTCACTAAGGCGCGCGGTAATAAAGCCCGAGAAATCCTCCCGGTCTACCGCCAAAGCGCCCCCTGCCGGGACGCGGGCATGATCCGCCGCCTGCATGATCAGCGAATCAAGCAGGCGCATCTCCTCTTTCAGCAGGCCGACTGCGTTTTCCAGCCGGTCGCTGCGCAGGCTGTTGCTGCACACGAGTTCGGCAAAGTTGCCGGTCTTATGCGCCGGGGTCATCTGCTCCGGGCGCATTTCACAAAGGCGCACCGGAATATTGCGCTGGGCCAACTGCCAAGCCGCCTCACAGCCGGCAAGGCCCGCACCTATAATCGTAACACGTTTATCCTTTAGCATAATCCTTCCTTAAGACGGCTGGGGCGCATCCGCATTGTGGCTGTAGCCGCACTCTTCATTCGCGCATTGGTGGATATTCACGCCGTTGCGCTTGCGCAGCACCATGTAACCGCCGCACTCCGGGCACTTCTCTTTCACCGGCATATTCCAGCTGACAAAATCGCACTCGGGATATTTTTCACATCCATAAAACGTACGGCCGCGCTTGCTGCGCCGCACCACCAGCTTGCTGCCGCACTTGGGGCAGGGCACCTCCAGCTCCTGTACGATGGGCCGGGTGTTTTTGCACTGTGGATAGTTGGGGCAAGCCAAAAACTTACCGAACCGCCCGATCTTATAAACCATTTTGGCGCCGCATTTTTCGCAGGTAACATCCGAAACCTCGTCTTTGACCTCGATCTTTTCCATAGCCTCCTGCGCGTGGGCCAAGCTCTTGCTAAAGGGCTGATAGAACTCATCCACCACGCTCTGCCAGGACATATCGCCCTCTTCCACGTGGTCCAGGTTGTCCTCCATCTGGGCGGTAAAGGCGATGTCCACCACCGAGGAGAAATACCGCATCATAATATCGTTGATAATATTGCCAAGCTCCGTCGGGGCCAGCATCTTATTCTCCCGGCGCACATATCCCCGCTCCAGAATCGTGGAAATGATGGGCGCATAGGTGCTGGGCCGGCCGATTCCCTTTTCCTCCAGCGCGCGCACCAGCGAAGCCTCGCTGTAGCGGGCCGGCGGCTCGGTAAAGTGCTGGGCCGCATCCAACTCTTCTAACTGCAGCTTTTCGCCCTGGTGCAGGTTGAAAAGCTTGCTCTCATCCTGGGCATCCGCCTCGTCCGCTTCTACGGCGTAAACGGCGGAAAAGCCGGGGAAGCTCATCTTCGCCCCGCTGAAACGGAAACCATAGTCCCCCGCGCCAATGGTAGCCGTCATGGTCTCAAATCGCGTCGGGGTCATCTGGCTGGCTAAAAAGCGGGTATAGATCAATTTATAAAGCTTATACTGCTCGCTGGTCAAAGATTCCTTGACCAGATCGGGGTGGTTGCTCATCACCGTGGGACGGATGGCCTCGTGGGCATCCTGCGCGCCGCGGCGGCCTTTAAACTGGTTAAAAGTCTCCGGCACATACTCCGCACCGTATTTATCCATCAGATATTCCTTAGCCGCCTCCTGCGCTTCCGTAGAGATACGGGTGGAATCGGTACGGATATAGGTCACAAGGCCGATTGTGCCCTGCCCTTTTACGTCCACGCCCTCATAAAGCTGCTGGGCGACCATCATCGTCCGCTTGGTAGTAAAGGAAAGCTTGCGCGCCGCCTCCTGCTGCAAAGTACTGGTGGTAAAAGGCGCGGGGGGGTTTTTGCGTTTTTCCCCCTTGCGCACGCCATCCACACTGAACTCCGCCTGCTGCAGGCGTTCTTTGGCCTCAGCCGCAATCTCGGCTGTGATCTCATCAATGCGCTTGCCCTTATAAGTTACCAGGCGCGCATGGAAAAAGGCCTTTTTTCCCTCCTGATGCAGTTTGGCGATCACCGTCCAATACTCTTTGGGCTGAAAGGCGTTGATCTCGGCCTCCCGGTCGCAGATCATACGGGTGGCTACGGACTGCACGCGCCCGGCGCTCAGGCGCTTACGCACCTTTTCCCACAAAAGCGGGCTGATGGAATAACCCACCAAGCGGTCCACCACGCGGCGGGCCTGCTGGGCATCAACTAGGTTGATATTGATCTGCCTTGGATTTTTAATGGCGGATTTGACCGCCTGCTTGGTGATCTCATGAAATTCGATACGGCAAGGGGCCTTGTCATCCATCTTGAGAAGATGCGCCAGATGCCAGGAAATCGCCTCTCCTTCGCGGTCAGGGTCCGTCGCCAGGTAGATCGCCTTGGCGGACTTGGCCTTTTTCTTAAGCTTTTCCACGATCTCCCCGTGGCCGCGGATGGTGATGTATTTAGGCTCGTAATTATGTTCAATGTCCACGCCGGTCTGGCTTTTGGGCAGGTCCCGCACGTGTCCGTTCGATGCTTCTACTGTATATCCATGCCCCAAAAACTTGCTGATGGTTTTGGCTTTTGCGGGCGATTCGACAATTACCAGCTTATCTGCCATTCAAGAACCTCCAAAATCATGATAAAAGACATCGAGCTATAGGTGATAAATACCGCCCGATGACTGTTTAATTATTCCCCTTAATTCCAACATTGTCAAGGTCGTATTTAATTTTTGCGCAGAGCAATCCACCTGCGCGGCCAGCTCCTCGCGGTTAAATTCGCCGCTCTCCAGCAGCGCGAGTACCTGCTTTTCCTCTGGATTTGTGGCGGGATGGGGTTGATCTCCGCTGCTTTTTGCCGCCTCGGGCGCCTTGGGGGTATAGCTCCAGCCCAGTTCGTCCAGCACATCGGTAAACTCCAGCAGCATGTGCGCCCCGTCCCGGATCATCCGGTTGGTGCCGGCGCTGTTTGGCGAATTGATGTTGCCCGGAAGCGCAAATACCTCGCGGCCCTGCTCCAAGGCAAAATTCAAGGTATGCAGCGCGCCGCTGCGCTCCCCCGCCTCCACCAAAATCACGGCGGTAGAAAGGCCGGAGATGATGCGGTTGCGCGCCGGGAAGTGGTTGCCAAGCGGCTCTGCACCCGGCAAGTATTCTGAAATCAGCAACCCTTTTTTAGCGATCTCGTCGTACAGCTCCTGATTTTCAGGCGGATAGACCACATCGACCCCGCAGCCCAGCACGGCAATGGTCTTCCCCTCGGCAGCCAGGGCGCCGCGGTGCGAGCAGGAATCGATCCCCCTGGCCATACCGGAAACGATCACAGCCCCGGTGGCGGCCAAGTCCTGCGCCAGCTCAAAAGCCATTTCCTTGCCATAGCGCGTGGCGCGCCGCGAGCCCACCATGGCGATAGAAGGCCTGCCCAGCAGCGAGGTATCGCCAATGGCGTAGAGCAGGCAGGGCGGATCGTCGATGCTCTTTAGAATTTCCGGATAGTGGGGATGTGAAAAGGTAAGCGCCTGCAGGCCACGCTGCTCCAACCGCTGGGCCAATGCATCCACGCGCTGGGGAGAGCGGGCTTTGAGCAGCGCCGCTTCCGTCTTTTCGCCCAGCGGATAACTGCCGGCGCGGTATTCGTTAAATACAGCCTGCGCCGAACCAAAATGCTCGACCAGTTCAAAATAATGCGTGGCGCCAATGCCGGGTATGGTCGCCAGCCAAATCTCGTATTTTTGCATCTCGCTGTACATATTCTGCTCCCCCTCCCTTAAACCTGCCAGTACTTCCGGTCCAGGCTGCGGTATTGAATGGCCTCGGCAACATCCGTCGCCGCGATCTGCGCGCGCCCGTCCAGGTCCGCAATGGTCCTTGCTACCTTTAAAATGCGGCTGTGCGCCCGCGCAGATAAGCGCAGCTGGTGGAATGCCTGGCGCAGCAGCGCGCTGCCCTGCGCATCCAGGGCGCAAACCTCGTTCATCAGCCGGTTGCTCAGCTGCGAGTTAAAGTATATGCCTTTTTGCTTATACCGGCTTCGCTGAATCTCCCTGGCGCGCTCCACCCGCTTGCGGATGTCCGCCGAGCTCTCCTCAGGCTGTTGCTTTTGCGTTAGCTGTGTATAGGTGATGGGCTGCACCTCCACCTGGATATCGATCCTGTCCAGCAGCGGGCCGCTGATGCGGTTTAAATAGCGCTGAATCTGCAGTGGCGTGCACCGGCACTCCTGCGTGGCAGAACCAAAATTGCCGCAAGGGCAGGGATTCATCGACCCTATCAGCATAAATTGCGCCGGATAGGTGTAATTGGCGTTGACCCGCGCCACCGTAATATTCCCATCTTCCAGGGGCTGGCGCAGCGCCTCCAATATTTCCCGGGGAAACTCCGGCATCTCATCAAGGAACAACACGCCCAGATGCGCCAAGCTGATCTCCCCCGGCCGGGCATTGCGCCCGCCGCCGGTGATAGAAGGCACGGAAGCCGAGTGATGCGGCGCGCGAAAGGGCCGCTCGGTCACCAATCCGCCATGGAGCAGCGTCTGCCCCGCAACGCTGTGGATCTTGGTGATCTCCAGGGCCTCGTCAAAGGTCAGCTCCGGCAAAATGCTGGGCAGGTTATGGGCCAGCATGGTCTTGCCCGAACCAGGCGGGCCGACCATGATCACATTATGTCCGCCGGCGGCGGCGATCTCCAGCGCTCGCTTAGCGGCAGCCTGTCCCTTGACCTCTGAAAAGTCGCCCTGATATACGCTTTCCCGTCTTAGCGCCTCAAAGGATTGCAGCGGCACGGGAGAAAGCGCCTCCTCCCCGCGCAAAGAGCCCACCAGCTGGCTCAGGGTTTGGGCGGCGTAAACCGCCATGCCTTCTACAAAGGCGGCCTCCGCGGCGTTTTCAGCGGGCAGTATCACTTTTTGAAAGCCCATCTCCCGCGCGGCAATCACCATGGGCAAAACGCCGGTCACCGGGCGGATGCCGCCATCCAAAGAGAGCTCCCCGCAGATCAAATAATCCTGCGCTGCCTCACGCGGCACCTGCGCGGTGGCGCAAAGCAGGCCGATGGCAATGGGCAGATCGTAAAGCGGGCCCTCTTTTCGCATATTGGCCGGGGCCAGATTGACGGTGATGCGCTGGGCGGGATACTCAAAGCCCGCATTCCTAAGCGCCGCGCGCACCCGTTCCCGCGATTCTTTGACGGCGGCATCCGGCAGGCCCACGGTCTCATAGGCCGGCAGGCCGTTTGATACGTCCACCTCTACAGATACCGCATACCCCGCCAGGCCGTTTAGGCCAAAGCTGTGGATCTTAGAAAGCATGGTCTCTCCCCTTCTTCGCCACCCTGGCGATCTAGATAAACAAAACCCACGTCGGCAGCCATTTGAGCAGCCGGGCATAGCCCTCGGGGATCGGTATCCCCGTTACCGCGGGCAGGAAAAAGCAGAAGATCGCAAATACTGCAATTAAGAAAATCCTGACCGCCCAGCGTCCCTTTTTCCCCGTCGCATCGATCTTTTGCAGGCAGAAAACCAGGCAGAGCATCATAAACGGTACCGAGGCAAAGTAATGGTACAAGAAGGTGGAGCGCGGTACCAGTACCCAAGGCAGGAATTGCGAAGCCAGCCCGATCAGGATAAAGGTCAGCCGGGGATTTTTGCGCCAGCGCTCGGCAATCCACTGAACAGAGCCCCACACCGCCGCGCCGATCCCATACAAGGCGGCCCTTCCATCGCTAAGCGTGCGGCGGGAAGCTGTCATCGCCTGCCAGGTCATCCTATAGGTGGCGGCATGGCTGCGCCGCTGGATGAGCACCACCGCCAATACATAGCCGATGGCGGCCAGCCCCGTCCACCAGATGAGCGGGTTGCCCATACAGGAGATGCCGGCCGTCCAGCCCTCGGGCAGCAGCTGGTCGGAATAGAAGAAGGTCGGCCGGATCATCAGCGCCCATTCCCACCAGGGCGAGGCATAGGGATGCTGATCGACCAGCTGGCTATGGTAGGAGAACATGTACTGCTGGTTTTGCCATACCGTTTCCAGCAGCGGCTTTTGGAAGCCGTCCGCCTCGGGGATGTAGCTTAAAACATAGATGCCCACCGGGATGACGATGAAAAAGAGCAGGCAGACCAGCAGCGTGATCACCGTCGCCCTGGGGAAGGTCTTTTTTACGCCTGTATAAACCTTTTTCTCCGCAGGGGTATAATTTTCCTGCTTGAGCGCCCGCTTTGCCAGGCGGTATTCCTTATACCGCAGCCCCAGGGTGTAAAAGAACAGGACCGCTAGACCCGCGCCCGCGTAAAGGCAGATCCATTTGGTCGCCGCCCCCAGCCCAAAGGAGACGCCACACAGCATCAGCGGCCACAGCGTCTGGCGCAGCGGCTGGCGATGGAAGTTGCGTTCATAATAAAGGTACATAAATCCGTACATCATCATGATGAAGAACACGGAATAGCTGTCGATGGTGGCGATGCGCGTCTGCACAAAGTGCATCAGGTCAAAGGCCATTAAGAAGGCGCCTACAAAGGCCCACTTTGGCTTTTTAAAGATCGCCCGGGTCATCAGGTACATCAGCGGCACCATGGCAATGCCAAACACCGTGCCCATAAAGCGCCAGCCGAAAGGATCCATGCCGAACATCTCGATCCCCGCCATCATGATGACCTTGCCAAGTGGCGGATGCGTCGTCTCATAAGGGTGCCAGCCCATGATGTGCTCATAAGCCGTACGGCCGTGGTACAGCTCGTCAAAATACATGCCGTAGAGCGGGTCCGGCCAGTTTTTCACCATTTCCTGCTCGTCAAAAGCCTTAGCAAAGCCGTGCTCGCTCCCATCGTCGCCGGTGACGGATTGTACGGGCACCGCCTGCTGATCCGTATCCAAAAAGCCGATCTCCAGCACCCGCAGCCCTGTGGTCTGGGGCCGTAAGCGGATATAGCGGGCCTCCATCGGGCAGGAGAGCGGGTACCAGCGGTACATCTCCCCATGCGTGTATTCGATACGCGGCCCTTCGGTCCAATTCACCCCATCCACAGAATAGGAGATGGCGATATTCCCTTCGTTGATGCCCATGTAGTACATGACATAGGAAAGGTCGTGTACCTCGCCCAGATCTACCGTGGTAGCCTCGTAATCGTTGGTGGTCTCCCACCAGGTTTTGGGCGTTTCAGTCGAGCCCAGATGAAAAAAAGCAAAACAGGCGTAAACCAGCGTCAAGGCCAGTAAAAGCAGTACCTCCTTCTTGCTCCAGAGCACCTTTGCCCTCTCCCGCCCGTAAAAGAGCCTTTCGTAGGCCGGCTTTACCTGCATGGCCTTGGCCGTATTCTTCTCTACCGCAATATCCTCGGGCACCGGGTCCTCGCTCAAGGTAAGCACTTTGCGCCTTTCAAATATACGTACTGCCGTATAGAGCAGGTAGGCCCACAGGCCGATCTGCACTGCGCACAGCAGCATATAAAAGATATTGTAATTGGGCACGTGGATCCAGATCATCGTCAGCGCGGTATTGATAAAATTGGTCGCCGCAAAGCCGCCGATGATATAGAGCAGCCGCCGGTCCCTGATTTGGGTATAGGCCAGCGTCAGCAGCAAGAAAACCGGCATCAGATAGCGCTCGTGCATCTTGGGCCCCAGGATATAGAGCGTGGTGAGCAGCAGGGCCGCCAACATGAAATAGGCGCCCTTTTTATCCCTCCAGCGGACCCAGCCCACAATCGTGCCTACGATAGCAAGGCCGGTAAAGATATAGCCCCAGGTCCCACAGGTCAGCCCCAACAGCTGAGCATTAATATCCACAAAGTTAAAGCCCAGCAGCGCATACAGGTTCAGCGCGTTTAAAGAGGCATAAGGGTAGCTTGCCAGCGTCGTCAAATACTTTTCAAAGATAAACGTGCCGCTTTGTTTATAGAGAAACGGCACCGCCAGCAGGATAAAAGCCCCCGCCGCCAGCAAAAGCCCTGCGCCGATGCGTTTTAAAGCCGTTTTGCGCTCAGCCGCTTTAACCAGCCCGCCAATATACCCCAGCCCCACGACCGGCGCAAACACCAGCGCCTGGGGTTTGACCAACACCGCCACCATGTAGCAAAGGATGGACCAGTGATATTGCTTGCGCACGATAAACAGCAGCGTAGAGGCGATAAGCACCGCCAGGAACGCGTCCATCTGCCCGTAGACGCTGGAGTTGATCCAGATCGCCGGGTTGAACAGATACACCGCCGTGAGGGTGAGCGCCGCGCGGTCGTTTAAATGCCGGCGCGCCAGGCGCATGATCATATACCCCGCCGCCAGATCCATCAGGATCGCGGGGAGCTTGAGGAGGATCAGCGAAAGGCCGCTGTACATCTCGATCCCGAAGGTCTTGTGCAAAAAGCCGATCAACCACAGCGGGTAAAAATAGCCCGGCGGATAATCGCAAAAATAGGTAGGCGAGTAAAAATCGCCAAAACTCACTTCATTGAGCCGGGAAGCCCACCCATAAAAGCAGCCGATATCGTAGGGGTAGCCGTCGATATTGGCCGCCAGCACCATTCGGAAGATCAGCCCCGCCAGCATCAATACGGCAAAGGCCCCCACATACATCTTTTTATCGGGCCGCAGCAGCTCTTTTGAGCCCATGTAGCGCCACACCGCCCATAAAAACAAGGCCAGGAACAGCACGCCCAGCAAAAAGCACAGGCTGGTCACCAGATTGGGGTCGTCAAAAAGCTTGGCCATATCCCGCGCCATATAGATACGGTTATCGTACAACGGAATGACGGTGGCGCCCTCCGGTGCCGCCGCTTCTTCAACCAGAATATCGTCAAAATACGCCTCGCCCTGGCAATAGGCCTCCTTGCCGCCCAAACCAACCGCAACCGTCATCTCCCGCTGGGTCAGGCCGGTGCGCACATAGTACTCGATATATTGCCATGAACCGTCATTTGTCGTTACCTGAGGAAAGAGATAATCCCGGTCGGTCACACTGATGCTGGCGCCATAGCTGGTATTATCCGGCGCCTGCGTCAGCGATGTCAGCCAGACAAAACCGGAGACGCGGTAGACCGCATTGCCCCGTACCTGCACCGTCTGGCGCATAGAGGCGTTGTTCTGCGTCAGCTGGGTCACGCGCAGGCACTGCCCCACCCCGCCCGCCGCATCGCCAATGGGCTCCAGGGCAAACTCTACGGCGCGCTCCTGCTTTTCCACCGATTCTGTCCAGCCGATCAGGCCGTCCTCAAAATCGCCGTTATACAGCAGGCCGCTCTCCCCATCGGCCAGCGCCTGCAGGGGAAACAGCCCAAAGCATAACCATATTGCCATCAGTAAGGTGAAAAAGCGTTTCATGTGGACGTCCCTCTTTTAATAAACTATTTCTTCGGGGCATTGGAAAGCATTGCGGATATGCTCCTGCTGCGGCCCCATTCCCGGGCGGGATTGGATGATAAAAGCGTCAAACCGTACCGAACGCTCCAATCCCCCGGTTTCCTGCAGGTATTGCAGGGCAGCTTTGGCAATGCGGCGCTGCTTGGCGGTATTGATCGCCTCATAACCCGTACCATAGGTTTGGCTGCGCCGCAATTTCACTTCTACAAAGACCAGGATATTTCCTTCCTGCGCGATGATATCGACCTCGCCCCAGCGGGTATGATAGTTCCTCGTTAGGATTGTCCACCCAAGGGATTGGAAATACGCCGCCGCCAGATTTTCTCCCAGCCTGCCCTTTTCGCCCTTATTCCCCTGCATCGTCCGCCTCCTGCAGGATGCGCGTAATAAATGAGCGGCGGTGTATGGGGCACGGGCCGTAACGGCGCAGGGCCTCCATATGCTCAGCCGTGCCGTAACCCTTGTTACGCGCAAAACCGTATTGGGGATATTGCAGGTCGTACTCTTGCATCAGGCTATCCCGGTAGACTTTGGCCACGATAGATGCCGCTGCGATGCTGTAGCTCAGCGCATCGCCCTTTACAAGGCCGCGTGAAGGACAGGGCGGCCGAAGCCCGGGCACCGTATCAAACAACAAGAAATCCGGCGCCGCCTGCCAGGTACAAGCTGCCAGCAACGCTTTTTTTGTAGCGTTTAGGATGTTCATCTCGTCGATCTGCTGCGGCTCTACCTGCCCGATCCCCACAAACAGTGCCCGGGCGTGGATCTGGACAGCCAGCGCCTCCCGCCGCGCCGGGGATAGTTTTTTGGAGTCGTTGATCCCAAGGATCAGGTCATCCGGCGGTAAAATGACGCATGCCCCCACTACGGGGCCAGCCAGCGGGCCGCGGCCCACCTCGTCCATCCCCGCTACGCGCAGGCGCCCCGCATCCCAGAATTCCCGCTCAAGCCGCGTCATTTCCTCTAGGCGGCGCTCCTGCTGTTCTTTGCGTGTCATAGCTGCGCCCCCGCATCGCCGCTATTTTGCGGCCGCTCGATGGTGATGCGCCCGATCTTTCCATCGCGAAATTCATCCATCACCATGGCGACACCCCGGTCGATATCCAGCCGGCCGCCCGAGAGGATAAAGCCCCTTTTCTGGCAGATACGCTCCAAAAGCGCGTCGTTCTCCAGCATCAAATCGTCCTCGCCCAATTTATAGCGCGCAGTCAGCAGCGCCGGCGCGGCCTCCTTTAAAAAGCCCAGCAGCTCCAGGCAAAGCGCGTATACGTCGGTAATCTCATCCCGTATCGAGCCGATAAAGGCCAGATTACGCCCGGCCAACGGGTCCTCAAACTTGGGCCAAAGCAGCCCCGGCGTATCCAGCAGCTCCAGATATGGGGTGACCCGTATCCACTGCTTCCCCCGCGTCACACCCGGCCGGTTGGCCGTCTTGGCCTTGCCTCCGCCCGACAGGTTGTTGATCAGCGTCGATTTCCCTACGTTGGGGATGCCCACCACCATAACACGGATGGTTTTGGATACCCCCTTCTCGCGCAGTTTGTCAACGCGCGCCTTGGCGGCCTGCTGGATCTTATCCAGCACCACCTTGGCGCTGCCCCGCCGGGTCGCCACATACTCGATAGCCGGGATGCCCTGGCGGGCAAAGTGGGCGACCCATTGCTTGTTCGCCTTGGGATCCCCCAGGTCCGCTTTGTTAAGCAGCACGATCCGCGCACGGCGGGATACGATGGGTTCGATATCCGGGTTAAAAGAGCTCAGCGGGACGCGCGCATCCCGCACCTCCAAAACCACATCGATCTGGGGAATGGTCTCCTCCAGCATGCGTTTGGCCTTGGTCATATGGCCAGGGTACCACTGTATCTGCAAAAAATCTCCTCCAAGAATCCAATTTTATTCCCCTTGGGGCGCCAAACCATGATTGAAAATCTTACGGTTATCCAGCGCCCATATCCTGTCGGTAAACGCGCCGGAAGAAATATCCCTTAAGTGATCGCTAAAAATAAACATACGCGCATCCAGCATGTCCAGCTCGCTGAGCGCGTCCGCCTCCGGAAACATGGGCCGCACCGGGCTACCCGTATCCGGTTCGCCGTGGTGAGAAAGAACCATGTGCTCGACCATCAGGGCAATATAAGGGTCTATCGCCAACTCCCGCGCAGCCGTTTCAATATGTGCAACGCCCATAGCGATGTGCCCAAGCAGGTTCCCCGCTACCGTATAGCCGCTGCAAAGGCCCAGCTCATCCGCCTCCAGCTCGTGCAGCTTAGCCATATCGTGCAGGATCACCCCGCAATAAAGCAGCTCTGGGTTCAGCTGTGGATAGACCTGGCAGGCCGCCTGCGCCATGCGCAAGATGGTGTAGGTATGATAGAGCAACCCGCCGCGCATGGCATGGTGCAGCTTAAAGGCGCCCGGATGCACCAGCAGCGCCGCACGGTTCTGGTCTAGAAAATAAAGCGTAAGCTTTTTTAGATCCTGATTTTCAAACTTTTCCACCAAAGCGTGCATGTCGGCATAGGTCTGCTCCACGTCGATGGGGGCGCAGGGCACCAACGCCATTAAATCATAGTCATCGCCCGGCGCCGCCAGGCGGATCATGGTGATCTTGAGCTGATCTCTGCCCTGCCACTCTGAAACCGTGCCGCGCACTTTGATGATCTGCCCCGGCTGATATTCGCCATGGGCGGTTTTATCGTAGCTCCACAACTTTGCGGCTACCTCGCCGCCCGCATCGCCCACCACCATATCCAGATAAGTGGAACCGTTGGCGCTGGTACGCACATTTAAGGATTTGATGATGCAAAACCCCTGCACATAATCCTGCCCTTTTGTTTCCAATAGATGCATTGGCATATGCATCCCCCTTTTTTTACCATTTATAAGACATTATAATACAGGTTGGCATAAATGGGAAATGCCGGATCTTTAAAAATTACCGGCATTCTCAATCCGTGCAATAAAAAACTCCCTATCTTTTGGAATAGGGAGTTTGGGTATTATTGCTATTTTTTGCGGTAATGGGGCTGCAGCCGGCGCATGGTATAATTGGGTGCGGGGATGGGATGATAATGATACAACCGAGCTTCCTCCCTGCCCGGTTCAAAGCAGCCGATGCCGCCGCAGACGATGGCAAACATCAAACCGGTTTGCAACCAGAAGATGGTCACATCCAGCACGCCGTGAATCATTACCGCCGCGGCAAAGCAAAGGATCAGCGAGAAAAAGCGCCGGTCCCGCCCAAAGCACTGGGTGATTAGCTTTTTGCCGAACTGGGAAAAATAAGTCACCAGCAGCCCCAAGCCCACCAGGCCGTAATTGAGCAGGATATCTAACAAAAGGTTGTGCGCATGGGCCGTAGCAAGGCCCCCTACCTGGGGGAAAACCTGCATATAAGTCATGCCGCCCTGGCCCAGCAAAGGATGCTGGCTGATGCCATGCAGCGCTGTTTTCCAGATCGAAGCCCGCACATAAAAATCGTCCCCCACCTGCGTCAGACGCGGCAGCATCTGCGGCACCAGGTAAAGTACGCCCAGCGCACAGCCGCCCACCACCATTTGGATAGCCAGGGCTTTATAGCGCTTATTGACAAAGAGCATCATCAAAACAGCGGCGAAAATCACCGTCCATGCCGTACGGCATTCGCAAAGATACAGCCCTATAAGGTTGGCGGCGATGGTGCCGGCGTAAAAGAGCTTACGCCTGCGGCTATTCTGCCCCAACAGCTTATAGGCGCAAAGGATCACCACAAACTCGATGATCGTCGCGTAATAATTCGCGTTGGTAAATACCGCATCCGGGCGATAGAGCACATCCGCCCCAAAGAGCAGCTGCTGGCCGAGCGCCAGACCCGCACAGACGATGCTGGCTGCACAGGCCAGGTCGATCATCTTTTCAAAGCGCGGCTTGGTGACGGTATTGCGGATATAAAGGGCCGCCAGCGCGATCATCGCCACGGCGATGCCGACAAAAAAGCCACGAATATTGTCACAAAAAACGGGGACCACCATCCCCAATACACAAAAAGCTATTAAAATAATCGATCCACTGCGCCGGTCCAATATCAGTGAAGCCATCTTTTGGCTATAAATCAGGTAAAGCGTCAGGGCTACCAAAGCAACTATCGTAACTACGGGGCCGCAAAAAATAGCGGCAGTCAACCCGAGAAGGATCTTTTCATCTAACGGCACATTATTTTTAAGGCCGTTTAAGAAAACCTTAATATGGATCACCACCTTAACATCCATACAGTATAGGTATTGGCAATGGCGCTGTCAATATCATGCCATGATCGTTCATATTCTATGCGCAATCCGCCTCTTTGGGCAGGCTGTGCCACATTGCGCTGACTTTACTATATCAGCAAGCTGTAAATTTTTTCTTAATAACTGATGAAGAAATGGTTAATTTTATCATACATTTACACTTCAATTTCTCAAAATCTTCTTGTTATGCTTTTCCTCCGCCGTGCCCAAACTACCAATAAGGTGGTGAGATAAAATGAATCAAGCACAGGATCAATCGATCACGAGCGCCAGCAACCCCGGCTTTGCCGCGCTGCCGGTCTTTTTACAGGAAACCATCAAACAGATCGGCCTGCAGGTAGAATCAGAGCAACAGTTGCAGGCGTGCGCTCAACACTTTTTAGAGAAGTAACGCAAAAAGCGGGACAGGATATTGCTTCCTGCCCCGCTTTTGCATTTTTTACGGTAAGATATTCCCCGCCGCCAGATAGATCTCGTACCATTCCTGGCGCGTCAGTTTGATGTCCGCGCCCTTGCAGATCTGCCCGATGCGTTCCGGGTTCATCGACCCCAAGATGACCTGCATGTTTGCCGGGTGGCGCAAAATCCACGCCGCAGCGATCGCCGAATTGCTCACGCCATAGCGCGACGCGATCTCGTTGATCTTCGCATTGACCTTTGGGAATTTATCGTTATCCAGGAATACGCCGTCAAAATAACCATACTGGAAGGGCGACCAGGCCTGAATGGTGATGTTGTTCAACCGGCAATAATCCAGAACGCTGCCGTCCCGGTCAATAGCGCCGTCGATCTTCATATTCACATCCATGCCAGAATCGATCATCCCCGTGTGCATAACGCTAAATTGCAGCTGGTTAAAGAAGATCTCGTCCTTGAGATACTTTTTCAGCAGCTCGATCTGCATGGGCTTTTCATTGCTGACGCCGAAATAGCGCACCTTGCCCGATTCCCTGAGGCTGGTAAAGGCCTCGGCCACCTCTTCAGGCTCCATCAGCGCATCCGGACGGTGCAGCAGCAGCACATCCAAATAATCCGTTTTGAGCCGCTTTAAAATGCCCTCTACCGAGGAGAGGATATATTCCTTGGAAAAATCATAAAATCCCTTGCGAATACCGCATTTGCTCTGCACAATCAGGCTTTGCCGCTTAGAGGGCGTCCAATCGATCGCCTCGGCAAACACTTCTTCCGATGCGCCGCCGCCATAAATATCGGCATGGTCGATAAAGTTGATCCCCGCATCAAAAGCAGCCGCCAAAACTTCCTTGGCCTTGGCGGGCTCCAGCGCGCTCATCCGCATGCAGCCCAGCGCTACGGCAGAGGCCTTCAGGGCGCCGCCAGCCACCATAATCTGTTTCATCGGTTTCCCTTCCCTTCGTCTTTGGTTTACCCCATCCGCCTATTTCAGAGGGTTTATAAACAGGGTTACCTCTATTATGCGGCTTTTAATCTTCCCCGTCAAGGTAGCAGCTTTGACGTTTTGGGGCGAAATTAACGCCGCTTAAGCTCTGAAAGCATCACTTCGCATCCCGGCTGCAGGCTGGGGTCAAGGTAATCCTGCGCATTTCCGCTGGCGATGCGCACCAGCACCGCCCTGCCCTCCTGCCCGGGCGCCACCTGCACCAGCTGTCCCTTAAAATCCGCCCAAAAATAATCGGAAAAGGTGTCGTCTGCCTGCGGTGGAAAAACCTGCTCAGGCGGCAGGGCCGTATAAAGCACCATCAAGCATCACTCCCACTCATAAGCTCATTTAGCTTCTCAATGGCATCTGTTACCCCACCTACCGCGTCCATTAGGCCCTTATCCACGGCTTCTTTTCCCACCAGCACGGTGCCGATATCGCTGGTCAGCTCGCCCCGGTTCAGCATCAGTTCTTTAAAATCCTCCTCGCTGATGTGGCTATGCTCGGTAATAAAGCGCACGACGCGCTGCTGCATCTTCTCAAAGTATTCATAGGTCTCCGGCGCGCTGATGATCAGCCCATTGGTGCGGATGGGATGGATCATCATCGTCGCGCTGGAGGCGATGATCGAATAATCCGCCGATACCGCCATCGGCACGCCGATGCTGTGGCCGCCGCCCAGCACCAAGGCGACCGAGGGCTTTTTCATCGTGGCGATCATCTCGGCAATCGCCAATCCCGCTTCTACATCACCGCCAACGGTATTCATGATCAAAAGCAGCCCCTTGATCTTGCTGCTCTGCTCAATGGCCACCAACTGAGGAATCACGTGTTCGTATTTCGTGGTTTTATTCTGCGGCGGCAGCAGCATATGTCCTTCGATCTGACCGATGACCGTCAGACAATAGATATTGCTGGCCTCATCCTCGGGAACCTTAAGGGCGCCAAAATCCTTGATCGTTTCATTTACTGTTGCGGTATTTTGCGTTTCGTTTTGCGTATCGTTTCCCATTTAATCCCTTCCTCCATCCTGATCCATATTCTTCTGGGGTTAGGATTGCCGGGCAAAGGGGTTTGCATACCGTGGAAGTAGAAAAAACGCGCAGGCCCTGCGGACTGCGCGTTTTGACCGGATACGATATTTACTTAAAGTTCTCCTCCAGCGCCCAAAGACCCAAAGCGGGGTTAGAGATATAGTAAATCTCCTCCCCATCGGGCAGGGTATTAAAACCATCCTTGAGCTTTTCGGGGTCGTACCGCTTGGCGTATTCATCATAATCGCCATAGGTAAAGCCAATACTTTCGACCTGATCTTTAGTCAGGTGGCGCACGGCATAGGTCACGTTAAACCGTCCGTCGGGCGAACCGTGGACGATGTGCGCCGCAACAGACAGGTTGGAGGCGATATCCTCTCCGCGGTTGACGGCGGCCAGGATATTATCCCGCCCCGTATAGCCGTATTTGCCGATCAGCCGGTCAACGCCCTCGCTCTCGCCAAACTGACGCACGCCCGGCGCCAAGACGATCAACTCTCCCCCATCGGCGATGGCCATGCGCGTGCGGTAGATCGACTTATTGCCCACCCAGGTGGTGCGGAACTCTTCCGGCTCCATATAGACCACCACTTTTTTAAGCGGCTCCTTTACAAAGTTCAGGTTCAGCTTCTGGCTGACCTTTACAGCCTCCTCAAAGGGCTCTCGTCCACTGCCGATGAACAGGGCGTTCAACGCATCTTCTCCCTCGTACTGGCCGATCACGGTCAGCATAAAGGTCAGCGGCACATCGCTTAAAAAATGCTCCTGCGCGTAATCAAATACCTTTCGTACCGGCGTGCGGTCCCGGCCCATCATGCGCTCCATGCCATATACCGCGCCCAGGAAATGGGTGCCGCTGATCATGCTCTCCCCGCCGCAGCCTACGAAGATATTTTTAGAATAGTTGGCCATGCCTACCACCTCGTGCGGCACGACCTGGCCCACGGAGATGATCTTGTCATACCCCCCGTCGATCAAACGGTGGTTGACCTGCACCTCGATCTCAAAATCCAGCAGGCCTTCGGACACTTCGCGCACAAATTCCCCCGGCACCTTGCCCAGGGTCACACAATCCTTTTGCCAGTTGTGTACGATAAAGCGATCCAGCGGAATGTTCTGGCCGAACATGGCGCGCAGCTCTTCATCCTCCATGGCCATATGCGTGCCCAACGCGGGCATCAGATCCACCTGGCAGGTGGGCGAAAGGTGGCGGTACAAAATGTCGCAGATCGGCCCGGCCATAGAATGGCTGCGGGTGATATCCGGCGGCAGAAGCAATACTTTTTTCCAATCCTGCTGCTGTTCTTCCAGCCAGCCGACCACCAACTGCTCCAGCCGCTGCAGATCAATCCCTTTTTCGTATTCAATGACGCGCATATTCTCTCCCACTTCCTTACATTGATTTGTTATAACAGTCTAGATAGAGGCGGTAGCGCTCCTGCAGCGCTGCATGGCAGGTCATGTCGGGCTCAATCACCGTACCGGCGGGCGCCTCAAATTCCTCCAGGCGTGCGATAGAACCGGCTGCCTTCAGCGCCAGCGCCACGGCGCCCATGGTCGAGGCATGCTCCTGGGTAGAGGTTTCCATGGCCTTGCCAAAAAGATCCGCGGCCAACTGCAGCCATACGGGCGAATGTACGATACCGCCGGTAATGGAGATGCGCTCAGCACGGCTACCCAGCCCGTTTAAGATCTTATAGCATTGGTAGACGTTCATCAGCACGCCCTCCAGCAACGCGTAATACAGCTGTCCTACGCCGTGGCTGCCCTCTACCTGCACAAAACCGCCCTTGCGGGAATCCTCCCCGCCTGGACAACGCTCCCCATACAGAAATGGCAGAAAGATCGGCGCATTTTGTGTATCGCTTTGCGCTATCGCCTGCTCCAGCTCGCTAAAGGATAAACGCCCGCCCAGCAGGTCTTTTACAAACCAGTTGACGCAGTTGCCCGCGCCAGAGGTCGCCGCGCCGGCAATGCGCTTGCCATCGGCGATATAATAGCACCACGTGGCCGGATTTTCCGGCAAAACGGGCGCATCCACCGCCAGGCGTATCGCCCCGCTGGTTCCCACCGAAAAGGTCATCACTCCGGGTTTCATCGCGCCGGAACCTACCTGATTGAGCGCGCCATCCGCCCCGCCCACGCAGACCGGTATGCCGAAAGGCAGGCCCATCTGCGCAGCCGCCTCCTGGGATAAGGGCATGGTATCGCACGCCTCCTTGAGTGGGGGCAGCTGCTCTTTGGTCAGCCCGGCAAATTCTAAAATATCTTCATCCCAATCCAGCGTATGGATATTCATAAAGCTGCTGCCGGACGCCACGCATTTGGAGTAGGCGATATCCCCGGTCAGCCTTTCATAAATATAACTGGCCTGGCAGGAGATATACCGGGCTTTTTGGGTAAGCTCAGGCTGCGTCTGGCATAAGTACAGCCATTGCCATAGCGGATACATGCTATGGACCAGGCAACCCGTTTTGGCATAGCTCCATTTTGCGGTGTGTCCGTCGGTCCGGTAACGGGCCACCAGCGGGCCCGCGGCCGTATTGGCCCAGGTGCTGATGCGTCCAAGGGGCTTTCGCCCTTCATCCAGCAGCAGCAGGCTGTGCCAGATAAAGCTCAAGCCGATGCAGGCGATCTTCTTATCCGGATTGCGCCCGGCAAGCTCGCGCGTGCAGGCGCACAGCGTATCGTAGATCGCCTCGGCATCCTGGGTGATCACATCGCTGGCCTCCGGCGCAAAGGGCAGGCTGACCACATCTTGCACGCCCAGCTTATCGTCGTATAGGATCGCTTTGGCAGACTGCGTGCTGCACTCCAAAGCCAGTACGTTCAAATTATCCCACTCCTTACGTTAGATCGCAAAGTTGCCAAAACCGCCATCAATGCACAGTACCGTGCCGGTAACAAACGAGGCGGCATCGCTGGCCAGGAAAACGATGGCCCCTACCAGCTCTTCCGGCGTACCATAGCGGCCCATCGGGGTCTGGCCGATGATGTGCTTAGCCCGGGGCGTCATCTCGCCCGTCTCCTTGTCCTTAAGCAAGAAGCGGTTCTGCTCGGTCAGCAAAAAGCCCGGGGCGATGGCGTTTACACGGATGTTGGGCGAATAGTTGAGGGCGAAATGCCCGGCCAGCCATGCGGTAAAATTGGACACCGCCGCCTTGGCCGCGGAATAACCCAGTACATTGGTCAGCGGGCGCAGCGCGCTCATGGAGGAAATATTGATGATATTGCCCTCTTTTTTATCGGTAAGCACTTTACCAAACACCTGGCTGGAGAGGATAGCCCCCACCAGGTTCAGGTCGAACACAAAGCGCAGGGCCTCGGGCGGCATGTCAAAAAAGGAGAGGTCCGGGCTGGTGGAGGCGTCCGGGCGGTTGCCGCCTGCGCCGTTGATCAGCACATCGATGGTGCCGAACTTTTCCAGCACCGCGTCCCGCGCTGCGGTCAGGCTGTCCTTATCTAACACGTTCGCCTTCAGCCCCAGGGCGTCACCGCCCTTATCGCAGATCTCCTTTGCCACTTCCTTGGCGCGCTCTTCGTTCAGGTCGAGCACGGCCACCCGCGCGCCCAGCTCGCCCAGCTCCCGCGCCATCTCGCTGCACAGGATGCCGGCGGCGCCGGTAATCACAAACACTTTGCCTTTAACGTCAAAATTCGGTACCATAAATTATTCCCCCTCAGTTTTTGTATTCGCTTAGATATTCAGCCACTCGGTATGGAAGCTGCCGGGCTTGTCCGTACGCTCATAGGTATGCGCGCCAAAGTAATCCCGCTGGGCCTGTAGGAGGTTGGCCGGCAGGCTTTCACGGCGGTACCCGTCAAAATAGCTCAGCGCAGAGGCAAACGACGGGGCCGGGATGCCCATCAGGGCCGCCTGGGCCACCACGCGCCGCCAGCCCGCCTGGGCCTTAAAGAGGATGTCCTCAAAATAAGGATCCATCATCAGGTTCTCCAGATTCGGGTTGCGGTCATATGCCTCTTTAATGCGCTCCAAAAAGCGCGCGCGGATAATGCAGCCGCCCCGCCACATCAGCGCGATCTCGCCCATGTTCAGCGACCAGCCGTAAGCCTTAGAGGCCTCCTTCAGCAGGTCAAAACCCTGGGCGTAAGAGCAGATCTTGCTGGCATAAAGCGCCAGGCGGATATCCTCAACAAAGCTAGCCTTATCCCCCTCAAACTGCAAAGCGCTGCCGCGTATCGCCTTGGAGGCGGCCACGCGTGCATCCTTCTGGGCAGAAAGGCAGCGGGCAAATACAGCCTCCGCGATGGTGGGCGCAGCTACGCCCAGATCCAGCGCCTCCTGACTGGTCCACTTGCCGGTACCCTTCTGGCCGGCGCGGTCCAGAATGATCTCCGCCATGGGCTTGCCGGTCTCGCTGTCGGTCTTGGAGAGGATATCAGCCGTGATCTCGATCAAGTAGGAGTCAAGATCTCCCTGGTTCCACTCGGCAAAGGTCTTTTGCATTTCGGGATAGCTCATGCCCAGCAGTTCTTTGAGCAGGAAGTACGCCTCGCAAATCAGCTGCATATCGCCATACTCAATGCCGTTATGGGTGACCTTGACGTAATGCCCCGAGCCGTTTTCGCCGATATAACCGCAGCAGGGCGTGCCGCCCGCAACCTTGGCAGAGATGTCCACCAGGATCTTCCCAGCCAGCGCCCAGGCCTCTTTCGAGCCGCCCGGCATAATGCTGGGGCCCTTGAGCGCGCCCTCCTCGCCGCCGGAAACGCCGGCACCCAGGAAGTGGATGCCCTTCTCCTCCAAATACTGGCTGCGGCGAATGGTATCTTTAAAGAAGGAGTTGCCCCCGTCGATCACCACATCGCCCGGCTCCAAGAAGGTGAGCAGCTGCTCGATCACCGCATCAACCGCCTTGCCGGCCTGCACCATGATCATCACCTTGCGCGGTTTATCCAGCGCCGCGATGAAGCTCTCCAGTTCATGGGCGGGGATGATGTTTTTCCCCTTGGCTGTGGTAGCCATAAAGTGATCCGTCCGCTCGGGCGAGCGGTTATATACTGCCACCGTATAGCCATGGCTTTCCATATTGAGCACGAGGTTTTGGCCCATAACAGCCAGGCCGATCAAACCGATATCCGCTTTTTTCATACTCTCACCCTTTATCAGATTATTTTATATTCAAGAAAAAAAGGCGCGCCCCAAAAGGGGTAAAGCGCCTTTTTCCATCATCGCTTACTTGAAGTAGCGGTTCAGCAACCCTTCAAAAGCACAGCCGTGGCGCGCTTCGTCCTTGCACATCTCATGCACGGTATCGTGAATCGCATCATAGCCCAGCTCTTTTGCGCGGGTGGCGATATCCTTTTTGCCCTGGGTAGCGCCAAACTCGGCTTCAACGCGCAGCTCCAGGTTCTTTTTGGTATCGGCAAACACCACTTCGCCCAGCAGCTCCGCAAATTTGGCCGCATGCTCTGCCTCTTCAAAGGCAATGCGCTTATAGGCCTCGGCCACCTCGGGGAAGCCTTCGCGGTCAGCCTGGCGGCTCATCGCCAGATACATGCCAACCTCAGTGCACTCACCGGTGAAGTTGTTGCGCAGCCCCTCCAAAACCTCGGGGTCCACATCTTTGGCAACGCCAATGCGGTGCTCATCCGCCCAAGCCCGCGCGCCCTCGGCAGCGGCCTGGAACTTCTCCTTCGGCGCCTTGCACTGGGGGCACTGCGCCGGCGGCTCAATACCTTCGTAAACGTAACCACATACACTGCATACCCATTTCTTCATATTTCGAACCTCCAACGAAATATTTTATTTCATTGCAGCTTGAGGCTGCAAAAAATAATCACCACATAATGTCTTATCTTAACGCATGCGCTCGCGCACTAAATCGGGATAATTCGTAATGATATTGTCCACGCCCGCAAAGAGCATATCGTCAATCACCTTGCAGGTGTTGACCGTCCATACATTGACGGCCACGCCTGCCTCCTGCGCCCTTTGCACCATCCCGGCGTTGACCGAACCGTATTGCGGGTGCAGCGCATCCGCCCCACAGCTTTTGGCGTATTGTTGAGCCTCATATAGATCGCAGCTGTACAGCAGCCCAACCGGGATCTTAGGATCTATCTCCTTGGCCCGGTGCATGGAGCGATGGTTAAAAGAAGAAAGGATGCAACGCTTCTCAAGCCCATAATCATACAGCGCGGCGATCACCTTTTCCTCCATCCCCGCATAGGCGAACACGTTGTTTTTCAGCTCGATATTGACGCCCATATCGTTCTCCGCTGCAATGCGCAGCAGATCCTCCAGCAGCGGCAGGCGCTGCCCCGGATGCCCCTTTAAAAAGCCCGCATCCAGCTTAGAAAGCTCGCTGTAGGTCATCTCGCAGACCAGCCCGTCAAAACCGGTGGTGCGCAGCACGCTTTCGTCGTGGCAGATCACCAGTTTCCCATCTTTTGACAGGTGCACATCCGTTTCAATGGCATCCGCCCCCATCTCAGCCGCTTTTTCAAAGGCTAAAATGGTATTTTCAGGATATAATCCGCTGGCGCCACGATGGGCCATGATCTTGGTCATCTTTTCTCCCCCCCAATATCGGCTTTCTCTAGCCCCATTATATGCCTTTTCAAAGCGCGCAATCAACACCAAATTTCAATCGTTCACACTTCGTTCATATATTCGCCCGGCCTATTCCCGGATATCCACCAAACTGCCCGCATCGATATTGCCTTGGCTAAACGTTCCCATCTCCCGCATGACGGCCATCGCCGCGTCGATCACGGCAAAGGCCAGCGGACAGCCGCTGCCCTCGCCCAGACGCATATCAAGGTGGATCATAGGCCGCAGGCCCAGCGCTTCCACAGCAAGGGCATACCCTGGTTCAAATGAACGGTGGGAAGCGATAAGATAGTCTCTCAGTTCCGGCAATAAGCGGCAGGCCGCAAGGGCGGCTACGATGGAGATATATCCATCCACCACTGCCGGTATCCCATTTACGCCACAGGCGATATAAGCCCCCGCCATGGCGGCAATATCTAACCCGCCGACCTTGGCAAGCACCCCAATAGGGTCCTGCGGATCGGGCTTGTTGACCTCAAGGGCACGTGCAACGCACGCTCTTTTCTTCTGGAAAGCCGCCTCGTCAACACCGGCCCCTTTGCCCACGGCCCGGGTCACCTGCGCACCCGTCAACGCGCAGAGTACCGCCGCCGAAGTGGCGGTATTACAGATTCCCATCTCGCCGATGCCCAGCAGGCGCACGCCGCCCCGGATCAGTTCCTGCGCCTGGTCAAACCCGGTCTGCATCGCTTCTAACGCCTGCTGGCGGGTCATTGCCGGGCCTTGTGCAATACTGGCAGTGCCCTTGCAGACTTTGCGCGCGATTAAAAACGGGTGCAAAATGGGCGCTTTGATGCCCACATCCACCACACGCAGCCCCGCATTGGCCCAGCGGCACAGTACGCTGACGCCTGCCAACCCATTTAAGATATTCAGCGTCTGCGCCGCGGTGACCTCTTGGGGCACCGGGGATATGCCTTCGTCCCAAATGCCGTTATCGGCCGCAAACACCAGTACCGCCCGTTTACTATAATCTCCCTTCACTACGCCAGTGATCCCGGCCAGGCGGACCGCCAGTTCCTCCATCCCGCCCAGCGCGCCGATGGGCTTGACCAGATCGTCCAGGTGCTCCCGCGCCGCATCCATCGCCTGCATGCAAAGCGGCTTGATTTTTATTTTCTCAATATCGAACACAAGATCCTCTCCCTTGCCTAAATCTCTGCCGCATCCCGCACCGCCATCCACGCCTCCAGCTTCACCTCGCGGCGCTGGGTATTGGCCGGGCTGGTAGAGGGCAGCACAGCATAGTCTATATCCTCCCTGCGGCCGATTTTATCGTATAGCCGCTGGGCCGTCTTTCCGTTAAAAAACACGTATTTTATCTTGGGATATGCCGCAAACAGCCCTTCAAAATCATTGGTCTGCACATCCCGTATGGCGCTGTCCAGGCTACCCTGGCGCAGGCAGCTGCCGGCGACATCCCACAAGGCCACATGATGCCGCAGCGCCAGTGCCAGCCTTTGCGGATAATCCTCCGGGCATATTTCGCCAAACACCTGGGCGAGCAGCGGCCAAAACTGATTCTGCGGGTTGCCATAATACTGCGCTTTGGCCAGGGAAGCCGCGCTGGGCATCGTCCCTAAAATCAACACCCTGCAATCTGCGTCGATCACCGGCTCAAATGAGTAAAGCCGGCTCATCTCTTTTTCACCGCTATCCCTTCTACGATCCAGGCCTCGACGGCCAGCTCCGCCCATTTTTCCGGAACCAGTAGATAATCCGTATCGTACGTGGAGAGCGCAAACACCGGAATATGCTGCCGCGCCAAAATCCCCGTGAGCTTGGATAGGATCCCCACCAGCCCGAAATCCAGCACTCCGTCGATCTTGAAAAGCGTAAAATCATGCTCCACAGCCTGCGGCGCCGGGGTAAGCTGCCGCAAAAAATCCTGCCGGCAAACCACGGAGGTCTCCGCCTCTGTATGCGTAACGGAAACAAAGCCAGGCAGCGACTGCAAACCCTCCAAGGCAGTACCCGGCGCGAAACGGGCGACAGCGTATTCCCCTTGCTGCTGCGTCAGCTCTAAGGACATCCGCTTGCTCCCAGATGTCATGCGATGGATCAGGTACGGAATGCCTAAAAACACGCCCGTACCCATGGCCACGTACTGAACAAAAGCGCTAAGCGGCGCATCCGGCAAAACGGCCTTAAGCCCGGCTTTGATCACGAACGCGGCGGCCAGCCCGCAGGCGACGGCTACCAGCCGGCGCAAACCCGCGCCCTGGCAGTTATAATCGATCCATTTCATTTCGATGGGCATGCAGAATGCCAGCGCAAACAGCAGGCCGCCCAGCTGTATGGCCGTGTGTCCGCCGCCAAACAGGGCTAAAGCTCCGCCGGGCAGCATCAGCCACAGCCCGCGCCACCCCTGGTCCAGTTTCGCTTTATCAAACAACCAGGGGCAAAACAGCGCGCACAGGATGCCCAGCGCGGCCCCGCACAGCACATCCTGCAGGGTATGTAGCCCCAGGTACATCCGCGAGATGGCCACCAGCACGATCAATCCCGCCGCGACGATCCAGGCCCAACGCTTTGCGATGCGCCTTGCTAAAAAGGTATAGGCCACCGCCGCGCTTTGGGTATGCCCGCTGGGAAAGGAATACCCTCCCGCCGATTCTGTGTAGATCGACCGGACGCCCGGCGCGCCGATGGGCCGGGGCACCCGGAATATATTTTTCACCGCGGTGTTTAGCCCCGCGCTGATCAACAGCGTAAAGACCAGTTTATAGCCCGTGCGCTTCTCATATCCCCACAGAAAAAATGCAGCCAGTAAAATGACCAGCATTTCCTCTCCCAACTTTGATACGCCGATGAAGATCACATCCAGCGCCGGGTTGATAAACTGCTGTAGCCATAAAACTGCCTGCATGTAAATACCTCGATCAAATTATTGCAGCGCCTCTATTTTCAGGAGGCCAAATGCTGCCCCCCCTTGCGGCGAACCCTGCGCACCAGCAGCACCGCCTGCACCACAATATTCATCATAAGCGTCATGATGGCTAAAATCAAGAAGGTATCGCGCAAACCGATGGTATTGCTGACGCTACCGCCCAGCCAGGACCCCAGCGCATACGCCAGGCCATTGCCGATCATGGCCAGGGCCGTCTGCCCGGTGGAAAGAAACTCCCGCGGTACGGTATTGTTCATAATCGCCACCGCGCTGTAGCTCATGCCGATAAAGCTGATGCCCTGAAGCATCTGGGCGAAGATAAACATGCCCACGCTGTGAGCAAAAAACATCATCAGCATGCGGATCCCCGTCATAAACCCGCAAAACAGCAACAGCTTATACTCGCCAAAGCGGGCGACCAGTTTGTTAAAGAACAGAAATACCGGTATTTCGCTGACGGCTGCCAGCGCACCGATCATGGCGATCATATCGTTGCTGATCAGGTTCTCCTTCATGTAAACCGAGTTAAAGGAGATGAAAAACCCGCTTCCGATATGGGTAATCAGGCAATATCCCAGCAGTAACAGGATCTGTTTGTTTTTGAGCAGCTGCATAACGCCGCCGGACTTTTTGATGCTCTCAGGCTCCTGCACCGGCTCTGAAGGGGTAATCGCCGGCTGTACGCGCTTCATCTTGGGCAGCAGGAAGGTGATCGCCACTCCCAAACCTACGGCGATGGCATAGGTTTGGAAATACCGCTCCAGCCCGGCGCCGACCACGTAGGCGCTAAAGGTACCTACCAGCGCGAACCCCAGCGTACCCATCAAGCGGATCACCGGGAAGTTGGCCCGCGTGGCGTTGCTGTACTCCAGGCACACGCCGTCCAGCATGGATTGGGAGGTGTTGTTGAACGCGGCAAAGGCGATGGTCAGCGGCAGCACATACATATATGCCGTGCTGATGGGATACAGCAGCGTTAAAAGCGCTGTAGCCAGTAACACCAGCCGAAAGATCTTGACCCGGCCGAATTTATCGCTGATATAGCCAAACATAGGCGCGAAGATCAACGTGGCAATGGGGCCGATAGCCTGGAGGATGCCGATCTGCTCCACCGAATAGCCGATCTGCCCGTAGTAAATGCCGATATAGGGATAATAAAAAGCCCGGCCGCCATAATACACGGCCTGAAGGATAAAATAGTAAAACAGGTATCTCTTATTTTGTAAATCAACCGTCGTCCGATCCACGCGCGAAATTCCCCTCTCTTAAACTCACCTGGATTAGTAATGGGCCAATAATAATCAACAAAAAAGTTTGCCGCTCCCCCGCAGTGCAAAACAGGATATGACAGAATCCACCTCATCTATTTTATCCTGTTGCTGCGCACTTGTAAATCGTTAAACACAATTCTTTATTAACACTGCTAAATTTCATAATTCCATCAAATTCTACAAGTCTCGCACCCGTCGCCGCGCTTGCAGAGTTTGGGCATTTATGCTATCCTTTCTTTTATTAGTTCTATTCTCGGGAGGAATAATATGCCGGTCAAAATCGCGGATAATCTACCCGCTGTACAAACGCTGACACAGGAAAATATCTTCGTCATTACGGAAAGCCGCGCTTCCCACCAGGATATACGGCCTTTGCGCATCGGGATCATGAACCTGATGCCGGATAAGATCAGTACGGAAACGCAGCTGCTGCGCGTGATCGGCAATACGCCGTTGCAGGTCGAGGTCGTTTTGTTGCAGCCGGCCAGCCATACTTCGCGCCATACGCCTTTTGAGCATCTCTCCGCTTTTTACCGCACCTTTGAAGAGGTCAAAGACGAAAAGTTTGACGGGCTGGTCATCACCGGCGCGCCGGTCGAAGAGATGAATTTTGAGCAGACCGATTACTGGACGGAGCTGCAGACGGTGATGGACTGGGCGGATCACCACGTCTTTTCTATCCTGTACATCTGCTGGGCCGCGCAAGCCGGGCTTTATCACCACTTTGGCATACCCAAGTATTCGCTGCCGGAAAAGATGTTCGGGGTATTTCCCCATACGGTTTCCAAGCCCAACGTGCCCCTGCTGCGCGGGTTTGACGATATCTTCTGGGCCCCCCACTCCCGGCATACCGAGGTGCGCCGCGAGGACATCGAAAAGGTGGAAGATCTCACGATCCTGGCCGAAAGCCAGGAAGCCGGGGTCTACATCGTCGCCTCCAACAATGGCCGGCATATCTTTGTGACCGGGCATGCGGAATACGACCCCGATACGCTAAAAAACGAGTACCTCCGGGATCTAGACAAGGGGCTTTGCATGCATCCGCCTAAGAACTACTTTATCGATAACGACCCGGAAAAGCCGCCGCTGGTCACCTGGCGCAGCCACGCTAACCTGCTCTATAACAACTGGCTGAACTATTACGTCTATCAGGAAACACCCTTTGATCTGGCGCAAATCGACTAAAAACTTTAATATAGTAAATAAAAGGAGAGGTTTTCCCTCTCCTTTTTTTTGCCCTATTTTGTGGGATGGAAGCCTGACTCGTCCACCCAGCCATAACACAGCGGCGGCACTTGCGCCGGGCTTTCACGCAGCGTTACGGCGGATAATAACGCCGCCTGCGCGGGTGCCAAAAGCGCCTCATCCGATGCAAACAGCGTGGCCAGCGTTTCCCCGGGGGCGAGCTTTTGCCCCAGGCGCGCGCGCATCAAAAGCCCGGCCATGGGATCGATGGCGTCCTCCTTTTTTCTTCTGCCCGCGCCCAGCAGCAGGGCCGCGTGTCCGATGCGTTGGGTATCGATGGCGCTGACATACCCTCCGGATGCGCTCTTTACATCCAACCGGCAGGCCCCCTGCCCCAAGCGCTCGGGACGCTGGATGACCCGCGCGTCGCCGCCCTGGGCTGCGATCATCTCGCCCAGCTTTTCCAGCGCCCGCCCGGAGGCCAGCGCCTCATCGAGCGCGCGTTTACAGCTTTGCGCATCTGGATAAACCCCCGCGGCCAGCAGCATGTTCTCCGCCAGCATCAGGCTGACCTTGCGCAGGTCGCTCTCGGCGTGCTTACCTTGCAAAACCTCAATGCCTTCCGCCACCTCGATGGCGTTGCCCACCGCGCGGCCAAGGGGCTGATCCATATTGGTCAGCAGCGCCCGTGTGCTGCGCCCGTGGCCCTGGCCGATCTTGACCATGGCCTGCGCCAGCGCGATGGCATCATCCAGCTCCTTCATAAATGCGCCGCTGCCCACCTTAACATCCAGCACGATAGCCTTGGCCCCTGAAGCCAGCTTTTTAGACATGATGCTGGACGCGATCAGGCCCAGGCTATCGGTAGTAGCCGTCACATCCCGCAGCGCGTACAATATCTTATCGGCAGGGGCCAGCTGTGCGCTCTGCCCGGCCACCGCCAGACCGATCCGGCTGACCTGGGCGATGAATTGATCGATGGTAAGGCCGGTGCGCATGCCTGGAATGGCCTCCAGCTTATCGATAGTGCCGCCGGTATGCCCCAAGCCCCGCCCGGACATTTTGACCACGCGCCCCCCGCAAGCTGCCACCAGCGGCCCTGCGATCAGCGTCGTCGTATCCCCGACCCCGCCGGTGGAGTGCTTATCTACCGGTATGCCGGGTACCATGGATAGATCGACCTGATCGCCCGACGCGGCCATCTCCCCCGTCAGATCTGTGATCTCCTCCATATCCAGTCCGCGGAAATAGATCGCCATCAGCAGCGCGCTGGTCTGGTAATCCGGCACACCGCCATCCATCACGCCCTCTATCCAAAAGGCCAATTCTTCCCGGGTCAGCCGTCCGCCGTTCCGCTTTTTTTCGATGATCTCTACGATATTCATATATGCCCCCCATTAACATTGCTTGTTTAACCTTAGTATAACAAAAACGGGCCGCAATTCGCGGCCCGCCTGCAAAATAACTATTTCTTTCTGCCGATGTCCCTGCGGTAGTGCATGTTTTCAAAATGCACCCCTTCCACCGCCTCATACGCTTTGGCGATGGCTTCATCCATGGTATCGCCCAGGCAAGTGATGCCCAATACGCGGCCGCCCGCCGTTACCAGCTGGCCTGCCTCGTTGCGCGCGGTACCCGCGTGGAAGGCAATCGCACCGTTTTTCAGGTTCTCAAGGCCGGTAATCACTTTGCCGGAGGCGTACTTGACCGGATAGCCGCCGGAGGCCAGCACCACGCAGACTGCCGCCTGGTCGCTCCAGCCCAAGGTAACCCCGTCCAGTTTGCCGTCCAAAATGGCCTCGATCACTTCCAGCAGGTCCCCCTGCATCCGGGGCAGTACCACCTGCGCCTCAGGGTCGCCAAAGCGCGCATTATATTCCAGCGTTTTGGGTCCATCCTCCGTCAGCATCAACCCAAAGAACAGCACGCCCTTAAAGGGGCAGCCCTCCGCAGCCATGGCGTCTACCGTGGGCTGAAAGATCTCTTTCTGGCAGTAATCCGCCACCTCTTTCGTATACTTGGGCGTGGGCGAAAAAGTGCCCATGCCGCCGGTATTGAGGCCCTCGTCGTGATCCAGCGCCCGTTTATGATCCTGCGCGCTGGCCATGGGTACGACGGTCTTACCATCGGTAAAGGCCAGCACCGATACCTCCGGCCCGGTCATAAACTCCTCGATGACCACGCGGTTGCCGGCCTCGCCAAACTTTTTGTCCAGCATCATTTCCCGCACCGCCGCACAGGCTTCTTCATAATCCTGCGCGATGATAACGCCTTTGCCCAGCGCCAGCCCATCCGCCTTCACTACAATGGGGAAACGCTGCCCCTTAAGGTAGGCAATGGCCGCGTCGGCGTCCTCAAATACCGCATACCCCGCAGTTGGGATATGGTATTTACGCATCAGCTCTTTGGCAAATACTTTGCTGCCCTCGATGCGCGCCGCCGCTTTGTTGGGGCCAAAGACGCGCAGGCCCGCCGCCTCAAAGGCGTCTACCATGCCTAGCGCCAGGGGATCATCCGGCGCAACAAAGGTCAGGTCGATCTGCTCCTCCCTGGCAAAGCGCACCATGCCCTCGATATCCGTAGCCTTGATGGGCACGCACGTGGCGATCTGGGCGATGCCCGCATTACCCGGGGCGCAATACAGTTCCGTTACGCGGGGCGATTGGCGCAGCTTCCAGCAAATCGCATGCTCCCGGCCGCCGCCGCCTACCACTAATACCTTCATCTTCTGCCTCCAGGTTTAATGTTTAAAATGGCGCATGCCGGTAAAGACCATGGCGATGCCCGCCTCGTCGCAGGCCTTGATGGAATCCTCATCCCGAATCGACCCGCCCGGCTGGATGATCGCAGTGATGCCAGCGGCCGCCGCGGCTTTAACGCAATCGTCAAAGGGGAAGAAAGCATCCGAGGCCAGCGCCGCGCCCTTAACGGCTTCGCCGCTGCGCTCAATGGACTGCTCCACCGCCCAAATACGGTTGACCTGACCGGGGCCGATGCCCAAGGAATGGCCATCCTTGGCGATAGCGATGCCGTTGGACTTGGTGTGCTTGACCAGCTTCCAAGCAAAGATCATATCCTGCATTTCCTTTTCGGTGGGCTGGCGCTTGGTGACCACCTTCAGCTCATCCCCCAGCAGTTTCAGATCCATCTCCTGGACCAGCAGGCCGCCGGCAACCTTTTTCATATCCCATGCGGGCTGCGCCAGCGGCTGGTTGATAGAGGCCAGCTCCAGCAGGCGGATATTCTTTTTCTTGGTCAGCACGGCCAGCGCCTCCGGCGTAAAGGAGGGCGCCACAATGATCTCCAGGAATATCTTGGCCATCTCTTTAGCCGTATCCTCATCCACCTGCGCATTGGTCACCACGATACCGCCGAAGATGGAGACCGGGTCGGCCTCATAGGCCGCCTTATAGGCCTCATATACGGTATCCGCGCTGGCCACGCCGCAGGGGTTGGCGTGTTTGACCGCCACCACCGTCGTATCGCTGAACTCGCGCAGCAGATCCAGCGCGCCGTTGGTGTCGTTGATATTGTTGTAGGAAAGCTCCTTGCCGTGCAGCTGTTTGGCGTCCGCCAAGGTGCCCGGGCGCTTGCCGATCTCTTTATAAAATACCGCGTTCTGGTGCGGGTTCTCACCATAGCGCATATCCTGGGCCTTTTCAAAGGTCAGCGACAGCGTCTCGGGGAAGGTGATGCCCACCTGCTCGCGCAAATAGGTGGAGATCAGCGTATCGTAAGAGGCGGTATGCTCAAACACCTTATAGCAAAGGCGCAGCTTGGTCTCAAGGCATACCTCGCCATTTTGCCGGATCTCATCGAGCACGCCGGCATAGTCCGCCGGGTCCACCATGACGGCCACGTCCTGCCAGTTTTTCGCCGCGGCGCGGATCATCGTGGGGCCGCCGATGTCGATATTCTCGATGGCCTCTTCCCGGGTCACACCCGGTTTCTGGATGGTCTGCTTGAAGGGATACAGATTGATGGCGACCAGGTCGATGGGCTCGATGCCCAGCTCCTCGATCTGGCGCATATGCTCAGGATTGCCGCGCATGGCAAGCAGCCCCGCATGGATGCTAGGGTGCAGGGTCTTGACCCGCCCGTCCAGGCACTCGGGGAAGCCCGTTACATCCGAAACATTGGTCACAGGGATCCCAGCCTCGGCAATCGTCTTGGCCGTGCCGCCGGTGGAGAGGATCTCGATCCCCAGATCGTGCAGCGATTTTGCCAGCTCCACGATCCCCGTCTTATCCGAAACGCTGATTAACGCACGCTTGACCATTTTTAAATTTAGCCTCCTTATTCCTCGATCCATACCCTGCGCCCTTGGACGCGGAGCTTATCCTCTAAAAACAGCTTGGCCGCCAGCGGAAAGATGCGGTGCTCTACCTGCAGCACGCGCGCCGCCAGCGCGTCGGCATCATCTCCCTGCAAAACCGGTACGGTATCCTGTAAGATGATCGGCCCGGTATCCACGCCCTCCTCCACAAAGTGCACCGTAGCGCCGGAAACCTTGGCGCCATAGGCCAACACCGCCTCGTGCACATGGTGGCCATACATCCCCTTGCCGCAAAACGAGGGGATGAGCGCCGGATGGATGTTGATGATCCGTCCCCGGTATTTTTCCACCGTCTGCCTGGGGACAATGCCCAGGTAGCCCGCCAGCAGGATCAGGTCGGGCTTTGCCTCGTCGATGGCGCGGTGACGCGCCTGGTCACAGGCGGCGTCGCTATCAAAATACCGCTTGGGCAAGGCGATGGCCTCAATGCCGTTTGCCCGTGCGCGCTCCAGCGCATAGGCCTTGGCTGCCGAGGAGATGACCCGGACGATCTGCCCCGGGATCTCCCCTGCGGATATCCCATCCATCACCGCCTGCATGTTGCTGCCCCCGCCGGATACCATCACCACGATTCGCTTTAGCGGCACAGCTCTACACCTTCCTGTCCGGGCGCTACAACGCCGATGCGGTAGGCCTCGATGCCCAGCTCGTCTTTAGCGAGGGTCAAAATCTCGTCGGCGTGAGAGGAAGGCACCGCCAGCACCATGCCGATGCCCATATTAAAGGTATTGTAGATGGAACGCTCCGGAATATCCCCTAGCTTTTGCAAAAGGTTAAAGACCGGCAATACCGGCCAGGAACCCAAGGTGATATCCGCATGGGTAGACTTGGGCAGGATGCGCGGAATATTCTCGATAAATCCACCGCCGGTGATATGCGCAATGCCGTGGATATCCGCCTTTTCGATCAGCGCAAGGATCTCCTTGACGTAGATCTTGGTGGGACGCAGCACCTCTTCGCCCCAGGTGCAGCCCAGCTCCTCATTATACTCGTCGAGCTTGGCCCTATCCTCTCCCACCAGCTTGCGCACCAGCGAGTAGCCGTTGGAATGGATACCGGAAGACGGCAGGCCGATCAGCACATCGCCCACCTGTACCCGTGCGCCGCTGATCGCCTTTTCCTTATCCACGATGCCTACGGCAAAGCCGGCAATATCATACTCATCGCCATTATAAAAGCCGGGCATTTCCGCCGTTTCACCGCCGATGATCGCCGCGCCGGACTGCCTGCAGCCCTCAGCAATGCCCTTGACAATATCCGCTACCTTCTGCGGTTGGGTCTTGCTGCTGGCCATGTAGTCCAAAAAGAACAGGGGCCGCGCGCCCTGGCAAACGATATCGTTCACGCACATCGCCACCGCATCAATGCCGATGGTATCGTGCTTGTCCATAATAAAGGCATATTTGAGCTTGGTGCCCACGCCGTCCGTCCCCGCGACCAGCACGGGCTCCTTCATCGTCTCTTTGGCCAGAGAATAAAAACCGCCAAAAGAACCCAGTCCGCCCAGCACGTTCTCGTTGAGCGTCCCGGCCACATGCTGCTTCATCAGGCGTACGGCCTCGTAACCGGCCTCTACGCTGACGCCCGCATCTTCATACGTTATTGCCATGAAAGGGCCTCCTATTTTTTACTTTTGCAAACACACTCGCAGGTTTCTTTTACATCCATGGGATATTCGCCGGTAAAGCAGCCCATGCAAAAGCCGCAGTTGCCGTATTCTACCGTGCGCTGCAACCCGTCGATATCCAGATAGGCCAGCGAATCCACGCCGATCATCTTGGCGATTTCCTCCACCGAGTGGTTGGCGCCGATGAGCTGATCCTTATCCGGTGTATCAATGCCGAAATAGCAGGGGCTGACCACCGGCGGCGAACTGATGCGCATATGCACTTGCCGCGCGCCAGCCATGCGCAGCATCTCAACGATCTGCAAACTGGTGGTGCCGCGCACGATAGAATCATCCACCAGCACGATGCGCTTGCCATGTACGTTGCGCCGCAGGGCAGCCAGTTTCATGCGCACGCCCTGCTCGCGCATGGACTGCTCCGGCTGGATAAAGGTACGGCCGATGTAGCGGTTTTTCACCAGTCCATCGCCATAGGGAATGCCGGAGGCCTTGGCGTAGCCCATGGCCGCGGGCAGCGCGGAATCCGGCACGCCCACCACCAGGTCCGCCTCGACCGGAGCGATCTGGGCCAGCAGGCGCCCTGCCTCATAGCGCGCATTGTATACGCCGATACCGTCCATGGTGGAATCGGTCCGCGCAAAATAGACGAACTCGAATACGCAAAGGGCGCTCTTATCCGCCGCCTTGGTCTGGATGGAATGGATGCCGCCATCGTCGATCATGATGATCTCGCCCGGGCGGATATCCCGGATGTATTCGCCCCCAAGCACCTCGATAGCGCAGCTCTCAGAGGCCAAAATATAAGAATTGCCCTTGCGGCCCAGGCAGAGCGGACGGATGCCGAACGGATCGCGCACGCCCACCAGCTGCTTTTCATTCATGGCCACCAGCGCATAAGAGCCGCGCACCCGGGCCATCATCTCGGGGATGGCTTCGGCCAGCGCCCCTTTAGTAGAGCGGGCGATCAGGTTGGCCATCACCTCGGAATCCACCGCCGTCTGGAAAATAGTGCCATCCTCCTCCAGCTCCCGGCGCAGGGTCACAGCGTTGATCAGATTGCCGTTGTGCGCCAGCGCCAGCTGCCCCTTGCGGGAGCGCACCACCAGCGGCTGGGCGTTGATCGCCAAATTCTCCGCCTGAGTGGAATAGCGCACGTGCCCAATGGCCACGCGGCCGTTGCCGATATTCTCCAGCGCTTCCTCGGTCATCACATCGGTGACCAGGCCCATATCCTTATGGTAGCGGATCCCGCCCTGCTCCCCGGCGATGGCCATGCCGCAGCTCTCCTCGCCGCGGTGCTGCACCGAGTGCAGCGCATAATACATGCTGCCCGGGATCGGTAGGTCGCCCGCGTTATAAATGCCGACCACGCCGCACTCTTCCGGCATCCGGTCGGTATAGGGTTTCAATAAGCGAAAATCGTTTGTCATTTATTTCTCTCCACCCATTAAACGATGTAAGATCTCCTGATAAGCCTCTTCTACATTGCCCAGGTCCCTGCGGAAGCGGTCCTTATCCAGCTTTTCGCCCGTGCGGGTATCCCAGAAGCGGCAGGTATCCGGAGAGATTTCGTCCGCCAGAATAATATCGCCCTTAAAACGGCCAAACTCCAGCTTAAAGTCGATCAGTTCGATATTCATGGTCTTGAGATACTCGCCCAGGTACTGGTTGACCTTAAAGGACATATCCGCGATCTTGCCCAGCTCCTCGGGGGTGGCCAGCTCCATCGCATAGGCATGATACTCGTTGATCATCGGGTCGCCCAGCTCGTCATCCTTATAGCAATATTCAAGCACAGTGTGGGCCAGGTGCGTCCCCTCCGGGATGCCCAGGCGCTTAGACAGGCTGCCCGCCGCGATGTTGCGCACGATCACCTCGATCGGAACGATCTTTACGCTTTTAACAATGGTCTCCCGCTCGCTGATCTCCTCGACAAAATGAGTGGGGATGCCCTTGCCCTCCAGCATCTTAAAAAGGTGGTTGGAAACGCGGTTGTTCACCACGCCCTTGCCCACGATGGTGCCCTTTTTCAAGCCGTTAAAGGCCGTGGCGTCGTCTTTATAATCGACGATGACGTAATCCTCGTTGTCCGTGGCAAAGACCTTTTTGGCCTTTCCCTCATAGAGTTGCTCGCCTTTTTTCAAATTCATAATAACTCTACCTCCTTTTGTACCGTCATTTCACCCTGATCCACAGCTTTAGACATCTTGGCCCGATAGTTGCGCAGCATCGGCACCAGTTCATCATAGCGGAGCGAGAGGATCTGCGCCGCCAGAATCGCAGCGTTTTCGCTGCCGTTAACGCCCACCGTCGCCACGGGGATGCCGTTGGGCATCTGAACGATGGACAGCAGCGAGTCCAGCCCGTCCATAAAGCTGGATTTGATGGGCACGCCGATCACCGGTAAATTGGTGTACGCAGCGATAACGCCCGGCAGATGCGCGGCCTTGCCCGC
Source organism: Luoshenia tenuis (assembly GCF_014384745.1). Lineage (NCBI taxonomy): Bacteria > Bacillati > Bacillota > Clostridia > Christensenellales > Christensenellaceae > Luoshenia > Luoshenia tenuis. The sequence goes on from NZ_JACRSO010000002.1 coordinate 192,888, forward strand.
CGCAGCGATGATGACCTCGATCCCGCTGGTGCGCGCGGACAGCGCATACTCCTGCACCCGGGCGGGCGTGCGGTGCGCGCTCATCACATGCACATCCACATCGATCTTAAACTCGTGCAGCAGCCGGATCATATTCTCCAGCGCCGTAAAATCGTTGCTGCTTCCCATAATAACGCCAACTTTGGGCATCGTTCGCTCCTCCTTTTTAATTCCAAATCCACAGGAATGATACCAACATCTTAACACACGGCCCTGAGCGCCGCAATCAATTCACCAACAATGTTCGCCTTTTTTTGCAAAACGTTCGTCTTTTATTCGCCCCGTTCCAATGCCGCCCGCGCTTCCAGCGAGGCTTGCAGGATCACGGCCTGCAAGGGAACGCCGTTTTGCCGCGCCGCCTGGGCGCAGTCCTCAAATTCTGGTTTGAATTTGACCGCCTGCCCTTCGCCCGCCACCTTGACCCCGATGGGCCCGAAGGAGGTTTGCGCCTTGATCATCCGCCGGTTCAAAATCTGACGCTCCAAATCCTGGCGCCGCACCCCCAGGGTGGTGGTCTCGCGCAGCATCAGCGCCGATAATGCTTTTGCCCGCGCGGCCTTGCAGATGACCGAGAGCATGGTCGCCGGCCGGCTCTTTTTCATATAGATCGGCGTGTAGTATACATCCAGCGCGCCCGCCTGCAGCAGTTGCTCCATCACATACCCCATCGCCTCGCCGGTCATATCGTCCAGGTTACATTCTAAAAGACAGATGCGATCCAACCCTTCGCCGCTTTGCGCCTCACCCAAAACGGCGCGCAGCACGCGCAGGGCGCCGCCTTTTTCTTCTGGATAGAGCCCATAGCCCACGGCTTCCATCTTCATTTCCGGCATCGGCCCATAATCGTCACAGGCCTGCGTAGCCAACGCGGCCGCAAGCGGGGTGACGCCCTCGCCATTCATGGCACCAGCGCACACTGGGATCCCCTTTAACAGCGCCAGCGTCAGCGGCCGTGGAACCGGCAGGGTGCATCCCTCATCGCTGTAAACTCCCGTCCCCAGCGGTAGGGGCGATAAGAGGATCCGCTCTACCCCGCTCTGACGCAAACGGCAAATCTGCTGGGCGCAAACGGCCAGCAAATAAGCCTGTTTCGGGCTAGCGACCTTTATCTCCTTTTCCTCTATGCCCTCCAGCCTGGCACGCACCTGCGCCAAGCGCTCAAGGATATCCAGCGCCAAACGCCTGGCTTCCTGGGTAATCTTACAGATATCAAGCTGCCTTTTCACCGTGCCAAGATCCCAGGTTTGCGTGCCCTCCGGCCCCGGCGCATACAACGCCTGCACACACCGGCCCGCCACGTCCGCGCAGCGCTTGGTCTCCATTTGCAGCGCGGCTCCGGGGAAGCCGATATCTAGCGGCTCGGAATTTTCCAGATCGGCCAGCGCGCCGCAAAGCATTTCCAAGTTTAGCCCCGCCCCAGCATCCAGGTAAAGTACCCGCATCTTCTGATATCCTCCTAACGTTGCATGGGCATGCGGTTGATCATCGAGGCCAGATAGCCCGCGCCAAACCCATTGTCGATATTGACCACGGAAATGCCGCTGGCGCAGCTGTTGATCATGGTCAGCAGTGCGGAAAGTCCGCCGAAATTGGCCCCATAACCTACGCTGGTAGGTACGGCGATCACGGGCTTATCCACCAACCCGCCCAGTACGCTGGGTAGCGCCCCTTCCATTCCCGCCACGGCGATCACCACATTGGCGGACATGATCCTATCCGTATAGCTCAGCAACCGGTGGATGCCGGCCACCCCTACGTCATAGATCCGCTCCACCTTGTTGCCGAAGGTCTCCGCCGTAATGGCGGCCTCCTCCGCTACCGGCATATCCGAAGTGCCCGCGGTAGCCACCAGAATATGCGTTTCCGGCATCTCCACCGCCTCCCGCTTGACCACCAGTACGCGGGAGAGCGGGTCGTACTGCAGCGGGCACCCCTCAAGCTCCGGGGCGATCTTCTCAAAAGCCTCCTGAGATAAACGCGTACCCAAAATGTTGCGCGTACCCCGCGCCAGCATGTTGCGCAGGATCCCTACGATCTGCTCGGGCGTTTTGCCCGCACAATAGATCACTTCTGGATAGCCCGTGCGCACCGCCCTGTGATGATCCACCTTGGCATAGCCCAGGTCCTCAAAGGGCAGACGGCGCAGCTGTTCCATGGCATCTTCCAAACTTACGCTGCCGGCCTGTACGCTTTCCAGCAGCGTCCTTAACTCCTGTGTTTCCATCCTGTTATTCCCCCTTAGGTTTAAGGCCCTCGTTCATGCTTCCTGTTCTAAAGCCCTGCAAATCCAGCGCCACATAGCGGAAGCCTACCTCTTTAAAATAGTCTGTGACTGCCTCGCGCAGCTCCGCGTCCAAAAAGCGGCCGATCTCCGCTTGCGGCACCTCGATGCGGGCCACCTCTCCATGATGGCGCACGCGCATCTGCACAAAGCCCCTGTCCATTAAAAAATTCTCCGCCCGTTCTACCTGCAAAAGCGCCTCCGCGGTGATGGGCGTGCCATAGGGAATGCGGGAAGCCAGGCAGGCATAGGAGGGTTTTTCAGCGGTAGATAGTCCGTATTGCCTGGATAGCTCCCGAATGTCCGCCTTGGTCAGCCCCGCCTCCAGCAATGGGCTTACAATGCCCAGTTCCTTGACCGCGCGCATCCCCGGGCGGTAATCACCCAGGTCGTCGGCGTTGGCCCCGTCCGCCAGCAGTTGAAAGCCCTGCTCCGCGGCGGTTTCGACGATCTTTCCAAACAGGGCGCGCTTGCAGTGATAGCAGCGCTCCTGGGTGTTTTCTCGAAAGCCCTCGATGGCCAGCGGATCGATGGGGATCTCCATCTGGCGCACATCCATCTTTGCGGCCAGCGCACGCGCCTGCTCCCGCTCCCACTGCGGGCACATGATACCCGCGGCGGTGATTGCCAACACCCGCTCTTTTCCCAGCGCCTCCCGGGCCGCGCGCAGCAAAAGCGTAGAATCCACACCGCCCGAAAAACCGACCGCCAGGTTGGGGTATCCCCCCAATATCGCCATCAGCTTGTCCCTTTTATAGGCCAATTCCTGCATCATGTTAACTCCCTTCTCCAACTTATTTCAGCATATCACACCTGGCGCAAATTTGGAATATTCACGTCGAAGGCGCCCGCTTATCAGCACAGAAAATATCGCCCATCTTACACAGGATGAGTGATGTGCGGTGCCGCCGTTGTTCGTTCTTATTAACATATGGAAAGGCTTTCGAGAGAGCATAAAAATATCGTTACCCACAAGAAACTGGTAACGATATTGGGGGCAACATTGCGCTGCCGGAAATATTGACCAAAAATATACCACGCGCCAAGGTGCTGACCGAAAAAGTTAGTAACAAGGCGAATCGTCGCAGACACGCCTTCAAGCGGACAGTGCGGGCGCAGCGTGATTTTTTATGAAAAAGAAGGCAAAGAACAACAGGCGACGGATTTTTATTACTTATGGATGCCTCCGAGTCGTTTCCGTATCTTTTGCATATGTCTTTTTGTTGCTATATCGATGGGCTCCCCTTCAAATTTCTTTTGTGACCTGAATACATAATCCAGAAAATTTCCGTGCATTTCATCTTTTATAAGCGGGATTCCTGTTCTTTTAGACTTTTCCTTCAGATAGTATAGACTGCCCTTATATGAATATTTTCGATAGAGATTTTTGCCGCTAATGCGACGATTATTATGTGCTATACTTTGATTCTTAACAATAGTACGGAGTTTCCGGTACAACCTGTTATAGTATTTGCTGATAGTCTTATCTCGAATGCGAATACTCTTTCCATCAAAAGCAAATCCTAAAAACTCGATAATGTTTTTGCCGTCGGCCCCATTACTAATAAAGCTATTCGTGCAATTTTTGACAGACATATTGTCAAAATAAAACACCTTTGTTTTTGAATCCTTAAGTTCCAGATGAGGAACAGAATCCAAAATATTTTTGATGGTCTTATAATGTACAGAAAAATCTATGTCACTTTGAGGAATGATGACAATAAAGTCATCGCTATAACGCATATAGAAACCATCAAATGAAGAAACATATTTCTGTAAATTCCTATCTGCCGTAAGCATATATACATTGGCAAAAACTGCACTAATCGGGCAGCCTTGAGGCACTCCATGCTTCGGGTGAGGGGAAGTGTGAACCAGATTCTTATTTTGCCTAAACTGTTCTGGAGACAATGCTCTTTCGTTCGAACGGTCGTTAAATTCCCTTCGACCTTTACGTGTATCCTCAAGCCCATTAAGCATCAATAAATCCTGCAATTCAACATAAGAAAAACGCGTAACGTTCTTATATACTGCATAGACATCAGCTGATAATTTTTTAACTGATAACAAATCACACAACTGTTTTTTCAAATATATATGATCTAAATTATCAAAAAAGTCAGTGAAATCACCAATTATCACATAACATGAGGTTGTAGCTCGAATATGCTGAAACGCCTCTTTTGCAAAATCAATATTGCTTTTTCCCAAGTTCGTTCGATATGCTACTGCAACAGAATCGATTCCATCTTCCTTTACCCTCCGATTATAAGCTTCATTTACGAGATATGCATAATAACGATAAATCCATCCATCTATGTGAGCTGAATAATAAATCTGACGTTTCTTGGGCTCATCTTTTTTGCCATCTTTAACTTTTCGACTTTTTATCGTGTAGTGAATAAAAGGATAAAATCCATGATGAGCAACTTTTTCAGGAGATGTTATATATCCAAAACACTTATCAAGAGATACTCTTCGATCAAAATGAGTGTATTGGGGAGACTCTTTCTGAGATTGTTTCTCTTTCCATTCACACAGATTCATAAAATCCCCTATATAGCGCAATACCCGTCGGCACGGAGGATAGCATTCCTTAGCTGACGGGTATACTTTTTAACTTGGTATTCTACTTAGCCTTTTGCCTTGTTGTGCATCAATACCAGCTATCCTTCAATTCGCCCAATCTTCAATCATGGTATAATTGAAAGGGAGGACTGTATCAACATGACTCTGTGCATCATTGTCCTTGCGGTAGCCGATCGGCTGGCTCGGATTCATGACCAGCAGCTCCATCGTGGATTTCTGGAAGAAATCTGCTCCGGACTGTTGACAACAATCTCCTTCCTCTAAACCTTGAGTTTAGAGCATGTATAGTATATTACACATTTACTATTTTGTCAATTTTCCCTTTGATAGAATAAGTTCATAGGCAAAATGCTTTAACCTTGTTGTACTTATGTAGTTCGTTTCTTTTTCCGGGGGCCTCTGGGTCTACGCCTCCACTCCGGTGCGGAAATGGGTAGTTTCGTGGCTGACAAAAAAACAAATAATCCGAACCCATCTTCCTCGGGGAAGAAGCGATTCGGATTATATTGATTTGGTGCCGGAGGCCGGACTCGAACCGGCACGGTGTCGCCACCGGTGGATTTTGAGTCCACTACGTCTGCCAATTCCATCACTCCGGCATGTTGCGCCTTATCTGGCGACGAAAATCATCTTATCATAACCGCCGGTATTTTTCAAGTATTTTTCCCTTTGTCCTTGCAGGTTTTCGCCACTTTTGCGGCAAAAACCCTGAAAAGTGCAAAAGCCTGTTTTAACTGCAACCCATTTTTGGTAAACTATTTTCAGCAACGCTAAACGTGCGTACATTTTTAGAGGGGGGATTGTTTTGCAGCAGCGGGAAAGGTTTGGATCGCGCCTGGGCTTTATCCTGATATCCGCCGGATGCGCCATTGGGCTGGGGAACGTGTGGCGCTTTCCCTACATCGTAGGGCAAAATGGCGGCGCCGCCTTTGTACTGATCTATCTGTTCTTTCTGGTGGTTTTAGGCCTGCCGATCATGGTGATGGAGTTCTCCGTCGGGCGGGCTAGTCAAAAGAGCGTTGCCAGCTCTTTTCGCGCTCTGGAACCTAAAGGCAGCAAGTGGCACTGGTTCGGCTATTTTGCCATGGCGGGCAATTACCTGCTGATGATGTTTTATACCACCATCGCCGGGTGGATGCTCGCTTACCTTTTTAAAATGGCCCGGGGCGAGTTTAACGGTCTAAGCGCCGGCCAGGTTCAGGCCGCCTTTCAAGGCCTGCAGGCCGATCCCGCCGCACAGATCCTCTGGATGTTGCTGGTGGTTCTGCTGGGCTTTGGCATTTGTTCGCTGGGGCTGCGCAACGGCGTTGAAAAGATCACCAAAGTAATGATGACCTGCCTGCTGGCCATTTTGGGCATATTGGCCGTCCACTCCATCCTGCTGCCCGGCGCGAGCGAAGGGCTGCGCTTTTACCTCATGCCGGATTTTGGCAAAATGGCGCAAAGCGGCGCGGGCAACGTGGTATTTGCCGCCATGGGACAAGCCTTTTTTACCCTCAGCATCGGCATCGGTTCCATGGCGATCTTCGGCACCTATATCGATAAAGAGCGCAGCCTGATGGGCGAATCCCTGAATATCATGATACTGGATACCTGCGTGGCCTTTGTGGCGGGGCTGATCATCTTCCCCGCCTGCTCGGCCTTTAATGTGCAGCCGGACAGCGGCCCCAACCTGATTTTTATCACCCTGCCCAACGTCTTTAACGGCATGGAGGGCGGCGCGCTTTGGGGCAGTCTGTTTTTCATTTTTATGTCCTTTGCCGCGCTTTCCACCGTCGTGGCCGTCTTTGAAAACATCCTTTCCTTTGCAATGGATTTATGGGGCTGGTCTCGCCGTAAAGCCGCGCTTATCAATATCCTACTGGTCGCGGTGCTCTCGGTCCCCTGCGCGTTGGGTCCCAATCTGCTGGGCGGCTTTACCCCCTTCGGGCCGGGCAGCAGCGTACTGGACCTGGAGGACTTCATCGTCAGCAACAACCTGCTGCCCCTGGGCGCTTTGGTCTATCTGTTCTTCTGCGTGAGCCGCTACGGCTGGGGCTGGGACCAGTTCATCGCCGAGGCGGATGCGGGCCGCGGGCTGAAATTCCCCCGCTGGGCCCGCAAATACGTGACCTATGTGCTCCCCATTATCGTGCTGTATATCCTGATCCAGGGATACCTGGATAAGTTCCTTTTTCATTAGGCTTTTCAGGATAAGATGCGCTTTTACCCTCACTTTTTTTGTGGTATGATGAGGAAAAAGAAAATCTGGCAGAAAGGATATTTGCCATGAAGATCAGCGAACTTTTAAAAGAGGATAAGGTCACCCTTTCCTGTGAGATCTTTCCGCCTAAAACCGGGGCGGCTTTGGAGAAGATCGACGCGGTGGTGCGGGATATCGCCGCGCTGCGCCCCGCCTTCATTTCCGTTACCTATGGCGCGGGCGGTTCCACCTCCAAGCGGACGGCGGAGATCTCCACTAAAATACAAAACCAGTACGGCATCCCCGCTTTGGCGCATTTGACCTGCGTCTCCTCTACCCGTGAGGAGATCGCCGGGATGCTCGCGCGCTTTCGCGCGGAAGGGATCGAAAATATTCTGGCTCTGCGGGGCGATATCCCTCAGGAGAGCAACTTTCCCTCTCCTGAGCATTACCACTATGCCAGCGAATTGGTGGAGGATATCCGCCGCCAGGGGGATTTCTGCATCGGCGGCGCCTGCTATCCGGAGGGGCATATCGAGTGCGCGCACAAAGAGGACGATATCGACTTTCTCAAGCGCAAGGTGGACTGTGGATGCGACTTTCTCACCACGCAGATGTTTTTCGACAATAACGTATTTTATAATTTTCTCTACCGCGCGCTGGCTAAGGATATCCGCGTGCCCATCGTCCCCGGGGTCATGCCGGTGATCAACGCCAAGCAAATTCGCCGCTCCTGCGAGCTTTCGGGTACGGTGCTTCCGCCCCGCTTCAAGGCCATCACCGATAAATTTGCGGATAATCCGCGGGCGATGAAGCAGGCTGGCATCGCCTATGCCACCGAGCAGATCATCGACCTGATCGCCAACGGCGTCAAGCATATTCACTTATACACCATGAACCGGCCCGAGATCGCGTCCAAAATCATGGACAACCTCTCTGACATCTTAGGCTAGAGGCCCCGATATGATTGAGGTCTGTACCCGCGAGGTATTGCGCTATCTGGGCTATAAAAAACGGAATACCGCAACGCCAGAGGTGCTGGCGGATGTGGATTCCTGCCTGCAGGAGTTGCGTCAGGCCGCCGCGCCCCGGGATATTTACCGTATCTTCCCCTGCCAGGTGGATACGCAGGCCGTCAGCGTCATGCTGCCCTGCGCTACCTTTAAGAGCCGTAATCTCGCCCGGCACCTTGCAGGCTGCCAGGAGGCGGTGCTTTTTGCGGCAACGCTGGGCAGCGGCGTGGATATCCTCATCCACCGCTACAGTCAGCTTCAGATCAGCCGGGCGGTGATCCTGCAGGCCTGCGCCGCCGCCATGGTCGAGGCCTTTTGCGATGCGCGCCAGGCTGAGATACTAAGCGCCCTGCCGCAGCGGCGCTACGCTCGGCCGCGCTTTAGCCCGGGTTACGGCGATTTCGCCCTGGAAAACCAAAAGACATTTACAGCCATTTTAGAAACGTCCAAGCGCATCGGTCTGACGTTGACCGAAGGGGATCTGATGGCGCCTACCAAATCGGTCACCGCCATCATCGGTCTGGATGAAAACCCGACGCGAGCCGGCGGCAACCCCTGTGTCGAATGCTCGCTGGCACACTGTGCGTATCGCAGACTGGAGGAACGATAGATGAAACCCATCTTAACTGAACTGGGCCGCCGGATGCTGTTTTTCGACGGCGCCATGGGCACATTGTTACAGGCCAGCGGCCTTAAGGCAGGGCAGCTGCCCGAGTTGTGGAATCTGGAACGGCCGGAGTTGATCTGCGATATCCACCGGCAATACCTTGAGGTGGGCTGCGACATCCTTTCAGCCAATACCTTTGGAGCCAATGCCCTAAAGCTCTCCGATACCGGCCATACGGTGGACGAAGTGGTAACGGCCGCGGTATCCTTGGCGCGTCAGGCTATCCATACCTCCGGCAAGGACGGATATGTGGCGCTGGATATCGGCCCGACCGGTAAACTTCTGGCGCCTTTGGGGGACCTGCACTTTGAACAGGCCTACGATCTTTTTAAAGAGATGATGCTGCCCGGCGCCCGGGCGGGCGCCGATCTCGTCTTGATCGAAACCATGGGCGACACCTATGAAATCAAGGCCGCCGTACTGGCCGCCAAGGAAAATACCGATCTTCCGGTATTTGTCACCATGATCTTTGATGAAAAAGGGCATTTGTTGACCGGCGGCGATATTGCAAGCGCCGTCGCCATGCTGGAGGGGCTGGGCGTAGACGCGATCGGGCTCAACTGCGGTCTGGGCCCGGTGCAGATGCTGCCCCTGTTTGAGCAGCTCCATTCCCTGACCTCCCTGCCGATCATCGTCAACCCCAATGCCGGGCTGCCCCAGGTGGTGGATGGAAAGACCACCTACGACATTACGCCAGACGAATTTGCGCGCGCCGTACACGCCATCGCCGCCAAGGGCGCGTGGCTGGTGGGCGGCTGCTGCGGCACTACGCCCGGACACCTGGCCACCGTGGTAGCGCAGTGCAAGGATCTGGCGCCGCTGCCCATCGTCCCCAAGGGGCGCACGGTCATCTCCTCTTATACGCACGCGGTCAGTTTTGGCGCCGACCCCATCCTCATTGGCGAGCGGATCAACCCCACCGGCAAGGCCAAGCTCAAAAAAGCGCTGCGTGAGGGCGATATGGAATATCTGCTGCGCGAGGGCATTGCCCAGCAGCGCAGCGGCGCGCACGTGCTGGACGTCAACGTCGGTCTGCCGGATATCGACGAAGTAGCCCTAATGCCCCAGGCTGTGCGGGCGCTGCAGGGCGTGCTGGACCTGCCTTTGCAGATCGACACCACCAACCTCGCGGCTATGGAGAGCGCCCTGCGCATTTATAACGGTAAGGCGCTGATCAACTCGGTCAACGGCAAGGAAGAGAGCATGCACGCTATCTTTCCGCTGGTCAAAAAGTACGGCGGCTGCGTTATCGCACTTACGCTGGACGAGAGCGGCATTCCGGAAACGGCTCAGGGCCGGGTGGCCATTGCCCGCAAAATTTTAACCGTTGCGCGCAGCTACGGCATTGGTAAGGAGGACATTATTTTTGACGCGCTGGCGCTGACCATCAGCGCAGATCAGCAGGCCGCGCAGGTCACGCTGCAGACCCTTGCCGCGATCCGCCGGGAGCTGGGCGCGTACACTTCGCTTGGGGTCTCCAATATTTCCTTTGGCCTGCCCCAGCGCGAAAATATCAACGCGGCATTCTTTACCATGGCGCTGCAAAGCGGGCTGAACGCCGCCATCATCAACCCCAACAACGCGGCAATGATGAAGGCGTATGACGCCTACCGCGCCCTGGCGGGGCTGGACGACCAATGCATGGACTATATTGCCCACTACTCGGCTGAAAGCCCGGCGCCCAGCACAGCCCCCTCCGTGCAGGCCCTTTCCCTGCGCGAGGCGGTGCTGCGCGGCCTGCAGGAGAGCGCCGCCCAGGCCGCGGGCGAAATGCTGGCCTCTACCCCGCCGCTTGAGATCATCCACGACAGCCTGATCCCGGCGCTGGATCAGGTGGGCCAGGCCTTTGAGAAGGGCACGCTCTTTCTTCCTCAGCTTCTCATGAGCGCGGAGGCGGCCAAGGCCGCCTTTGAGGTGATCCGCGTCCAGCTGGAGGCCCAGGGCGGCAGTGCGCAAGCCAAAAAGGAGAAGATCATTCTGGCCACGGTCAAAGGCGATATTCATGACATCGGGAAAAATATCGTCAAAGTTCTGCTGGAAAACTACGGTTACGATGTGATCGATCTGGGCAAGGATGTGGACCCAGAGCGCATCGTGGCGGCCGCGCAGAAACAGGATGTGCGTCTGGTTGGGCTAAGCGCTTTGATGACCACCACCGTCGTCAATATGGAAGAGGCGATCAGCCGCCTGCACGCTGCGCTGCCAAAGTGCAAGGTGATGGTGGGCGGCGCGGTACTCACCCAGCGCTATGCGGATATGATCCACGCGGATCACTATTCCGGCGACGCCATGGGCGCCGTACGGTACGCTGAAACGGTGTTTGGGAAAAACTAATTATTAGCATAAAGCCGCGTCTGATCAAGCAGGCGTGGCTTAAATTTTGATAAAATGCAACTAATAAGCGCGGCAAAGGAATCATTTCCTTTACCGCGCTTTTGGTCTTAACAGTTAAAACACGATGGGATAAGCCTGCTCCACCAGGTCGTCCAGTACCACCATGGCCAACGGCCGCCCTTTTGAGAAACGGTTTTCGATCAAGATCATCTCGGTGGGCACGTTAGTGGTCATCCCGCTTTTCTGCACCAGCACCAGTTCCTCCGGCTCCTGCACATAATGGACGAATACCAGCGCCTGACCATTGACCCCGTTCTTTTTAAAGTCGATGGTCTTAACGCCCTTACCGCCCCGGCCCTGGGGCTCGTAATCCACTGCCAGGCTGCGCTTGCCGTAGCCCTTGTCGGAGATCACCACGATTTCGCCCTCCTCGCCCACCTGGCGGACAAAGATCACCTGATCCCCATGGCTTAGGGCGATGGCCTTTACGCCGCTGGCCGTGCGCCCCATGGCGGAAACCTGATCCTGTCCAAAGCAGATGCTCATGCCGTTTTTCGTGATCAACAGGCAGTTTCCATCCGGCCGGGCGAACTCCACCGCTACCACCTGGTCGTTATTTTTCAACCCACAAGCCTGAAAAGCCTTTTTCCGAATATTATATTGCTCGTACAGGGATTTTTTGACCATTCCATCCCGGGTGAAAAAGAGCAGTTCCTGACTAAAATCCACCGCGGGCAGCAGCGCAACGACCGTTTCATTCTTCTTTAGCTCCGGTATGAAGTTGGCGATGGGCACGCCCCTGTCCCGCCACTTGCCATCGGGCAAGTCCTCCACATTGATGAACCCGGCGTTTCCAAGGTTGGTAAAGGCCAGCATGCGCTCGTTGGTTTTCATGGGCAGGATCTGCACCACATGATCCCCTACCACAGCGCCGCTCTCCTGCGCGCGGTTGGCTTTTTGGTACAGCCGGTCCGCCACGCGCTTGATCGCGCCGTTGGCCGTGCGCACCACGACGGTATCCTCGACGATCACCTCATCGCCCTGGGCCGGCTCCACCTCGTCCTCGGTATTGAGGAACTGGGTCAGCCGCGGGGTAGCGTATTTGTCCCTGATCTCCTTTAGTTCTTTTTTAATAACGCTCATCAACCGCCGTTCGGAGGACAATATGGCCTCCAGTTCCGCGATCAGCGCCAAAATCTTATTGTATTCCTTTTCCAGATTTTCGATCTCCAGCGCCGTCAGCCGCTGCAACCGCATATCCAAGATAGCCTGAGCCTGCACCTCGCTTAAAGCGAAGCGCTCGATCAGCCGCGCCTTGGCCTCCTTGGGATTCTGGCTGGAGCGGATAATGCGGATCACCTCGTCGATATTGCGCACGGCGATCATCAATCCCGCCAAAATATGCTCCCGCGCCTTGGCCTGTTCCAGGTCGTGCCGGGTGCGTCGGGTCACCACGTCCTTTTGGTGGGCGATGTAGATGCGGTTGATCTCCAGCAGCCCCAGCTGCTGGGGCCGGCCACCGGCAATGGCCACCATGTTGATGCCAAAGGTCACCTGCAACTGGGAGTACTTGTACAGGTAGGCCAGCACCTTTTCCTCGTCCGTATCCCGCCGCAGCTCGATCACCGCGCGCATGCCCTCCCGGTCGGATTCGTCCCTTATATCCGTGATGGCGGAGAGCAAGCCCTTTTTATCCTCCCGCAGCTTGAGGATCTTTTCCAGCAAAGCCGCCTTGTTGACCTGATAGGGCAGCTCGGTGATGACGATGTTTTTCTTGCCGTTTTTAAGCTGCTCTACAAACAACCGCGCGCGCAGCTTGATGCGGCCCCGCCCGGTGGCATAGGCCTGCTCCAGCTCGCCGCCCTCCAGGATATATCCTCCCGTGGGGAAATCCGGCCCCTTTATGATGGCCATCATCTCTTGCAGGGTGATCTTGGGCTTGTCGATCTGGGCGATCACCCCATCGATGGCCTCGCCCATGTTGTGCGGCGGGATATTGGTGGCCAGGCCTACCGCGATGCCGGAGGCGCCGTTGACCAGCAGGTTGGGGAAACGCCCGGGCAGCATGTCCGGCTCTTTTAGGGTATCATCAAAGTTCAGGCTCCAGCGCACCGTGTCCTTATCGATATCTCGCAGCAGTTCCAGCGCCGGCGGCGCCATGCGCGCCTCGGTATACCGCATGGCCGCGGCCGAGTCGCCATCCACTGAACCAAAGTTGCCATGTCCGTCCACCAGCGGCGCGCGCATGTTAAAGCCCTGGGCCATGCGCACCAGCGCATCGTACACCGAGGTATCGCCATGGGGGTGGTATTTGCCCAGGCAATCGCCCACGATGCGGGCGCATTTGCGGTAAGGCTTATCCGGGGTCATCCCCAGCTCGTACATGGTGTAGAGGATGCGCCGCTGTACGGGCTTTAAGCCATCCTCCACCCGGGGCAGCGCCCGGTCCAGTATGACGTATTCCGCATAGGGTATCATGGAGGCGTGCATCACTTCCTCCATGGATTGATAAAAGATGTTTTCATCCTTTTGCTGAGGTATGGGCTCTACCCTTCTCTTTTTTGCCATGCTCTATCGCGCCTCCCGCTGGGCAAACGTATCGACCTTATTAAAGTCTGCGTGCTCGCTAATGTATATTTTGCGTTTTTCCACCTTTTCGCCCATCAGGGTGGTGACCAGCCAGTCGGCCTCGGCCGCATCGTCAATAGTCACCCGCACCATGGTGCGCTGCTCGGGGTTCAGGGTGGTGTCCCACAGCTGCTCGGGGTTCATCTCCCCCAGGCCTTTATACCGCTGCAGGGTGTAGCCCTTGCCCACCTTGCGGATCGCGGCGTTGAGCTCCTTATCGCTGTAGGCGTAGATCGTGGTCTTGCCCCGCGCTACCTTGTAAAGCGGCGGCATGCCGATATACACGTGCCCCTGCGAGATCAGCTCGCGCATATAGCGGAAAAAGAAGGTCAGCAGGATCGCGCGGATATGCGCGCCGTCCTGATCCGCATCCGACAAAATGATGACCTTGTCGTACTTCAGCGCACTGATATCAAAGTCCTCATCGATACCGGTACCCAGGGCGGTAATAATGGTGCGGCACTCGTCGTTGGCCAGCACCTCATCCAGCCGCTTTTTCTCCGCGTTAAGGGGCTTGCCCCGCAGCGGTAAGATGGCCTGAAAGCGCCGGTCGCGCCCCTGCTTGGCCGAGCCGCCGGCCGAATCGCCCTCTACGATAAACAATTCGTTGACCGTTGGGTCCTTGCCAATACAGCTGGCCAGCTTGCCTACCAGCGGCGCGCCCTCCAAACTATTCTTCTTGCGGGCGATATCCTTGGCTTTCCGGGCCGCCTCCCGCACCCGAGCCGCCTGCACCGCTTTTTCCAGCACCGTGCTCGCCGCGGCCTGGTTGCGGATATCCTCTAAATACAGGGTCAGCTGCTCGGCGATCACGCCCTCCACGGCCGGGCGCGCCTCAGTGTTGCCCAGCTTGGTCTTGGTCTGGCCCTCAAACTGAATGTTCTGCATTTTGACTGAGAGCACCGCCGTCATGCCCTCGCGGAAGTCGTCCCCAGTCAGGTTATTGTCTTTTTCCTTTAAAATGCCGTTTTTGCGGGCAAACTCGTTAAACACCCGTGTAATGGCTGCTTTAAAGCCGGTCTCATGGGTGCCGCCCTCGGTGGTGGGGATGTTATTGACGTAGGAGAACAGGTTGTCCGAATAGGCGTCCGTATATTGAATGGCCGCCTCCACATATATATTATCCCGCTTGCCGGTCAGAAAGATGGGCGGCTGGTAAAGCGGCGTGCGATCCTGGTTGAGATAGGTCACAAAGTCCGACAGGCCGCCTTTAAAGTGATACTCCCGCCGCTTATAAGCTCCATCCTCCCGCTCGCGCTCATCGGTTAAGCGGATACACAGGTTGTTATTCAAAAAAGCCAGGTCGCGCAGGCGGCGACTGATGGTCTCAAAGCTATAGTGAGTGGATTCAAAGACCCTGGGGTCTGGCTTATAAGTGATGACCGAGCCGCGCTTGCGGGTATTACCCACCTTTTGCAGCGGGCCTTTGGGCACGCCGGAAGAAACCTTACCGGTCTTCTCGTTATACACGCTGGCAAACTCCTGGCGGTAGATATAGCCATCTTTATAAACTTCACAGGTCAACCACTCGCTAAGGGCATTGACCACCGAGGCGCCCACGCCGTGCAGCCCGCCAGAATAATTATAATTATGCGCATCAAATTTACCGCCCGCATGCAGTTGGGTAAAGACCACCTGCACGCCGGATACCCCAAGCTTTGGATGGATATCCACCGGGATGCCCCGGCCGTTATCCGTCACCGTTACGCTGCCGTCCTTATGCAGGGTCACAGTGACCAGATCGCCAAAGCCATTGGCCACCTCGTCAATGCCGTTGTCCACGATCTCCCAGAGCAGGTGGTGCAGCCCCCGGGAACCCGTGGAGCCGATATACATGCCCGGGCGCATCCGCACCGCGTCCAGGCCCTCCAACACTTGGATATCGCTGGAACCATACTCGCTAGCCATCAATCCGTCTCCTTTTAAGCCAAAATGCCCGCAACACCAGATGCTGTGGGCCTTCCCTTTTTATTCCACAAGATATTATTATAAGCTACCCCGCCGCATTTCGCAACTTCTAACGTTCAAATCCAAAATAGCATAAAAAAAGGAACGGTGAAATTCACCGTTCCTTTTGTATCAACCCTTTTACTGCTTAGATGTATTTCTTACGCGCAGCGTAGTGCGTGTGCAGCAGCTGATGGGCCAGATGGCTGTTGGGCTCGCCCAGGAACTCCTCATACAGCTTTTTGATGGAGGGATTCTCGTGGCTCTTGCGGATGGTCATCGCCTCGTCCTCATCGTAGATTGCCGCGGCGCGCACCTTTTTGGGGTCCACGTCCATCTTCACGCGGGCCGAAACGATGGGCTGGCCGCCGCCGGTCACGCAGCCGCCGGGGCAGCCCATGACCTCGATGAACTGATAATCAGCCTCGCCAGCGCGGACCTTTTCCAGCAGCTTTTTGGCGTTGCCCGTGCCATGTGCAACGGCTACGCGCACCTTCGTGCCGTCCAGATCCACTTCGGCTTCCTTCACGCCCGCGATACCGCGGACATCCTTGAAGTCCACATCCTCCAGTTCTTTACCGGTCACGACCTCGTAAACGGTACGCAGAGCCGCTTCCATGACGCCGCCGGTGGCGCCGAAGATGGCCGCAGCGCCGGTGGAATCGCCCAGCACCTCGTCAAACTGCTCATCCGGCAGGTTCACAAAGTCAATGCCGGCTTCTTTGATCATCCGCGCAAGCTCGCGGGTGGTGATGACGGCATCCACATCCTCGTGGCCCTCCACTTCCATCTCGGGGCGCTGGCGCTCAAACTTCTTGGCCGTGCAGGGCATGACCGAAACGGTGAAGATCTTCGCCGGGTCGATATTGTTCTGCTTGGCATAGTAGCTCTTGATGATGGCGCCCAGCATCTGGTGGGGGCTCTTGCAGCTAGACAGGTTATCCAGGAAGTCCGGGAAGAAGTGCTCGCAGTACTTGATCCATCCCGGGCTGCAAGAGGTAATCATCGGCAGCTTACCGCCGTTCTTCAAACGGTTGATCAGCTCGGTGCCCTCTTCCATAATGGTCAGGTCCGCGCCAAAGTTGGTGTCAAACACCTTATCAAAGCCCAGGCGGCGCAGCGCGGCGGCCATCTTGCCGGTCACGCGGGTGCCCATGGGCATGCCGAACTCCTCGCCCAGCGCAACGCGCACGGCCGGGGCCGGCTGCACGACGACGTGCTTATCCGGGTCGGCAATGGCCTCCCACACGCGGTCGGTGTCGTCCTTCTCACGCAGCGCGCCCACCGGGCAGGCCGCGATACACTGCCCGCAGTTGATGCAGGGCACCTCGCCGATGTTCTTGTTGAAGGCCGGCTCGATGATCGTGCCAAAGCCGCGGTTGGTAGCGCCGATCACGCCGATCTTCTGCACATTGTGGCAGACAGCGGCGCAGCGGCGGCACAAAATGCACTTATTGGCATCCCGCACGATGGACGGAGACGAGAAATCGTCAATGGGATACTCGTTGCGTTTCCCCTCAAAGCGGATTTCCTTTACGCCCATCTCCTCAGCCAGGCGCTGCAGCTCACAGTTCTGGTTGCGCACGCAGGTCAGGCAGTTGCGGTCGTGGTTGGAGAGCAAAAGCTCCAGGTTCATCTTGCGCGCCTCGCGCACCTTGGGCGTATTGGTCTTCACCACCATGCCCTCGGCTACCGGCATCACACAGGCGGCGGACAGTGCACGCGCGCCGGTATCCACCATGCAGATACGGCAAGCGCCGATGGCGTTGACCTCTTTCAAATAGCACAGCGTGGGTATATTGATATTGGCCTGACGGGCGGCATTGAGCACCGTGGTGCCGGCAGGCACCTGGACTTTTACGCCGTCAATAGTCAAATTGATCATATCCATTATTGTCTTTCCCTCCCAAAACAGTTTGATTATTTACGGCTGATCGCCTTGAAGGGGCATTTTTCGATACAAGCGCCGCACTTGATGCACTTGGCCGTATCAATGGTGAACGGCTCCTTCACCTTACCGGTGATGGCGCCCGCCGGGCAGGACTTGGCGCACAGGCTGCAACCGCGGCACTTCTCAGGATCGATCGAGTAGTTCAGCAGTTTGCGGCAATGGCCGGCCGGGCAGCGCTTCTCGCGGATATGCGCCTCGTACTCGTCGCGGAAGTGGCGGATGGTGGACAGCACCGGGTTGGGCGCCGTCTGCCCCAGGCCGCAAAGCGCAGTGGCCTTGATGTTCTCGGCCAGCTGCTCCAGGCGCTCGATGTCGCCTTCCTCGCCCTTACCCTCGACGATGCGCTCCAGGATCTCCAGCATGCGCCGGGTACCGATACGGCAGGGCGTGCACTTACCGCAGGACTCGTCCACCGTGAAGTCCAAGAAGAAGCGCGCGATGTCGACCATGCAGTTATCCTCGTCCATAACGATCAAACCGCCGGAGCCCATCATCGAACCCGCTTCGATCAGGGAATCATAGTCGATCTTGATATCCAGCATGCTGGCAGGGATACAGCCGCCGGAGGGGCCGCCCGTCTGGGCCGCCTTGAATTTCTTGCCATTGGGGATACCGCCGCCGATATCGTAGATGACCTCGCGCAGCGACGTGCCCATGGGGATCTCCACCAGGCCGGTGTTGTTGATCTTGCCGCCCAACGCAAATACCTTGGTGCCCTTGGAGCGCTCCGTCCCCATGGCGGCAAACCAGTCGGCGCCGTTGAGGATGATCTGCGCTACGTTGGCATAGGTCTCAACGTTATTGAGCAGCGTGGGCTTGCCAAACAGACCCTTTACAGCCGGGAACGGCGGACGGGTACGCGGCTCGCCGCGGAAGCCCTCGATAGAAGCCATCAGCGCCGTCTCCTCGCCGCAGACGAACGCGCCGGCGCCCAGACGCACCTCGATATCGAAATTGAAGCCGGTATCAAAGATGTTCTCGCCCAGCAGGCCCATGGCCCGCGCCTGACTGATGGCGATCTCCAAACGCTTAACCGCGATGGGGTACTCCGCGCGGCAGTAGATATAGCCCTGATCCGCCCCGACAGCATAGCCGGCAATGGCCATAGCCTCCAGCACTGCGTGGGGATCGCCCTCCAGCACCGAACGATCCATGAACGCGCCCGGGTCGCCCTCGTCGGCGTTACAGGCTACATACTTCTTATCGCCCACCGCATCGTGGGTAAACTGCCACTTGCGCCCCGTGGGGAAGCCCGCGCCGCCGCGGCCGCGCAGACCGGATTTCAAAATCTCGTCGATAACCTCCTGCTGGGTCATCTCCGTCAAAGCCTTGGCCAGCGCGCGGTAACCGTCAAAGGCGATATACTCTTCGATCTTTTCAGGATCGATCACGCCGCAGTTGCGCAGCGCTACGCGCTTTTGCTTTTTATAGAATTCGATCTCGTTCAGGGACACTTCGACCTGTTCGCCGGCGCTTTCGTGATGCAGCAGGTGCTGCACGATGCGGCCTTTGACCAGGTGCTCCTGCACGATCTCTTCAACATTCTCTTCTTTTACGCGGGCATAAAAAGCCCCTTCAGGATAAACGATAACCACCGGACCCATTTCGCACAGGCCGAAACAACCGGTACGTACAACCTTGATCTCTTTATCCAAGCCGGCCTTGGCGATCTGCTCTTCAAACAGTTCAATCAGGCGCGGGGACCCGGAAGAAGTACACCCCGTACCTCCACAAACCAGAACATGCGCGCGATACAACTCCATGTCTGATAACCTCCTCAAAAATTCCTAACCCCAAGCGGGCGTCGTTTATTTATTTGCCTCGGCATAGCCGATGGTGTACTCTTCCACAACCTGGCCGTTGACGATATGGTCGTTGACCACCTTCGCCACCTTGTCCGGCGTCATGTGCACATAGGTAACTTTCTCGTTGTTGGGCGCATAGACCTCAACGATGGGCTCCAAGCGGCATACGCCGATGCAGCCGGTCTGGGAGACCGTCACATCCTGCAGATGGCGCTTATTGACCTCCTCCATAAACTGGAGCAGCACAGGGCGCGCGCCCGCGGCGATACCGCAGGTGGCCATGCCCACGACGATACGCGTGCCTTCGCGATCCTTACGGATGTTGACCTGTTCCAACGTGCGCTTGCGGATCTCTTCTAATTCCTTAATGGACTTCATTCCAATACACCTCCGTTTAGTGAATCAATACCTTCTTGCAAATATTCCTGCATCCAGGATACGACCTGCGGCGTTTCCAGCGGCACATCGCCGCCCAGCTGCTGGCGAATCTCCCGCGTGTCGAACACGAAAGCATCGCCATCTACCTTATAGGCAAATACAAAGTCGATCAGCGGATTACACATCACAAGCGAAACAACCGTTCCGGCCAGGTCCCCCATCGGCGGCCGGTCGATATTGCTCAGCTGATAAGTCGCCTGGACGACCGTCCCCACGCCGACCTGCGAGCGGATGGAAAAACTTCCGCCGCTGCGCTCGGCTCCAGCCTTAAACAGCGGAATCCCCAGGCCGACCTTGCGAGTCGTCCGCGTCGTGGTAAATGGGCTGGTCACCCGCGCCACCATCGCCTCGTCCATACCCTTGCCGTTATCCTCCACCTCAATGGTCAAAAGATCCTGGGCACGGCTGACGGTAAAGCGGATCTGCACCAGCTTGGCATTGGCCACCACCGAGTTTTGCGCAATATCCAAAATGTGCAGGGATAAATCTTTCATCTTAATCTAACGACCTTATTTCGTGCGGTACTTGGCGATGATGCCGGGGATATCGTCCTCGGTCAACCGGCCGTACACATCGTCATTGATCATCATGACGGGGGCCAGGCCGCAGGCGCCCAAGCAGCGCGTAGCTTCCAAAGTAAACTTGCCATCGGGCGTGGTCTTGCCCACGGGCACATCCAGTTCCTTGCAAAGGGCATCCAGCACCTTTTGCGAGCCCTTAACGTAGCACGCGGTACCCATGCAAACGCCGATGGCGTACTCGCCCTTGGGTTCCAGGCTGAACTGGGCATAGAAAGTGGCGACGCCGTAAACGTCAGACAGCGGAACCTCCAGCCCCTCGGCGATGAAGTTCTGAACTTCGATCGGCAGGTAGCCAAAGAGATCCTGTGCCTTCTGCATGACCGGCATCAGGGGCCCTTCTTTCCCCTTATACTGGTCGATGACGGCTTGGAGCTGTTCATACAGTTCCTTGTTCTCACAGCTTGACATCTCGTTTAACCCTCCTTATTCATATACACCCGCTTGTCCCTGAAGGGGACGTCACGAAAAATTGATAAAAAATTATCAATAATCGACGCATTATATTCTATCATAACCATCGACAAGATGCATCTTTTTTTTCTTTTTTCCGCGAAAAAATCCGCCGAATTAACCAATATTGCCGCTTTTTTCCTTCAACCGGCGGATGACGGCCGCAACCGAGCGCTCCTGCACGCGCAAAAAGTTATCCCGCTCCAATATCGCGCCCAAATCGTGCGCATCCGAAGAGTAAATCGTGCGGTATCCCCCGATCCCCTCGGGCGAGGGAGCCAAGCGGGAGACCTCCAGCGTGGTCACCGGCAGCCCGGGCGGGATAAAGCCCAGGTTGTAAAGCAAACTATTGGCCTGACGGTTGACGTGCGCCGGAACCATAGCCCCGCCCATCTCCAGCACCTTCTGGCAGACCTCGTCGATGGACAGCGTTGTGGATTGGAGCAGCAGCCGCGGCTCGTCCCCCACGCGGCAGTCCTCCTCGTCCATGAGCCACTGCTCGCCAAACAGCTGGGGCATGGCGGGCATATCCGGCAAAAACCGGTAGTGCCAATCGTCAAACTCCTCCAGCAGGTCAAAGTCCGGAAAATAGCAGAGCAGATGCACATCCTCCCGGGACTGGGCCTCCATACCCGGAAGGACCAGAACGCCGTATTCTTCGGCAGCGCGGGCCACGGCGCGCGCGTTCTTGGCCCGGTTATGGTCGGTCACGGCGATCATATCCAGCTGCTTTAACATCGCCATGCCCGCGATGTTGTTGGGCGTCATATCCCGCTCGGCACAGGGCGACAGGCAGGAATGGATGTGCAGGTCTACTGCCAGGCTTTCCATACAGATCAATCCTGCCCGGCGTTTTCGCGCAACTCGGCTTCGTAGAGCAGGCCGCACAGTTCAAAGGCGGTTTTGGGGCTGGAAAGCACGCATACGCCTTCGTCTTTGGCCTTATCTAGGGAAACCTCCTCCACCGCAATCCCTTCGGGCACGATCACGCACCCCAGATCCAGCAGCGTCGCCACCGCGATCACGTTCAGATGGGTCTGCACCGTGACCCAGGCGCCGCCGGCCTTGGCGTGCGCCATCACAAAACTGAGCAGGTCGCACACGTGGCCCGAGGTGATCTCCCGCTCCATGTCCTCCCCGGCCACCAGCACCTGGCTATCCGTCAATTCCACTACATCGCACAACTTCATAACATTTCCACCCTTCGTTTATACAAATTACAATAACATTCTTATACCCGGGTCAGTTTAGCAAACAGGTCCTCAAACACCTTATCCCGCCGCACGTAAAGGGCCTGGCGGATCAGGTGCCGGCGCGGGTCGTAGCCATAGGTATGCTCCGCCGTTACGATGGGGCTGTGGATCAGCGCCGTATCGATCCAGTCCTCATCCCCCACCAGGTAGGCAATGGTCACAATATCCCATATTTCCTTGCTCCAGACCTTGCCCATGCCCTCGAATACCGCCTGGCCGCAGGTGATCTCGTAAAGATAATCCCCTAAGGGGCTCTTGCCTTTGAGGTAGTGCCGCAGCTCCGGCTCCGTGGTCAGCAGGTGGCTGGTCACGCCCCAGGCCGGCAGCTGCACCAAGGGCACGCCGCAATCGAACACCACGCTGACCGAGAGGGTATCCTGCATGCAGTTGAACTCCAGGTTATCCGGCCAGCCCGGCGCATTCCCGCCCAGCCAGACCACTACCATCTTTTTAATAATCTCAGGCGCCATCAAGATGGCCGAGGCCACATTGGTCAACGCGCCGATGGCCACGACATAGAGCACCTCGCCCTCCGGCAGGGCCCCTACCCGGGCGATCAGATCCTTGGCGGCGTCCGAGGGCACAGGGTAGCGCAGGTCTTTTAAATAGGCGCGCGAGCCGCGGTAAGCCCGGGCCTTTAAATCTTCACGGCCCAACAGTTCCAACACGTGCAGGATCTCCGCGTAGCTCTTTTCCATCCCGATATCGGGCGTGGCCGCCTTCAGGTTAGAAAAAGGGGCCGCATACACTGCCTGCAGGTCGATCCTCTCCGGCGAAAGCACCGCGTAGGAGAGGGCGTACTGGTCGTCCACCTCGTTAAAAGTATCGGTATCCAGCACGGCCTTGACCCTGCCGCTGGGCCGTTCCAGCCGCGCCAGGCGCGTAGCCGCATCGATCCTAGGGTAAGTTATCGCTTCTTGCATCGCTGTACGCTCCTTTACAGGTTTTGCATATTGGACAGGTCGATCATCTGCTGCGCCAGCGACTGGACCTTTTCGCGCATCTTAAAGATGCAATCCATCTCCACCGCCTGGCCACGGACGATATCCTCCGCCAGCGCCTGGCAGCTGGGTGCGCCGCAGGAACCGCAATCCAACCCCGGCAGCTCTTTGGCCAGCTTTTCCATCATTTCCATCTTTTTCAGCGCCACAGCCAGGTTATCATCCAGCTGCATCACCGCCTTGGGCTTGATGGGCTTTTCGCTGCGGATATCGTACTCCCGCAGGTATTCCTCCATCAGGCTGGCATCCATCTCCCGGCGTTCCAATCCTTCCGCCAGCTTGCGGATGCGGTTTTTGGCCACGTATCCATTCTCAAAGACCAGCGGGCCGCCCACGCAGCCGCCGTTGCAGGCCAGCGCCTCAAAAAAATCCAGGTCGTTCAAATTCCCGTTCTCGATCTCTTCCAGAACCCGGATCACGTTATCCACGCCGTCAACCGCCAGCGTAGCCTCGCACCCGGAAGCGATGGATTCGCCCCCAGCGTTGGCCCAGCTCACCCCCAGGAAGGAGGCCTTTTGCTGGGGTACCTCGTCATCCGCCTCCGGGCGGCTGAGTTGGCTGGAGAGCAGCCCATACATCTCCAGAATCGAAATCGCCCCATCTACCGCGCTCTTTTCCACGCTCAGCGGCGCGCGGATGCTGGTCATCTTCGCCGCGCAGGGGGTGATGAAGAATACGCCCACATCTTTGGGGTCGGCTCCGGTCTGCTCGCAGTATTGATCCTTGGCGATGCGCGCGGCCACCTCCATGGGCGACTGAATATCGATAATATGCTCCAACAGCTCGGGAAAGCGTACTTGGATCAGCCGCACAACGGCCGGGCAGGCCGAAGAGATCAACGGCTTTTTAAGCTGCTTCCCCTCCGCCATCAGCTTTTTGGTATAATAAGAGACCACATCGGCCCCCAGCGCCACCTCAAACACCGCGTCAAAGCCGATGTTTTTTAAACCCCAGAGGATGCGGTCGATACTGTGTAACTTTTTAAACTGCCCGTACAGCGTGGGCGCGGGCAGCGCAATCCTATGTTTAAAGCGGTTGATCGTGGCCAGCGGATCGGTGCGGGCCACCTTGGCGTGGTAAGGACAAACGCGGATGCACTCCCCGCAATCGATGCACCGCTGCTCGATAATCATCGCTTTACCATCCCGCACGCGGATGGCCTCGGTGGGGCAGCGCTTGATGCAATTGGTGCAACCCTTGCACTTGTCCCGGTCCAGCGTGACGGAATGGCTGTAGTGTTCGAAAGCCGGCATTGACACCTTTCCCCCTTCATCTATCTGTATTGTTAAATTCTTTTGCAACTAGAATAGAAAGCTCATGCTGATCTCCGTCCCCGCGGGGCTGGAGCTGATGCTGAAATGGTCGGCGCAGCGCTTCATATTCGGCAGGCCCATACCGGCGCCAAAGCCCAACTGGCGCACGCTCTCCGGAGCTGTTGAAAAGCCCTCGCTCATGGCCAGGTCCACATTTTCAATGCCCGGGCCCACGTCTTTACTGGTCAGGTGGGCGCCGTGCTCATCCACCGCAAAGACCAGCTCGCCTCCCAGCGAATGGATCACCAGGTTCAGTTCCGCCTCGTAGGCGGCGATGGAGACCTTGCGTACGATCTCTGAATTGATCCCCAACTGCTTAAGGGTACGTTTGATGCGGCTGGAGGCTTCTCCCGCCGTCACAAAATTGCGGGCCTCTACCGGAAAGGCTTCCATAAAGGTGGCCGCTTCATGCTCGTGCTGCACGTATCTCACCCCTTCATCCGTTCGCTGCCCGGCAGGCCGCTTTGATAGAGCAGGCCGCAGGCGACATATAGTGTATCCGGCGTGGTCAGCACCACGATATCCCGTTCCATGGCCATATCCAAAATCTCCTGCGTGGGCAGCTTGCCCCGCACAAAGACGATGACCAACACGTCCAGCATCTCGGCCGTGCGCACCACGTGGGGATTGATCAACCCCGTTAAAAGCACGCTTTTCTCCTTGACATAGGCCAGCACGTCGCTCATCAAATCCGCGCCGCAGGCCGAAAGTACCGTCTGATCTACCAGATGTTCTCCACAAAGCACCCTGGCATCCAACAAATCGACTACGTCCTGAATCGTCAAATCCGCCCACCCCTTTTTCTCGCGTAGAATCGCTACATTGCGCCAATATCCTGTAAATACTGCCGCCAGCTGTATGCGCTTTTGATATAATTATAATGTATTGTCTGGGAAACTGCCATACCCTGCGCAGCATTTTGGGTAGTTATTTCTTCCAGCCCATCGGTAAACTGGGTAAAGACCGAGAGCAGCAGAGAAAAGACCTTTTGAGAGGCCTCCTCGCCCAGCCCGTTTTGCAGCTTTTCCTGCATTTGCAAAAATGCCTCCCGCAGCGCCGGAGCCTGCTCAATGCTGCTTTCGGGCTGAGCAACCCAGGCGCCCATCTTTTCCATGCCGTCCTGCCAGAGGATATACGCCTCCCCGATCAAGTCCAGCTGCGTTTCCTGGGCCGTAATGTTCAGTTTGAGCTTGGGCAGCGCCAGCGTATAGACCACCGCGTCGACACCCTGCTCCCGGCTTTGCGCCATCACCTGCTCTGCGGCCTCTTTGGTAGCATAGGCGCCGATAAATACCCGATGATTCTGCTCGTCGGGAGAGACAAAGCCCGCCCCGCCCTGGTTGCGCAGCTGGTCAGCCAACAGCGTGGCGTTGCCCTCGTCGGCAAATGTGCCGGCCTGCAAAAGGTACAGCGTCATAGCCGGCACCTCTACCGGGCTGGTCTTGCGCCCATCCTCCCCCTCCGGGCTGGGCGTAGCTGCGGCTTGGGTCGGTTGCGCGGGGGTAAGCTGGGCCTGATCCGTCGCATCCGCTTCTGCTCCGCTAAAATGGGCCACGATCGGGGCTACAACGCTTTGCGCCAACCAATTGCCGATGGACCCGGCGCTGACGATGTACACCACGATCAGGATCACTGCAATAATCAGCGGGATCAGGCGTTTGGCCGTGCCCGTACCGCCGCCTGCGTCCCTGGCCCGGTAGGCTGCTGCGGCACGCCCGCGGTATGGCTGCCGCCTGCGGTTTCGGCTGGGTTGATAGCGGCTCATTATTTCCTCATCCTCTCCATCACAATCTTAGGTATTATATGGCCGCGTTATAACCCATATGTTCAGCGCCCGTAAAATGCTTTGCATATTGTCTGCCCGCCCGTTATAATAGGGCTTATTAAGGGGGATGTATATATGAAATATCATATCGATACCATCCCGGTTTGGGATGCCTATAAGGCCGACTGCGAGTGCCCCATGTGTCTGATCCGCCGCAAATGCGAGCTGGATTTTATCGATTCCTTTCTAGGGGGCTCGGTCATGGAGCCGGATACCCGCATCGAAGTCAACACCAAGGGCTTTTGCCAGGAACACCTGCACCAGCTTTACGCACAGAAAAACCGGTTGGGGCTGGCGCTCATGACCCATACCAATATGTTGGAGGCCAACGAAGTCGCCCAGGAAGGCTTTGCAAAGATCGAGGCAGCGCTAAACGGGGCGCCGTCCGGCAAAAAGCTCTTCCGCCCCGCCAAGACCGATGAGAAGACCGCCCAGACTATTGCCCAGGCGGCCCAAACCATCCGCGCGCGCACCCAGAGCTGCATCATCTGCGAGCGGCTGGACAGCCTGATGGATCGCTATTTTTATACGTTGATGTATATGTATGAACACGAGGCGGAATTTCGCAAGGCCTTTGCCCAGTCCAAGGGCATGTGCCGTCCCCATCTGGCCGACGCGCTGGAATACGCGGTCAAGCACCTCAAGCCCGATCTGGCCAAGGCGTTTATCACCGAGCTTTTGGCCGCCCAGCGGGAGAACGACAAGCGGATCGCCGATGAGCTGTATGCCTTTACCACCATGTTCGACTACCGCAATCAGGGCAAAACCTTTGGCAATGCGCGGGACGCCCTGCCGCGCGCCATCAACCGCGTGCGCGGGCTGACCTTCCCCGAGGATAAAAAAGAGTAGCGGTCGAATCGCCTTATAGCAAAACCCCCTTCCCGGCTTTCGTCGGGAAGGGGGTTTCATTCCTTTACAACATTTATTCTACCGGTTTTTCCAGGCGGTAGCGGGCGATGACCTGATGGACGAAGGAGTAATTGGCCCCGCACAGGCGCGCGATCTCGCCCACCGTATAGCCCTGCTCGTACAGATGCTGGAACATCAGGCTCTTGGTCTTAAAGGCAACCGTTTCGCCCGTGGAGGAAAGGATCAGCGATTTACCGCCGGCAAAGCCGTATTCCGGCCGCCCTTCTTCATCGATGTTAACGCCGTACTGCTCCACCAGGATACCGGCCTCCCGCAGGATCTCCGCCGAAAAAGGATCGGGGTAGGGATTTTGGTAGACGATACGCCGGATGCCGGCGTTGATAATCAGCTTAGCGCAGATGGTGCAAGGCTGATGTGTACAGTAGAGCGTGGCCCCATCCACCGCGATGCCCAGCTTAGACGCCTGGATCAGCGCGTTCTGCTCGGCGTGGATGGCATAGCAAAGCTCGTGGCGGGTACCCGAGGCGATCCCCATCTTCCGGCGCAGGCACTCCCCCCGCTCCACACAGGACTTGATGCCCGCAGGCGCGCCGTTATAACCGGTGGTAATGATGCGCCGGTCCCGCACGATGATCGCACCCATCTTCCGATTTTCTTGATAGCAGCTCGACCATTCCGAAATCGGCCCCAAAAGCTTGATAAAGCGATGATCCCACTTATCCAATCTCCGTCCCCCCCAGTCGCAAATTATTTGATTTGTAGCGCCATTTGTATATAGCTTTATCCATCATAAAGTTATTTTACAGCATGCGGTTGCGCCTGTAAAGGTTTTCCCTGAAAAACTTTATTTATCTGAATTTCAAAGCAAAACGGAGAGATTGATGGATTTATTCGATATAACCGCCGATTTTGCCCGAAAATCGAATTTGATTGGTAAATTTAACAAATGTTTCCGGTTGCCTCTTTTCAACGTTTTGGCGATAATAAGAGTTGTGATTAGCACTCAACCAAGATGAGTGCTAACAGGAAAAAACAATAAACGGATTACATTATAAGGAGGAAAGAACATGACTATCAAACCGTTGTTTGACAAAGTTGTTCTCAAGGCTGTGGAAACGGAAGAGACCACGCAGAGCGGCATCGTATTGCCGGGCACCGCGAAGGAAAAGCCCCAGATGGCCGAGGTAGTGGCCGTGGGTCCCGGCGGCGTTGTGGACGGCAAGGACGTCGTTATGCAAGTGAAAGAAGGCCAGAAGGTGATCTACTCCAAGTACGCCGGCAACGATGTGAAGCTGGACGATACGGAGTACGTCATCATCCGTCAGAGCGATATCCTGGCTGTGGTTGAATAAATCAAGAAGGCTTACCGATAAAAGGAGGAACTATCAATGGCGAAACAGATCATTTACGGCGAAGACGCGCGCCGTGCCCTTGAAAAAGGCGTCAATCAGCTGAGCGATACGGTAAAGATCACCCTGGGTCCCAAGGGCCGCAACGTGGTGCTGGATAAAAAGTTCGGCGCTCCCCTCATCACCAATGACGGCGTGACCATCGCCAAGGAGATCGAGCTGGAAGATCCCTTTGAGAATATGGGCGCCCAGCTGGTAAAAGAAGTATCCACCAAGACCAACGACATCGCTGGCGACGGTACCACCACCGCCACTGTGTTGGCTCAGGCCATCATTCATGAGGGCATCAAAAACATCGCCGCGGGCGCCAACCCCATGGTGCTGCAAAAGGGCATCAGCAAGGCCACCCAGGCCGCTGTAGAGGCCATCAAGGCCGTGAGCAAGCCCATCGAGGGCAAGCAGGCCATTGCCCAGGTTGCTACCGTCTCCTCTGCCGATGAGATGATCGGCGAGCTGATCAGCGACGCGATGGAAAAAGTGGGCAACGACGGCGTTATCACCGTTGAAGAGTCCAAGACCATGAAGACCGAGCTGAACATCGTGGAAGGTATGCAGTTCGATCGCGGCTATACCTCCGCTTACATGGTAACGGATACCGACAAGATGGAAGCGAATCTGGATAATCCGCTGATCCTGATCACCGAGAAGAAGATCAGCAATATTCAGGAGATTCTCCCCGTGCTTGAGCAGGTGGTGCAGCAGAGCCGCAAACTGCTGATCATCGCCGAGGATATCGAGGGCGAAGCGCTGGCGACCCTGGTCATGAACAAGCTGCGCGGCACCTTCACCTGCGTTGCGGTCAAGGCCCCCGGCTTTGGCGATCGCCGTAAGGCTATGCTGCAGGATATCGCGATCCTCACCGGCGGTCAGGTCATTTCTGACGAGCTGGGCATGGATCTGAAAGAGACCACCATCGACATGCTGGGCCAGGCCCGTCAGGTCAAGGTGGATAAGGACAACACCACCATCGTAGAGGGCGCTGGCGATCCTTCCGAGATCAAGGCCCGCGTCTCCTCCATCCGCGCGCAGATCGAGGAAACCACCTCGGATTATGACCGCGAGAAGCTCCAGGAGCGTCTGGCGAAGCTGGCCGGCGGCGTAGCCGTGATCCAGGTCGGCGCTGCCACCGAGATTGAGATGAAAGAGCGCAAGCTGCGCATTGAGGACGCACTCAACGCGACCCGCGCTGCCGTGGAAGAGGGTATCGTCCCGGGCGGCGGCACCGTGCTGATCAACGCTATCCCCGCTGTGGCTGCCCTGATCAAGGATGCCTCCGGCGATGAGAAGACCGGCATGCAGATCATCCTGCGCGCGTTGGAAGAGCCCGTACGCCAGATCGCAGCCAACGCCGGCCTGGAAGGCTCTGTCATCGTTGAGAACATCAAGAGCAACGGCGCGGTAGGCTATGGCTACGATGCGGCCCGCGACGAGTATGGCGATATGGTGGCCAAGGGCATTCTGGATCCCACGAAGGTCACCCGTTCTGCCCTGCAGAACGCGGCCAGCGTTGCCGCGATGGTGCTGACCACCGAGTCTCTGGTGGCGGACATCCCCGCTCCCGAACCGGCCGCCCCGGCTGGCGCCGGCGCCGGCATGCCTCCGATGTATTAAGCCGAGCATAAAGCAATCAATAAAAAAGGCTTTGCCCTTAAATGGGCAAAGCCTTTTTCTTATCTTACCATTTGCCATTTACCGCTCTCGTCCGGCTTCTCCTTTTATTCAGCGGTCCTAAAAGGCCCACCACTACTTCCACACCGTATCCTTGATGCCAATATCCTCTCCCCTAAAAGTAAGAGGACGTCCCAGCCGCCTTTGCTGTTCGTAATGATCCAGCGCCTTTAGTGCCACCTTGCCCAGCAAGAAGATCACGATAATATTGACGATCGCCATAAAGCCCATGGTAATATCGGCCAGGTTCCATACCAGGGCAAAATCCGCCTGGGCGCCTAAAAATATCGCCAGCACGCAGGTCAACCTAAAGGCAAATAACAGTTTTTTGTTGTTCTTGATAAACAGAATATTGGACTCTGCATAATAATAATTCCCCACCAGACTGCTGAAAGCAAAGGCAAAAATGGAAAAGGTGATAAAATGGATGCCCCATTCCCCTACATTGGCGCTGATAGCAGCCTGCACGTAAGGGATACCATCCAGCACGCCGCTTACCCCCTCCACACCCGAAACCAGCAACATCATCGCGGTGCTGGAGCAGATCAGCAGCGTATCGATAAATACGGAGATCACCTGAACCAGGCCCTGCTTGACCGGATGGCTGACATCCGCCGACGCAGAAGCGTTGGGCGCGCTGCCCATGCCTGCCTCATTGGAGAACAGGCCTCGCTTGATACCGATGACCACCGCGCTGCCCGCCAAACCGCCCGCGATGGCGTTAAAATCAAAGGCGTTTTGGAGGATGAGCTCTAATACCGCCGGCAATTCGGTAATGTGCAGCGCCATGGTGATCAATCCGATCAGAATGTACGCCGTGGCCATGACCGGCACCAGTACCGAAGTGATAAAGCCGATCCGGTGCACGCCGCCCCAAATCACCAAACCCGTTGCGACTGCCAGGAGCAGCCCCACCACCAGCGGGAAAATCGTCTGCGAGTAGTCAGGGATGTAATAGGCCAGCGCCGAGGACATGTTATAGGACTGCAACCCGTTAAAACCGTAAGCAAAGCACAGGATCAGCAGGATGGAAAACAAAATGCCCAACCACCGCTTGCCCAGCGCCCGCTCCATATAATACGAAGGGCCGCCCCTGAACTGGCCGTTTTCCTTTACTTTATAGATCTGTGCCAGCGTGCTCTCGATAAAAGCCGACGCGCCGCCGATAACAGCCATCAGCCACATCCAGAATACTGCCCCCGGGCCGCCGGCGGCAATCGCCGTGGCGATGCCCGCGATATTCCCCGTGCCCACGCGCGAGGCTGTAGAGATCATCAGCGCCTGGAAGGAGGACACCTTTTTTTCGCCCTTTTCCGGACCGCCGTCCTTCTCCATCAAGGATTTGATCCCGTCTTTTAAAAGCCGGACCTGCGCACCCCTCGTGCGGACCGTAAAATAGACGCCCACTCCTACCAGGAGGATGATCAGCACATAGGTGTACATAAAATCGTTGATCTGCGTTAAAACTTCGTTCATACCCCGTCTCCCGCGCAATATTTTGCCCCGCACGGTCTCTCCTCCGCCCGGGGCTTAAAATATATTATAATCGCTGGACAGGCATCCGTAAAGAACAGAAAGGGGTTATCCTATGATTCTTAGCCTTGAAAGTGTCGGGTCAGCTACGGGAAGTAAATTGTCCTCCGCGCATCTATACAGCAGCCCTTTATCATTTAGTGGCGCACGCCCAGGATATGTAAAAAGCGCGCCTGTGCAAAATTATAACTGCTTAGCGGCCGCATATAGGCGTCATAGGAGTGTGCGGCCACATAAACTTCGCCATCCGCAAGCCCAACGATAACCGGCGAATGATAAAAGTGCCCGCTCTCATCTCCCAGCTGCACGATATCTCCGATCTGCACCTCGTCCCGCTGGGCAAGCTGCGCATAGGGCCCGATCCCCTGATTGCCAATGAGAAAATTATACAGGTACTGCACGCCCGTCCAAGAGGCCGTGCGCTGCCCCGCGCTGTAATAATACCAGCCAAATGTTTTGGTAGGATTCATGACGCCGCTGCCCGCGTACAGACATTGGGAGGCATAGTTGGTACAATCTCCCCCCAGGTTTTCAAAATCAAGATAGGCCGGGTTGCGCTTAAATGCCCATGTTCTGGCGTAGGCCACCGCATCTTGGCGGCGATAGGCTAGTTCTTGCATGGCATCGCCCTCCTTTTCCCTCTATATCTACGGTCCTGCGGTAAAAAAGGTGCATGAGTGGTGGCCTTTTTTCCATTATCCCGTTGACAAATTATGGGCCCGGTGTTATCATAATAGAGCACTCGCCTTGCGGGCGAGAGTATTTCTGGGTGTGGCGCAGTTTGGTAGCGTGCTTGAATGGGGTTCAAGAGGCCGGAGGTTCGAATCCTCTCACCCAGACCAGAGTCGGAGCAAAGTTCGCTTTACTCCGATTTTTCTTTTATTTATAGCGTGCGATTGACTCTTAAAGGATAAAGAGGCCGGAATGCTCATCCGGCCTCTTTTTTGCTTATTACCGATCCTATACGCTGTCTTTGTTTATCCCTACAACGCGCGCCGGTTATCCGCTATGCTCTTCCAGGTAACAATCGATTTGAGCGATCTTTTCTTCCAGGCGATCGATGCTGTTTTGCCTTGTCGCGCTTTTCAACCGAAGTGACTTGGTCTTTGTAGATAGATACTCCCAAAAGCACATGGCCATGTTTTGCTCCTGTATCTCATAGATGGTAAGCGGCAGCTCCCGCTTCATGATCAGAGCGTGCACGTTTTTTTCCACAAATACGGACATGTTCTGCATGCCTACATCCTGCGCCATCACCACCATGTAGCTAGAGTAGCGCTTGAGTAACGACACAATACGCCTTAAGTGCGTCCGATAGGCTTGCGGCGTATAGGGCAGCGCTTCCCCGTCGCCCATATAGGAAAAGGGCATTAAAACCCTTCCCGCTACGATGTCTTCCAATGCCGCGAGATTGATGATATCGACAAACCGGTACTGCTTTGCCAGGCGATTTTCAAAGTAGCTAC
Source organism: Luoshenia tenuis (assembly GCF_014384745.1). Classification (NCBI taxonomy): domain Bacteria; kingdom Bacillati; phylum Bacillota; class Clostridia; order Christensenellales; family Christensenellaceae; genus Luoshenia; species Luoshenia tenuis. The sequence continues at coordinate 226,131 of NZ_JACRSO010000002.1, forward strand.
TTTGCAGCGCGATGATTCGTTCCGTCGTTGACCGGCGTTGATCCCCCGCCGGAATAAATTCTAACAATTCCAACGGCACCGTGACGAAAGACAGATCAGAATTGACCTGCATGCAATCGCTCAGGTCAGTATTATCGTCCCACGGGGCCTTTAATCTCTGTTCGCACCAGGATTCGATCGTATAGGCCTTTGAAAGGGGATGGCAAAGCCGCCAGACCCTTTCAAAATCCTGCTCCATAAAGCTAATTAGCTCCTGATCGGTCATCAAAAAGGTGATGCCAGCCTCTTCCTGCTGGCCAATCGACCCCGAGAATACCGCCGCCTGCCCAGGCACCAGGATCAGTGTGCGTTTATGGAGGTTATCCCGCAGGCGGGGATAGTAATACGTCTCTAACATGCCATACATATAAGCCGGAACCATAAAACTCATAGCAGCTATGGCGCTGTGCATCTCGCCTTGCGCGATGGATACATGCCGGATATCATAGCCATGGTCGGCCAGGGTGCGGGCCATCTCCATGCACTCGTCCAAAAAGCCGGGTTCCTCATAAAACCACTTCAGATTTTCGTCAGAAAAGACGCAGACTGTCCCTCCGTTTTGCTGCATTGCCACCTGCCACAGATGCCGGATGGCCTGGCGTTTGCCTGCGTTGAAAAAGTATGTATCGACCATCTTGCCTTTTGCCTGAACCCCGGGTAGATTTTGCGGAATAGGCCATAGGTCTGCCTCCTCGCTATCGGTTTGTGTGCCAGCACGCTGCGCACGCTCGCCCTGGGCGCCGCCCTGAGCGGTCAGCCACTTGAAAATGACTCCTTCCAGGTCTTTGCCATCCAGCGTCGTCTGGGATATACCCATGGTCTCCGATAAGGCCGCGCGCTGATACTCGCCATAACACTTTTTTGCGAAATAACGCGCCACCGAGCGCATATTCTCTATATTCTTGGGGGCTCCCCGCACGCCATGGCGCAATTTGCTTACCATAGACGGGTCAATTCTGACCCCATGTGCCAGTTGAACATTGGTCGTGCTTGTAATATTAAGTAAGAAAGTAAGTTTGTCAGCAAAAACCATAATATCCCCCTGTTTGTAATATTGCCACGAAAGATGGCAGAATAATGTCCATGACAGAACCATCGATGGGATTGCCACACGTCCATAAAAACATTATCATAAATATAGCACAAATCGGAAAAGATGACGACAACACAATTCTACAATTGAAAAGGGGGACGCACATGAATACTGTTCACGAAGACACACTGGCTGCACAAATCATAAAATTCCACCATCGGACCGAACGCACTCAGGATAATTTCAGCATTGAGATCGATATCTCCGCCTCCTCCCTCAACCGTTTTGAAGAGGAATGCAACGCCGCCTCGCTCGTAACGCCGGAAGGGCAAAAAGATGGCTTCAGCTTCAATATCTTCAGCACAGATGCACCATTAGCTGATGAATCCGCTCTTGCGCACAACCTGGCAACTCATTTATTCACCTGCAACCTCCAGCAGCTGCTCGCACTGCCGGCGCCATACCGCTCGCTGGTCGTGCGCCTGTTCGAATACATGCTGGTCGCCTTATCCCGAGAGGAAGGCTTTACCTACTCGACCAAACCCTTTTTCCCGCGCTAAGACACAGATCTTTTATCATTTATCTTTACCGTATGGCTAAAATTGTGGCGGGATCATGGATCCCGCCCCGTTTGGTCTCCTTTCTCGTTTCTTTTTACACATTAATATTTCGTATCATAAGGCCACGGGCTTCCGCCGCTCAAGCAGCCGCCGTCAATCCGGTACTCAGAGCCGGTGATGTACCCAGAGGCATCGCTGGCTAGCAGCACGCATAACCCAACGATCTCCTCCGGATTGCCCGGGCGGCGCATGGCGATGCGCTCACGCAGGTAGGCTGCGCGCTGCGGGTGCTCCCACGTGACCGTGGTCAGGGGCGTAAGGATATGGCCGGGGCTGATGCAGTTGGCCCGGATATTATACTTAGCCCATTCTACGGACATGCTGCGCGTCAGGGCGACGATGCCGCTCTTGGTCGCCGCGTAGACCGAGCAGCCGCCCAACACGCTGCCGGTATTGTGCGAGCCTATATTGATTATGCTGCCGTTTTTTTGTGCCATCATATAGGGCGCGACGGCGCGGGAAACGCGGAATACGCCCTTAAGATTGATCTCCATGATGCGGTCATAAGTCTCTTCCTCCACATCCAAAAGCCCTTCCCGCTTATTGATGCCCGCACAGTTGACCAGCACGTCGATATGGCCATACTGTTCGCCGATCTGATCCACACAGGCAGAAATACTGTCCTTGTCCGAAACATCCATGATGTGGGATGAGGCGCTGCCGCCCTCGCCGCGGATCTCCTCCTCCAAGGCCGCCAGGCCGTCCCTGCTGATATCGCACAGGGCGACCGCCGCCCCGGCCCGCGCCAGGCCCTTGCAAAGCTCCCGGCCAATGCCGCCCGCCGCCCCGGTAAAGAGAACGACCTTGCCCTCCAGAGAAAACATCTGCTGCAAATTCTTCGCTACGTCCATTTTAACTCCCCCTTAAATATAAATCCCTATCTATCTGTCGCCCTGTGCGTACTCCTGCGCGCCTTCTACTACCGCGCGGATATTCGCATCCGGCGTATCCTGCTGCACGGAACAATCCGCGCATAAAATAAGCCGTTCCGCCCCAGCGGAGGCGATCAACTCCTTGGTATAGGTTTTGACCTGCTCCGGCGTTGCACACTGCAAAATTTTGCCCGGCCGGTTATCAAACCCGCCCATCAGCGTGGTGCCAGGCTTGAAAAACGCCCTGCCCTGGGCCAGTTGCAGGTCTTTTTCGATAAAGGTGCCCCAGTTCACGGTCTCGTACGGATAGTCCTGCCACAGGTCGATGAAGTTGGGCGTCCCCACCCAGGAACACATATGGACGATATTATGCTCATACAGGCTGTTGACGTAATCTAAAAGCCGGATATCCCAGGGCTTTAACGCCTCCACATACTCCTGCGGCGTAAAGCGGTCCACCTCGCAGTTTTGCAGCGAAACAAACAGGCCATCGATCCCCGTCTTTTCTTTGAGCAGCCTGGAAAGCGTAAAATTATCCTCTTGGATCACCTGCATGGCCGTCTGCACCGCACCTTTATCCTCGCGCCACAGATCCATCACATGCGTTTCGCCGCCGAAGGTATGCTTGATGGTCGAAAAGGGCGTAAAAAGCATATAATAGACCGCTGCGCCATCCTGCATCGCCTCGGCGATCTTCCCCGCCCGGTAAAGATGGCGTTGCATATAAGCGGATTCTGGTCCGTGTGGGCGTATCCCCTTCCAATCCTGCACGGTGTGCAGCGCCGTATCGCTGAAAAAGCCCATCAACCCATCGGTCTCAACGCACAGTACATCCATATCCGTACGTTTGCACCAGTCCACCTGGCCAGCGACGGCCGCGTCATCCTCGGCCGAAAAGTGGGTGTAAAATCCCACCGGCACCCGGTCTACAGGCGACCCTGCCATGGCGCGCAGGGTCCGCTCCTTTTTGTTCATTTTTATACCCCCCTAAATTATTTTAGCTATTTCCTATTATAGGCTTTTATCTGGCCAAGCACAATCTAAAACAATTAGATACACAAAGTAAAAAGAGGACGGCTTAAGCCGTCCCCTTTTAAGCGTTACTCCGAGAAATTTACACCATGCGCTTGGACAGCAGCTGATTGACCAGCGCACTATCCGCCTTGCCCTTCACCCGGGGCATCAGATTTTTCATGATCAGTCCCTTTTGCTTGCCGGTGGGCTGCTCGATCTCCAACTCCTGCAGCACGGTGTCGATCACGCTGTCGATCTCCGCCTCGCCCATCATCTGCGGGGCAAATTCCCGAAGCACGGCGATGCGTGCCTTGCATTTTTCGATGATATCGGTCCGGCTATCCGGCGCCGTTGTCATGGTCTCCTCGGTCTGCTTGATCTCCTTTAAAACGATGGTATCCTCTTCCATGGCGGTGAGCGGCTCGCGCTTATCCTTGGCCTTGGCTTTAAGCGCGCTGAGCAGCAGGGAAAGCGTCTCCTTGCGCGCTGCGTCCTTATCCTTTAGCGCCTGCATCATCGCCTTTTGTACGGCTTCTGTTTTACTCATGTTAAACTTCCTCCTTCTGATCCTACTTCCATTTTATCCACGTTCAGCGCCGCGAATACCGCGCCAATGGCGCCGCATATCTCCAGCTGCCCGCGCGAGCGGCCCAACTTCTGGCGATTGATTACCGCAAGACACCTGCCGGTAAAATAGTCGATCAGCCCCGCCGCCGGATAAACGCTGAGCGATGTGCCGCCTACGATCAGCAGGTCCGCGTTGGCAATAGCCGCCACGGCGGCATCCAGCACCCTTTCATCCAGCGCCTCCTCATAGAGCACCACATCCGGCTTGATAATGCCGCCGCAGCTGCAGCGCGGCACGCCTTCCGCAGCCAGTATCGCCTCCACGCCGTAGGCGCGGCCGCAGGCCATGCAATGGTTACGGTGGACCGAGCCGTGCAGCTCCAGCACGTTTTGGCTGCCTGCGGCCTGGTGTAGGCCGTCGATATTCTGCGTGATCACAGCCTTCAGCCGGCCCATTTTCTCCAGCTGCGCCAGAGCCTGGTGCGCTGGGTTAGGCTTAGCCTCAAGATAGAGCATCTTATCCCGGTAAAAGCGGAAAAACCCCTCCGGCTGGGCCATAAAGTAATGGTGGCTGAGGATCTCCTCGGGCGGGAACGCATACTTTTGATGGTACAACCCATCGGTACTACGAAAATCCGGAATGCCGCTTTCCGTAGATACGCCGGCGCCGCCGAAAAAAACGATCGACCGGCTGGCCATGATCTGTTCGCGTAATTCTTTGATCGCCTCGTCCACGATCCCCGCCTCCGTTCCTTTTACACGTCCAAATTCTGCCTGCGCCTGGATGATTTTTCAAAGCAGGCCCGCAGCGCCTCCCCGTCGTCCTGGCGCACGGCCTCCTTTATAATATCCAGCTGCGCCTCAAAATTCTCGATAGCGCCTAGCAAATGCTCTTTATTTCCCAGGAAAAGTTCGCTCCAAAGATCGGGATTGATGTTGGCGATGCGCGTCAGATCCCGATAGCTATCGCCGATAAAGCTGCCGGTATCCCGCCCCTCGATATCGCTATTGACCAGCGCCACGCTAATGGCGTGGGTAAGCTGGGAGGTAAAGGCGATGATCTCATCGTGAAAGGCGGGCGTGATGCGGCGCACGCGCTTGCACCCCATCTCCCGCGCCAGCGCCTCTACCAGGCAGAGGCTTTCCTCCCGGTTGCGGGGCGTGGGGGTCAGGATATAGTTTGCGCCTTTAAAGACAGCGGCAGTGGCAAAATCGATCCCTCTTTTTTCCCGTCCAGCCATGGGGTGGCCAAAGACAAAATCTACCCCCTCGGGCAGCGCCGCCTGGATGCGATCGATATACCGGCCCTTGATGCCCGCCACATCCGTAACCACTGTGCCAGGCTTAAAGCAGCCGCCGTGGCGCTGCATAAATGCGGCGATATCCCGCGGGTAGATCGAGAGGATGACTAGTTCTGAATCTCCTAACTTTTCGGGCAAGGAGAGCTGCTCTTTTTCTATGATCCCCATTTCCCGCGCCTTATCCAGCGTCGCCGCATCCACATCCACCCCGTAGATGCGGTGCTTACCGCTTTGGGCAAGCGCCATGGCCATAGAACCGCCCACCACGCCCAGGCCTACGATGGTTATCTTCATGGCTACATCTGCTCCTTTTCCTTAAGGTGCGCGCAAAGCGCCTCCATCGCCAGCACATAGCCATACGCGCCAAAGCCGCACAGCTGGCCGATACAGGCCGGCGCGGTGACTGAGCGGTGCCTAAACTCCTCCCGCGCGTGAACATTGGACAGGTGGATCTCCACCGCCGGCAGCTGGGAGGCCTTGATGGCATCGTGGATCGCATAGCTATAGTGCGTATAGGCCCCGGGATTGATGACGATCCCATCATAGCCCTCAAAACAGGCCCGATGGATCTGGTCGATGATCGCGCCTTCCGAATTGCTCTGGAAGCACTCTACTTGGCAGCCGCGAAGCGCCCCCTGCTCTTTGATATACGCGCAGACCTGATCGTACCCGGCGGTACCGTACACGTTCTTCTCGCGGATGCCCAGCATGTTCATATTGGGCCCGTTGATCACCATAATCTTCATCATCCAGCCTCCCTATTTATTCAGTGTAGCGCAGATCCGGCGCACCGTCTCCTCGGGAGTGGTATCGTTGAGGATCTCATCCCCCGCCGCGCGGTAAAGCGCCTCCCGCTCACGCTTGAGCACATACAGCCGCTGCACCCCCTGTGCCAGCAGCGGGCGTGTGGTGGTATCGATATCGGCAGCAATACTTTCAATGGGCCGGTTGAGGAACAATACCCGGCCAGCCTGGCGCAGCAGCGCCACGTTCTCCGCCCGCAGCACGACGCCGCCTCCGCCGGCGATCACGGTATGGGTAAACTTGGCCAGTTTGCGGCAGGCCTCGGTCTCCCATTGGCGAAACAGCGGCTCTCCCACGGCGAACAGCTCCGGTATGGTCTGACCCGAGATCTCCTCGATCAGGTCGTCCATATCGCAAAAATCATAGCCCAGAGCCTTTGCCGCCAGTTTGCCGATGGTGGTCTTCCCGCTTCCGGGCATCCCCACCAGAACGATATTTTCCCCTTCTATCCTATTCTCGCTCATCGCGCCAACTCCTCTTTCATTTCCCCGTAAATCTGGCGGATGACCGCCTCTTCTACCGGGCGGCCCTGCCAGATCTCCTGGGATTTGGCGGCCTGTGCCACCAGCATGTAAAGCCCGTCGCAGGTGGTTTTGCCCATACCGCGTCCCAAACGCAAAAATTCCGTTTCAGTGGGGTTATAGATCAGGTCCACCAGCGCATCGAACTGCGCGATCACCTCCGGCGCCACTGGCGATATCCCGGTATTGGGGTACATGCCCACGGGCGTGGTGTTGATCAGCACATCCCCCTTGAGCGCATCAAGCTGCGAATAGCCCACGTGGGTCACGCACACCCCATTGGGCAGCGAGACCGGCCGGGCGGGGTCGCGCGAGACCAGATAAATCATCCTGGCTCCCGCATCTTTTAAATAAGCCAGCACGGCCTTGGACGCGCCCCCCGCGCCCAGCACCACGCAGACCTTGCCCCGGACCGGAATATCCGCGCTGGCCAGCATGCGGCCAAAGCCAAAGTAATCCGTATTGGCGCCGTAAAGCGATCCGTCCTCCTGCAGCAGCAGGGTGTTGACCGCGCCGAGCGCCTCTGCCTCCGGCGAGAGCGCGTCTACCTGCCTTAGCAGCTCCTGCTTATAGGGAATGGTCACATTCACGCCCTTGATCCCCAACAAACGGATCGCCGCCGCCGCGCCGCCGATTTTATCCTTGGGTATTTCAAAAAGCTTGTAGCCGCCCTGTACGCCCAGCAGCTCCAGCAGGCGCTGCTGTATCTGGGGTGAATAGCTGTGCCCCAGCTTTTCCCCGATCAAACCATAAAATTCCATCTTTCCACCGTCCTACTGGTTCTGCTTTTTATAAGCGCCGATCAGCTTGGCCGCCACGCCCTGGCCCCAAAGCGCCTGAACGATGGGCTGCGCCTGAGAAAGGCCATGGGCCACCTCAAAATCGGCATAAAATACGTATTCCCACGTCTTACCCGGCGCCGGGCGGGACTCCAGCTTCAACATATTGATATCCCCTTTGGCAAACTCCTTAAGCACGCCGTACAGCGCGCCCGGCTCATTGGGCAGGGTAAAGACCATGCTGATCTTATTGGCGTCCGCCTGGGGCTGAAGAGCCTTGGCCACGATGATAAAGCGGGTGTAATTGTGCTTTTCGGTATTGATGGTGGGCCGCAGGATCTTTAGCCCGTAAAGCTCCGCCGCGCGCCCGCTGGCAATGGCGGCCTTGTGCACGTCACCGGCCTGGCTCACCATCTGGGCGCTGATGGCCGTGTTATGATAGGGGATCTGCTTCCAATCAGGATGCTGAGCCAGAAATGCCCGGCTCTGTTCAAACCCCTGCTCGTGGGAATAGACCTCCCGGATATCCTCCATCGAGGCGGCCGGCAGTGCCAGCAAGTGCTGGGCCACGGGCACGAATACCTCCTGGGCGATATAGAAATCATACTTCATCAAAAGGTCGTACACCGCGTTGATCGAGCCGGTAGAAGAGTTCTCGATGGGCAGCACCCCGTAGTCGATCTCCCCACTTTTAAGCGCCACAAAGACCTCTTCGAAGCTGGGGTAATTCCTGCGCGGCTGATCCGGCGCGAAGGCCATGAGCAACGCCTCCTCCGAAAAGGAGCCCGCTACCCCTTGGAAACCCACCACCGCCGGTTTGGGCTCTTCCTTGGAAACGCCCATTCGCTCCATCTCCCGGGCCTGAATCCCCCGGCTGATCTTCATCATCTGGCGGTAAAATTCCTCGATATCCTCGCCATAGTCCTGATCCTTCAGGTTATTCCGCGCCTTTTGCAGCACTACGTCCTCCCGGCCGGCCTGCAAAATTTCCATTCCATTTTGGGCCTTATACTGCACCACGCGCTTGCACACATCCATGCGCTGCTCAAACAACGCCGTCATCTGCCGATCCAGCTCGTCTATTTTAGCGCGGTATTGTTCTAATTCCGTCATGCTCTTCTTCCCCCCATCATATCCAAAATCGCGATGGCCGCCGCCGCCTCCACCACCGGCACCGCCCGAGGGACGATGCAGGGGTCGTGCCGGCCGTGCACGATGAGCTTTGCGGGCTGCTTTTTCTCCAGCGAAACCGTATCCTGCTCTTTGGCGATGGAAGCCGTAGGCCGGCAGGCTACCTGAAAGCACAGCGGCATGCCGTTGGTGATCCCCCCGTTTACGCCGCCGTTTACGTTGGTGCGGGTGCGCACCCGGCCCTGCCCGTCGTAATAAAAAGGATCGTTACACTGGGAGCCGCGTTGCGACGCCATGGCAAACCCGCCGCCAAACGCCACGCCCTTGACGCCGGGGATGGCGAACAGTATGTGGCTGAGTACCGACTCGACCGAATCGAAAAACGGATCCCCAATGCCGGCGGCCAGGCCGACGGCCGCGCACTCGATCACGCCGCCCACCGAATCGCCCTGCTTTTTGGCCTCTAGGATCGCCTCCCGCATAGCCGCGCCAGCCTGTGCGTCCAGCACCGGCAGTTCCTGCCCGGCGAACCCCGCAAGGATCTGTTCAGTACAGGTTTCAATCTCCAGCGCCCGGTCCTGCACCGCATGAATCGAAAGGATATGCGCGCCGATCACGACGCCCTTGCGCTTTAAAATCTGCTTGCATACCGCCCCGGCAAAGACCAAAGGCGCGGTGATGCGGCCTGAAAAATGCCCGCCGCCCCGATAATCCTGAAAGCCGGCATAGCGCACCGCGCCGGTATAATCCGCATGGCCGGGCCGCACGGTATCCTGCAGCTGCGCGTAGTCCCGCGAGCGGGTATCCCGGTTGCGGATCAGCGCCGTAAGCGGAGTACCGGTAGTAAAACCATTAAAAAAGCCGCTGAGGATCTCAGGCTCATCCGCCTCGCTGCGCGCGGTGGATAAGGGGCTGCCGCCCGGCGCGCGGCGCGCCATCTCCCGGGAGATGGCCTCCATATCCAGCGCAACGCCGCTGGGAAGGCCGTGCAGGGTCACCCCGATGCCCCCGCCATGAGATTCGCCAAAGATCGAAACCTTGATATTCTCGCCAAATATGCCGCTCATCGCCCGCAAACGCCCCCTACCTTTTGATAATCCTCATAAAAATTGCCGTAGGACTTGGATACACAGCCCGGTTCCTGCAGCAGGACCGGTTTATCGCATCGCGTGGCCGCAATGGCCAGCATCATCGCAATGCGGTGATCCTGATGGCTAAAGGCCCTGCCGCCGGATAGCGATGCAACGCCATCGATTATCAGACTGTCCGGCTGCTCTGTGATATGCGCCCCCAGGGCGCCAAGCTCATGGGCGATGGCGGAAAGCCGGTCGCACTCCTTAATGCGCAGTCGCCCGGCGTTTACCACCTCGGTGCGTCCACAGGCCAGCGCAGCCGCTACCGCCAGCGGCGGGATAATGTCCGGGCACTGGGCCGCGTCGATCCGGGTCCCCCGCAGCCCCTGCGGCGCGCGGCATTGCAGCGCGTCGCCCGTCCAATTAAATTGTGCGCCCATTCGCTGCAAAATGTCCATCACCAGCCGGTCCCCCTGATGGGAATCTGCCCGCAGGCCCTGAACGGCCACATCGCTGCCTAGGGCGCCTGCCACCAAAAAGAAAGCCGCTTGGGAATAATCGCCCTCCACCGCATAGCTGCCCGCGCAATAATGCTGGCCGCCCGGCACATGGTAGCCGCCCGGCGTAGGTACGACTTTGATGCCGAAATCCCGCAGCACGTCCAGCGTCAGCTCCACATAGCCCGCCGATTGCAGCGGCGTCGTCAATTCGATGTCAGAATCGCCCTGCAACAGGGGCAGCGCGAACAGTAAGCCGGTTAAGAACTGTGAGCTGATGTCCCCCCGCAGCGCAAATTTTCCGCTTTGAAGCGGCCCGCGCACCTTCAGGCAGAGCGGATCCCCCTCATGGGAAAAGGGCAGGCCCTGTGCTCGCATGATCTCAAAAAAGGGATCCAGCGGCCGCTTGCCCAGGTTGCCCCGTCCAATAAAGGTGGTCGCCTCCCCCCACAGTGCCAACGCCAGCGGGATGAGAAAGCGCAGCGTAGAGCCGGATTCGTTGCAGTCGATCAAGCAATCGCCCTGTGCCCTCTCCCCGGCATGCAGCCCCTGCACCGCCAGCCGCCCCTCTTGCCAGGCAGCCTGCGCACCCAGCGCCTGCATGCCCGCCAGCGTGGCGCGCACATCATCGTTTAAATCCACCCCGCGCAGCACACTTTTCCCCTGGCAAAGGGATGCGGCGATCACGGCGCGGTGAGCCAGGCTTTTGGAAGAAGGGACCCGTATACTGCCGCAAAGCCGCGCGGGGGCAATTTGCATCGTTTCCATTATTCTATCCCATCCACATCGTTCTTTTCAAAAAAAGCGGCCGTTTCATCGGCGATAAAACACGCCCCGATCTGCCGCAGCAGGATCAGCTTCAGCCGCGCGCCCAGGTTCTTTTTATCGTGGGCGATGGCCTCCAGCAGCTGTGCCATGGGCGGAAGCGGATCATCATAGGGCAAGCCGTGCGCCTTCAGGGCATCGGCAATGCATTGGGCTGTGCCCGCAGGCGTCAGCCCGCGCGCCTCACTCAGGCGCGTGATGGCCACCATCCCCAGCGCCACCGCCTCGCCATGGCTGTATTTGCCAAAGTGATAGTACTTTTCGATGGCATGCCCCAAGGTATGGCCAAAGTTGAGTACCATGCGCCCGCCCATATCCCGCTCGTCTGCCTCGACCACCTGGCGCTTGATATCGCAGCAGCGGTAGACCAGCTCGTCCATCCACGCCGAGAGCTGCGCCCGGGTGGGCGAAGCGGCCAGCCTATCAAAAAAGGCCCGGTCGCAAATGCAGCCGTATTTGATCACTTCTGCCATTCCGTCCTTAAAATAACGTTCTGGAAGCGTATCCAGCACCACCGGATCGATAAAAACAGCTTTAGGTTGGTAAAAGCTCCCCACCAGGTTCTTGCCCTGCGGCAGGTCCACCGCTACTTTGCCGCCGATCGAACTATCGACCTGGGCCAATAAAGAGGTGGGGATCTGGATAAAGGGAATGCCGCGCAGGTAGGTGGAGGCGGCAAAGCCGCCCAGGTCGCCCACCACGCCGCCGCCCAGGGTGATCATCAGATCCGTACGGGTCATCTTGTTTTCCAGCAGCGCGCTGTAGATAGGCACCAGCGATGGAAAGGCTTTGGTCGCCTCTCCGGGCTCCAGCACCATTTTGGCCGTTTGATAGCCCGCGCCGCGCAGGGCGCTTTCGACCTTCGCCCCGTACTGGGCGTCCACGTTGCGGTCCGTCAAAATAAAGGCCCGCTCCGCAGGATAGACCGCCCGCACTTCCTCGCCGATTCTTTCGAGCAGGCCCTCTTCTATCACGAGCGGATAGCCCCGCTCCTTAAGCTGCACATTCAGTACGCGTCGCATCACTTAACCCCTTTCAAAGCCTCTTGCTTAAAGCGCCATTTCCCGGCCTACCGCCGTGGCGATGGGCGCGATATCCTGCATCAGCTCGCCGAACACGCAGGGTTTGATGGACTGCTGCCCGTCGCAAAGCGCGTTTTGCGGGTCGTTATGCACCTCGACGATCAGCCCGTCCGCCCCGACCGCTACCGCGCCCTTGGCCAGCGGCTCGACCATCCACCATTTGCCGGTAGCATGGCTGGGATCTACGATCACCGGCAGATGGCTGAGTTTTTTGATGGCCGGGATAGCGCTCAAATCCAGCGTGTTGCGGGTATAGGTCTCAAAGGTACGGATGCCGCGCTCGCACAAAATGACCTGATCGTTCCCCTCGGCCATGATGTATTCCGCGCTCATCAGCCACTCCTCAATGGTAGCAGATAAGCCGCGTTTTAGCAAAATCGGCTTGCGGGTCCTTCCCAGCTCGCTGAGCAGGGTGAAGTTCTGCATGTTCCGCGCGCCTACCTGGATCACGTCCACATCCCGCTCAAACACCTCGATATCCTGAGGGGCCATGATCTCGGTCACGATGGGAAGGCCGGTGGCCTCGCGGGCCTTTTTCAGCAGCTCCAGTCCGTCGTATTTCAAGCCCTGGAAGGCATAAGGCGAGGTGCGGGGCTTGAAAGCGCCGCCGCGCAGCAGCGTGGCTCCCTTGGCTTTGACCTCCTGAGCGATGGCAATGATCTGCTCCTCGCTCTCTACCGAGCAGGGGCCGGCTATGATGGTGAGTTCCTTGCCCCCGATCTTGCGGCCGCGTACCTCCACCACGGTATCCTCCGGGTGGAACATGCGGTTGGCCTTTTTGAAGGGCTCGGCCACGTGCATCACCCGCTCCACATTGCGGTTGGCTTCTACCTGGGTGGGGTCGATCTTGCTGGTATCGCCCACTAAACCCAGGATGCTCAGATCCGTACCGATAACGGGATTGACGGAAACGCCTTTGGCCTCCAGCTGTTTAGTCAGTTTTTGAATCTCTTCCTGCTGCGTACCGGGCTTTAATACGATAATCATGATTATCTCTCCTTTAAAATAGTCGCTTTGGATAAAAACAAAAAAGAGAGCTCTTCAATGAGCTCTCTTTTCCTGTACATTTGGAACCTGATCGATCCGCCCGCAGCTGCGCTTAGCGGCGCCGCCCTGACGGGAACCTTGGTTTATGCCGGATTAAAGCAATCATTGAAAAGGACTTTTTGACAGCACAAAAAGCCGTAGCTAAATCGATAGCTGCGGTACGTAAAGGTAAAAGAACGGTTTTCGTTCGCCTTCACGCTGCCTCATCCTTCCTCAATGATTTTTGTTAGTCAATCTAACTTGTTTATAATTATACAGATTCAAGGGCATTTGTCAACCGCAAATCGCCCGATTTTTCGAAAAGCCATAATTTTTACGGTTTTGCGCAACGCGTTTAATCCCTGCGGCGCGCCGAAACGATCAGCATCATGGGCCTGCGCATCTCATCCTTCATTCCGGGGCGGTCCATCATCGATGCAGGCGGCTTCGGCTCTACAATCCGCGTCAGTTCAAAGCCATTGTTCAGCAGCCCGTCCAGATAGGTGGTCAGGGTCTTATGGTATTTCGTAACCGTTTCGCCCAGAAAATTCGCCCTGCGCTCCCCCTCGTAAAAATAGTTATCTACCGGGAAATGGGCGATCTGCCCCCGGTCATCGTACACCCAGTCCTGCGAACCCTCGGCGGTAAAGATGGGATGTTCCACGGAAAAGACAAAGCTGCCGCCCTGCTTCAGGCAGGGACGCACCCGCTTTGCCACCGTGTCAAAGGAGGGAACATAGTGCAGCGCCAGGGAGCTTAGCACGATATCAAAACTATTCTGCGCAAATTCGATAGCCTCAATCGGCATGCGGGCATAGGTTACATTCTCCCAGCGGGTCTTTTCCCGTGCCACGGCCAGCATTTTTTCGGAAATATCAATCCCGGTCGCGCTAGAGGCGCCCTGCTCCATGGCATAGATACAATGCCAGCCATAGCCGCAACCCAGGTCCAGCAGACGCTTGCCCTTAAAATCCGGCAGCAGCGCTTTTAGCGTTTCCCACTCCCCTGCGCCGTCCAAGCCTTGGCGGGAACGGTCCATTTGGCTGTACTTTTTGAAAAAAACCGGGTCGTCGTACTTGTTTTCAGGCATGATTTCCTCCTCATTGGTTTTAACCAGTCTACCGCGTATGCTCCACGCTGTCAAACCGTAAAAAAGGGGCGCTTAAGGCCCTGCACGGGCCCAAAGCGCCATTTAAGAAGGGGGTTCATGAAATTATGAGGCAGTACTAGTATGCCACCCCCGAACTTTTCTATACAAAAAAGCGGGCCGCTTGGCCCGCTTTTTTTAATCAACTATCGCTGCTCCCGCAAGGGATTAGTCATCCTGCTTCGGGAAGAAATCCGCCAGGGAGAAGGTGGTCTCCTCCTGGGGCGGGATATACAAGGAATCCTCCATGCTATCCTCATGGTCATCATAGCGCGGCGCCTCCTCCTCGGGCAGCGCCTCGCGGATGGACAGGCTGATGCGCTTATCCGCCGTATTCACATCCAGCACCTTGGCCTGGATCTTCTGGCCGACTTCCAGCACATCTTCCACCTTGTCGATGCGGTGGCGGGCGATCTGCGAGATGTGCACCAGACCGTCAAGACCCGGCTCCAGCTCGATAAACGCACCGAAGGAAACGATGCGCGCCACGGTACCCTCCACAATGGAGCCTACCGGGTACTTCTGCTCGGCCACTTCCCAAGGCTTGGGCAGCAGCTGCTTGCGGCCCAGGGATACGCGCTCCTTCTCGGGATCCAGCGCCAGGATCAATACCTCGATCTCGTCGCCGGGCTTCACAACATCCGAGGGATGGTTGACGCGGCCCCAGGACATATTGGTCACGTGCAGCAGGCCGTCGATACCGCCCACATCCACAAACGCGCCAAAGTCCGTAATGCGCTTGACCGTACCCACGATGGTCTCGCCAGCGGTCAGCTTCTCCCAAGCTTCCTTCTTTTTGGCCTCGGCCTGCTCGGCCAGGACCGCGCGGCGAGAGGCGACTACGCGCTTGCGGCCCTCGTCCACCTCAATGATCTTCAGCTGCAGGGTCTGCCCCACGAACTGCTGCATGTTTTCCACATAATTCTGGGAAAGCTGCGAAGCGGGGATAAAGGCACGGATGCCCAGGATATTGGCAATGACGCCGCCCTTGACGACCTCTTTGCACACGCCCTCAGCATACTCGTTATTTTTGAACATTTCCATCACGGTGCCCCAGTTTTTCCGGGAGTCCACGCGCTTTTTGGAAAGCAGAACATTACCTTCGCCGTCGTTGACCTTCAGCACGCAAACATCGATCTCATCGCCGACGTTCACCACCGTGCGCAGATCCACGTCCATGTCGTCAGAGAACTCGTTCTTGGGAATGAATCCATCGGACTTATAGCCGATGTTCACACAGACCTCGTTCTCAGTGATCTGAACAATCTTGCCCGTGAGCACCTGTCCTTTCCGCAGAACGCGCAACGTCTCCTCTACGCTCTGCATAAAATCCGCATCCTGCTGCGACTCTTCGCTCTCGGCGGCCTCCGCGGGCTGGTCGACCTGCGCTACCGCTTCCTGCTCCGCGGCAGCAGCCCCCTCTTGCATAACCTCGTCGACCTGTTCGTTCATGTCCAACACGCTCATCCTACAAACTACCTCCTTAATTATCCATTCCGGCGTGGATGCGCCGGCAATGATCCCAACAACGTCGTCCGGCTTAAACTCCGCAAGCGGAATTTCCTCGGCCGACTCTATTGCAAACACACGGGAAGTGTGCTGGCAAGCAATCTCAAAGAGCTTACGCGTATTGCTGCTGTTTTTGCCGCCTAAAACCAGAACGGCATCGCATTTTTGCGCAATCTCCCGCGCCTCAGCCTGGCGCCTGGCCGTCGCCTGGCAGATGGAGTCAAATACCTCCAGATTCGCCACTTTTTCTCGCAGCACAACCACTGTCTGCTCAAAGTTTGAGCGCAGGGCCGTGGTCTGCGCCACGGCGAGCCCATATTGAGTTTTTGGAATATTTTCAGCCTCTTGGCTATTGAGTAAAACCGTTGCGTCCTCTCCCGCCCAACCGGCGATGCCCATGACCTCTGGGTGCTTCTCCTCACCGATAATGTAGACGTGACGCCCGCTCTGACGTGCCTGCACAACCCTTTCGTGAATGCGTTTAACATAAGGGCAGGTAGCATCAATGATATGAAGTCCAAGTGCCTCGCATTGTGTAATCATTTGCGGGGGTACGCCGTGGGAACGGATCACGACCGTGCCGCGTCCGGCGATCTCTTCGATCGCGTTAACCACCTGTACACCCTGTTTAGCCAATGCCGCCACTACCGAGGGGTTATGGATAATCGGCCCGAGCGTATAAACCCCGCCCGCCTTTGCTGCATCTAACGCAGCCTCTACCGCGCGTTTTACTCCAAAGCAAAACCCGCCGTGCTTAGCAATAATCAGTTCCATTCTTACGGCAATAAACCTCTTTTTTTACGTACCTAAAGCACATTCGATGGGTTTATGCAAAATTCCTTCTTTTTGAAACAAATTTTTTAATTTTTCATAATTCGGCACGGTCCTTCAGCGTTTGCACGCTGGTTTCCAGCAGCTTATTGGCCGCTTCAATGCGCTGGGCGCCTTTTAGCGTCTCCGGCAGCGCCGCAGCCAGTTCGATGGGTTCGCCCACATACAGGCGCACCTTACCGCCTATGTGATAAGGGGCGATATAGATCGGCAAAACCGGCGCCTGCGTCTTTAGGGCCAGCGAGGCCGGCCCGTCAAAAAACGGCAGTAGCTCCCCATCTCGGCTGCGCGTACCCTCGGGAAAGATCAAAAGCGGCGTATCCTCCCGCAGGACTTTGAGCGCCTTTTTGATGGCCCCGATATCTGCCTTGCCGCGCTTTACGGGGAACACGTTAAATTCGCCGATGGCCCAGGCCACGATTCTGTTGCGGAAGAGCTCCTCCTTGGCCATGATATAGATCTTGCGTTTAATACAGGCCGCCACCACCATCGGGTCGTTCCAATGGATATGGTTGGCGATGATGATCGCCCGGCCTTTGACGACTTCGCGAAGATAATCCGCTCCGGCTACGACGCGCGTGCGGCAGAGCACAAACGCCAGGAAATTGACGACCACCCGGAAGATCCTATACCACATGAAAAAGCGGCACCCCTTTGATTTCTTTTAATGCCTTTGTTAGGCAGCCCTGCGCTACGCCTGATGGCGGCGGGTATCGATCGCCTCGATGAGAAAGTCCACCACCTCGTCGATATCCATCTCAGTGGTGTCCACCACCTCCGCGTCGTCCGCGCAGGACAGCGGCGAAAACTCGCGTTCGGCATCCGCCTTATCGCGCTGGGCCATGGCGGCTTTGACCGCTTCAAAGCTCTCGCTTTTCTCACCCTTTTGCACCAACTCTGCAAAGCGCCGGCGCGCCCGCTCCTCCAACGAAGCGGTGATGAAGAATTTATACCGTGTGTCGGGCAGCACGCAGGTCCCGATATCGCGCCCATCCAGCACCAAATCGTTCTCCAGGGCGATTTTACGCTGCAGCTCCACCAAGTATTCCCGCACGCCGGGATGGGCCGCCACGGCGGAGGCGTACATCCCCATCTCCTGGGTACGGATGGCCGGCTCCACATTCTCCCCGTCCAGCTCTACGCGCATCTGCCCGTTTTGATAGATCACATCCACCCGAGTATCGGGCAGCAGCGCCTCGACCTTGGCGCGGTCCTTGGGGTCCACCCCGCATTTTTTAGCCTTTAGCCCCAGCGCCCGGTACATGGCGCCGGTGTCCAGATAAAGTATATCTAATTTTTGGGCCAGCTGTTTGGCAATGGTGCTCTTTCCCGCGCCCGCCGGGCCATCCAAAGCGATATTGATCTTTTGTTGTTCCATGATTTTCTCCGCCTGCCTTTACTTTGATATCTATACGGCGCGGTGGCCCAAGCCGATGGCCACCTCGTTTAAGTGCAACAGTCCGATCCCGAAAAAGGTGGAAACGGCTATGTGGTCTTCAAACCTGGCGATGCCGATCTTTCCGCCCACATTCAGCCCGATGGCCTTGGTCATGATCTGGGAGAGCGCCTCCCGCGTGGCCCCGGCTACCGCGCCCTCCTCGTGGTGGGACAGGTCGATCACATTTTCGCGCTTGGCCGCCACCACGCTGCGCTCGACGATCTTCATGACCGAGGCGATAAATTCCCCGCCAAAGTCCGCGGCCGCGCTGCGGATGCCCTGCTCAAGCAACTGGCTTTGCAGCTGTTTCTCCTGCTCGCGCGTCTGGGTCAAGCTGATCAAAAGCGCCGCGCGTGCGACCTCTTTGCTGCCGGTTTCAAGATGCTCCATATTCTCAACACCTTTCTTTGGCCTTAATTCTCCATCTCCTGCGCGGCCCCAACGCCCGCCAAATAACCAGTAGAAAAAGCGATCTGCAAGTTGAACCCGCCCGTATAGCCGTCAACATCCAGCATTTCCCCTGCAAAAAACAGGTTGGGATAGCGCTTGGCCCGCATGCTCTTCGGGTCGATCTCCCGCACGCTGATCCCTCCGCGGGTGATGATCGCCTCCTCGATGGGCCGCAAGGCCTTCGGGTGCAGCGGCAGGGCCTTGATCAGCGCGGCAAACGCCGCGCGCTCCGCCCGGGTGAGCTGGTTGGCTGCCTTTTGGGGCGCAATGCCCGAAAGGCGCACCATCACTTCCACCATCCGCTGCGGAAAAAGATCCTTCACCGCGTGGATAAACTGTTTGTTGCTGTACTTTTCAAAATCGCGAACCAGCCGGGCATCCAGCTGCTGCAAACTGAGCGCGGGCTTTAGGTCGATGCTCAGCTCGATCTCATTTAACGCCAGGCCCGCGATATGGCTGGACGCCGAGAGCACCAGCGGCCCGCTTACCCCGTAATGGGTAAACAGCATCTCCCCCTGCTCTGCATACAAGACCTTTTTGTTTCGCCTGGCCGTCAGCGCCACATTGCGCAGGGAAAGCCCCTGCAACTGCGCCGGCCAATCCTCCCGCGTTTCGATAGGGATCAGAGAAGGGTATGCAGGCTCGGTCTTTAAGCCCAAAACTTTGGCCCATGCTAGCCCGTCGCCCGTGGAGCCGGTGCTGGGATAGCTCAACCCTCCCGTAGCAACCACCACGGCCTCGCAGGGGAAGCGTTTGCCGCCGGCAAGCACGCCGCTTACGCGTTCCTCGTCCATTTCCAGCGCCTCTACCCGGTGGGAAAGCAGTACCGTAACGCCGTTTTGGCGCAGATACCGCTCCAGGGCGCGGTTGATATCGCTGGCCTTATCGCTGACCGGGAATACCCGGTTGCCCCGTTCCACCTTCAGCGGCACGCCCAGCGCTTCAAAAAAATCCATTACCTGGCGGTTATTAAACCTATTAAAGGCGCTGAACATGAACTTGCCGTTGCGCGGGAGGTTGTTCATCCATTCCTCCGGCGCACAGGCGTTGGTCAGGTTACAGCGCCCTTTACCGGTGATATAGAGCTTTTTGCCCAGCTTCTCATTGCGCTCCAGCAGCGTAACGGCGCAGCCATTTTGCGCAGCGATGCCTGCGGCCATCATGCCCGCCGGCCCGCCGCCGACCACGACCAGCCTCTTTTTATCCATCCATTGCCTCCAGATGGGCAGCATCCCCCATCGTGGGCAGGGTCCACTTGGCCCCGTCCCAGCGCAGCACGCTCAAGGTGGCGTTGCGCACCAGCATGTCCCCCAGCTGCTCCCAAGGGCGCGCGATGGCCAAGCTCATCAGCACGCTGGAAAAATAACCGTGGGTGGCAATGCCGATGTTCTCATCGGAAAACTCCCCGGTGCAGCGGTCCAGCACCCGCTGCGCGCGGGCGATCACCGTTTCCAGGCGCTCTTTCCCTTCGGGGTTACAGTTCATCGGATCCTTCCAAAGGCAATCATAAAACTCAGGAAAGGTTTCGGCCGCCTCCGATACCTTCAGCCCTTCCCAACTGCCAAAATCCACTTCCAGCAGGTCGTCCCAGGGCTCGATCTCCAGATGCTTGACCTGCGCGATGGCCTGCGCCGTCTGCCGCGCCCGGGTCAAGGGGCTGGTAAACAGGCGCTTAAAATCCAGTTCTTTTGCCCGCTGCGCCAGGCAGGCTACCTGCCTAAGCCCCAGCTCGTCCAGCGGGATATCCGTTTGCCCCTGAAAGCGATGCTCCCCATTCCATACCGTGTGCCCATGCCTGAAAATATATAATTCCATTAGTTTGCATTCCTATCCTTGCCCAAATAGACGCTGTATTCGTCCCAAACCGCTTCAAGCTTGGTAAAGTATTGCGAAATCTCATCCTTCTTGCGCGAGCCGATGGCTACGATCAACGCATTGACCAGACTGAAGGCCGCCACCATGGAATCCGCAAAGGAAGCCATGTCGCTGCGGGCTACCAGGCAAAGATCCGCCTGAGATGCCAGCGGCGAAAGCAGGCTGTCGGTGATCGATACGATCTTGACGCCATTCTTTTTCGCAAAATTGATCCCCTCCACCGTGCGGGAGGAATAGCGCGGAAAGCTCACGCCGATCAGCAGATCCCCTTCTCCGGCCCTGAAGATCTGCTCGAACACGTCGCTGACCCCGGAGGTCACCACCGTGATATTCTCAAAAATAAAGGAGAGGTAATAGGAGAAAAACTGTACCAGCGGCGCCGCGCTGCGCAGGCCCAGAATATAGATGTGTTTGGCCGAAAAAATACTCTCCACGACCTGGCTGAACACCTCCGGGTCGATCTCCTCCAGCGTAGAGCGGATATTGGCCATATCCGTTTTAAAAACGGACTGCAATATCGACGCCTCGTCCTGATCCCCTGTCATCTCGATGCGCTGCACCGTCGTCAGCTTGGTGCGGATCATCTCCTGCAGTGCCCGCTGCAGTTTAGGGTATCCGTCATACCCCAGCGCGTCAGCAAAGCGAACCACGGTAGATTCGCTCACGCCGATGCGGCTGGCCAGCTTGGCCGCCGTCATAAACGCTGCCTTATCGTAATGGGCTAAAATATATTCGGCGATCAACTTTTGCCCCTTGCTCATGGTTTTAAAGCCGCTGTTGATCCGCATGGTCAAATCCATTTGACGCTCCAAATGTATCCACCGTCCCTTTCTCAGGATAGATATTATTTTACCATAGACCCCGTTTATAAAAAAGGGCATATCAGAAGTTTTTGCAATCTATTTCATCCATCCTGCAAAACAAGCAACGGCTGCACAGCCATCGCATCCGTGCAGGAGTTCTTGCACTCCCTGCACGCTGCAATTACCGCGCAGCCGCTTTGTTTTTATTCTGTTTTGCGCGCATGTCCGCAAGCGAACAGGCCCGGGGAAACGCGATCCAATAGCGGCACAAACCGGTCCCTTTACAGGTTGACCTCCCCACGCAGGCCCAAATAGGCCTTATAGTGATCCAAAATAGGCTGTATCTCTTCCGCCACAAATTCCTCCACCTGCTGTTCGGCGCGGCCGGTGAAGCGCTTGGCATCCAATAATTCATCGATCTCCTGCAGCGTCAAGCCAAAGGCCGGGTCTGCCGCAATACGGCTGAGCAGGTCGTTCTCCATCCCCTCCATCTTGACCCTGCGGCCCGCCTCCATAGAATGGACGCGGATACGCTCGTGCAGCTCCTGCCGGTCGCCTCCGCGGCGCACGGCCTCCATCAGGATCGTTTCGGTGGCCATAAAGGGCAATTCCGCGCGCACATGCTTTTCCACCATCTTGGGATAGACCACCAGCCCATCCACCACGTTGAGGTAGATGTTCAGGATCGCATCCACCGCCAGGAAGGCCTGGGGAACAGCCAGACGCTTGTTGGCCGAATCGTCCAGCGTGCGCTCCAGCCACTGGGTGGCAGCCGTCATGGCCGCGTTCTCGCTATTGGCCATCACAAACCGGGAGAGCGAGCAGATGCGCTCGCTGCGCATGGGGTTGCGCTTATAGGCCATGGCGGAAGAGCCGATTTGGCTCTTTTCAAAGGGCTCTTCGATCTCCTTCATATTCTGGAGCAGCCGGATATCATCGGCAAACTTATAAGCGCTTTGGGCGATGCCGGAAAGCTGGCTGAGCACGATGGCATCCAGCTTGCGCGGATAGGTCTGCCCGGTCACGGCAAAGCAGGCTTTCAGCCCCATCTTAGCAGCGACCCGCTTTTCCAGCTCCTTTACCTTCTCATGGTCCCCGTCAAACAGCGTTAAAAAACTGGCCTGGGTGCCGGTGGTGCCCTTTACACCGCGCATCTTTAAAATGCTGATCACGTGCTCCAGTTCTTCCAGATCCATCAGCAGATCCTGCAGCCACAGGCAGGCGCGCTTGCCTACCGTGGTCAGCTGGGCGGGCTGAAAATGGGTAAAGCCCAGTGTGGGCATATCCTTATACTGCAGGGCGAACTTAGCCAGCTCCGCCATGCAGTTGACCAGCTTGGCCAAAACGATACTCAGCGCATCCCGCATGATGAGGATATCCGCATTATCCCCCACATAGCAGCTGGTCGCGCCCAAATGGATGATGGCCCGCGCCGAAGGGCACTGCACGCCATAGGCGTACACATGGCTCATCACGTCATGGCGCACCTCGCGCTCCCGGGCGGCGGCCACGTTATAATTGATATCATCCTGAAAGCGGCGCAGCTCCTCCACCTGGTCAGGGGTGATCGGCAGGCCCAGCTCCATCTCCGCTTCCGCCAGGGCGACCCACAGCCGGCGCCAGGTCTTAAACTTTTTCTCATCCGAAAAGTTCTGCGCCATGGCCTTGCTGGCGTAGCGCGATATCAGGGGGTTTTCATACAGCTCTCTCATGTGTCTCCTCCACATCGTAATTTATGGTAAGTTATCGTATAGATAGCGTTTTAAATTACCGTAGGCGATGCGCCCGATGCACGCCTCTTCCAGCCCTGCTTCGCCCAGGGCGCGTAGGATGCGCTGGAAATGCTGCGGCCCGTCAATCCCCTTGGGCAACACATCCATCCCGTCAAAATCAGAGCCCAGGCCCACGCAGTTTTGCCCGCCCAATTGCAGGATGTGCAAAATATGCGCAACCACATCTGCAATGCCGCTATTTTCATCATCCGCCCGCAAAAAAGGCGGATAAAAGTTCACACCAATGAAACCACCAGCACTGATTATAGCTTTAATTTGGGCATCGGTCAAGTTTCGCGGGTGTTCGCACAGCGCCCGCGCGTTGCCGTGGGAAACAAAGGGCGGATATGGATCATTTTCCAGCACATCCCAAAAGCTGCGCGCGTTCAAATGGGCCAGGTCAGGGATCATGTGCAGGGTACGCATCTCCCGGAGAACCGCCCGCCCAAACGCCGTCAGCCCGCCATCTTCTTTGGCGCCTCCTGCCAGGGGATTGTTCCAATTCCAGGTCAGCCCCAACATGCGCACCCCCAGGTGAAAGTAGGCTTCTACCTGTTCCAGCTTCCCCTCCAACGCCTCCCCACCCTCGATAGCCAGCAGGGTCAATATCCGCCCCGGCCCTTCGCTTTGCAGGTCGTCACGACTGAGTACTGGGGTCACGCGCTGCGCCTCCCGCGTAAGAAAGCGCCGGTAGGCCCTGATCTTTTGCAGGGTCGCTGCGCCGCACGCCCCCTCCTTTTTCGCATCGCCGCACCAGGCCGCCATCACCTGGAGCGCGACGCTCCCCGTCGCCAGATGCTCCGGGCTATTCTGCGGCGCAAAAGATGTATCCTTTTCCATTTTTAAAAGTGCCCAGGGATAATCGCAGTGCGCATCGTAGACTTTTATCATCAGCCTTCCCCCTTTTTGTGGGCGCAAGGTTTTACGCGCCATCTAAAAAGAGGATATGCCGCTAGGGCATATCCTCTTTCCACTTCGTCTTGTGCAAATTACTTTGCGTAGTCTACCGACCGCGTCTCGCGAATGACATTCACTTTGATCTGGCCGGGATAATCCAACTCGTGCTCAATTCTCTTAACGATTTCCTTTGCCACCAACAGGGTACCGGCGTCGTCCACATCCTCGGGTTTAACGATGATGCGCACCTCGCGGCCCGCCTGAATGGCAAATGATTTCTCAACTCCCGCAAATGAGTTAGAAATCTCCTCCAGCTTTTCTAAACGCTTAATGTAATTTTCAAGTTTCTCGCGCCGCGCGCCCGGCCTTGCGGCCGAAATAGCGTCTGCAGCTTGTACCAGTACGGCCTCCACCGTCATAGGCTCCACATCGCCATGGTGCGCCGCGATGGCGTTGACGATATCGGGATTCTCCCGATACTTTTTGGCCACGTCCGCGCCGATCTTGGCGTGCGGGCCTTCCACCTCATGGTCGATGGATTTGCCGATATCATGCAGCAAACCCGCGCGCTTGGCCATCGTCACATCCGCGCCGATCTCCGCGGCCATCAGCCCCGCCAGGTGCGCTACCTCTACGCTGTGCTTGAGCACGTTCTGGCCGTAGCTGGTGCGATAGCGCATGCGGCCCAGAAGCTTGACCAGCTCGTGGTGCAGGTTGTGCACACCCACCTCGAACACGGCGGCCTCGCCGGCCTCGCGGATGGTCACATCCACTTCCTTGCGCGCCTTTTCCACCATTTCCTCGATCCGCGCAGGATGGATGCGGCCGTCTAGGATCAGCTTCTCCAGCGCCACGCGGGCGATCTCCCTGCGGATAGGATCGAATCCCGATAAAATAACCGCTTCCGGTGTATCATCAATAATCAGATCAATTCCGGTCGCCGTTTCAAGGGCCCGAATGTTGCGCCCTTCACGGCCGATAATACGCCCCTTCATCTCATCGTTAGGCAGCGCGACGACCGAAACCGTGGCCTCGGCCACATGGTCCGCCGCACATTTCTGAATCGCCAGGCTGACGATGTTGCGCGCGCGCTTGTCGGCCTCTTCCTTGGCGCGGGCCTCGATATCCCGTACCATGATCGCCGCGTCATAACGCGCGTCGCTCTCAACCGTTTGCAGCAACAGCTCCTTGGCCTCTTCCCGCGTCAGGCCCGAGATACGCTCAAGCTCCTCCAACTGCTTTTTGTGCAGCTGGTCAAACTCCTCTTGCAGCCGGTCCAGTTCCTTTTGTTTACGCGAAAGATTTTCCTCCCGGGATTCCAAAGAAGACTGCTTGCGGTCGAGATTTTCCTCTCTCTGAAGCACGCGCTTCTCCATACGTTGCAGTTCGTTTCTGCGGTCGCGGTTCTCCTTCTCCTGCTCGCTGCGCAGGCGATGAACCTCTTCTTTTGCTTCCAGAATGGTTTCCTTCTTCGTTGCCTCGGCTTTGGCGCGCGCATCGTCCAAAATCTGGCGCGCTTTTTCCTCGCTCTTTCCGATCTTCGCTTCAGCAATCGATTTGCGATAAAAGTAACCACCTAGAACACCAATGATTAAGCTTGGAATGACAGATAAGAGAATCGGCAATAATAAATCACTGCCGTTCAATCCTAGGGTGCACCTCCTCCAATAAATTATGTTGTTTCTCATCTAACATTTCGCCGCCTGCCTCCCCCATGTGCCCCGCCCAAATGCGCGACGGACAGCATCATTAAATATAGAACAGACTGCGAATATCATACAGCACAATTTTATCGCTTTTACAGCCCCCTGTCAAGGACAGGCGGGCGTATAAAAAGGGAGAGGACGCAAGATATTGTGCTATCCTCTCCCCATGGACTACAACTACTCGTTTTCTGCCGCCGGCTGCGGGGCCGGTTCGTCCTTCTTTTCCTTTTCTTCCTTCTCCTGCAGCACCGCCGCGCGGATCTTCTCCTCGATCTCGCGGGCCACATCCGGATTATCGATCAGATACTGCCGGGCGTTCTCGCGCCCCTGGCCGATGCGCATCTCCCCATACGAGAACCAGGAGCCGCTCTTATTGACGATCTTATGGGCCACGCCCATATCCACCAGCGACCCTTCGTGGGAAATGCCCGTGCCGTACAGAATATCAAATTCGGCCATCCGGAAGGGCGGCGCCACCTTATTTTTGACGACCTTGACGCGGGTACGATTACCCACCATCTCCTGGCCGTTTTTCAGCGTTTCGATCCGGCGCACATCCAGGCGGATCGAGGCGTAGAACTTGAGCGCCTTACCGCCGGTGGTCACCTCAGGGCTACCAAACATTACGCCCACCTTTTCGCGCAGCTGGTTGATAAAGACTAGTATGCAATTGGATTTGGAGATGCCGCCCGCCAGCTTGCGCAGGGCCTGGCTCATCAGCCGGGCCTGCAGACCCACGTGCGCATCCCCCATCTCGCCCTCGATCTCTGCCTTGGGTACCAGGGCCGCCACCGAGTCCACCACGATGATATCCACCGCGCCCGAGCGCACCAGTGCGTCCGCAATATCCAGCGCCTGCTCGCCGGTATCCGGCTGGGAGACGTAAAGCTCATCGATATTGACGCCCAGGTTGCGGGCATACACCGGGTCCAGCGCGTGTTCGGCATCAATAAAAGCAGCGGTGCCGTTCAGCTTTTGCGCCTCGGCGACCATATGCAGGGCCAGCGTGGTCTTACCCGAAGACTCAGGCCCATATACCTCGATGATGCGGCCGCGGGGGATGCCCCCCACGCCCAGCGCCAGATCGAGCTCCAGACAGCCCGTAGGGATGACCTCCAGATTCAGCCTGGCCCCCGCCTCCCCAAGGCGCATGATCGACCCCTTGCCAAACTGCCGTTCTATTTGGGATAAAGCCATTTCCAGGGCTTTTTGCTTTTCCAACATACGAATGTTTTCCTCCCTTATGTCCTGTTTCTATCCATTTTATCCAGCGCCCGGCGGATCATATCCAGGGCGTTGAGTGTAGCCATGTTGCGGATGCGGTTGCGCCCGCCGCTCAGGTTGAGCTTTTTGACCGTGACGCCGCTCTCTTGGGCCAAACCGATGTAGACCAGCCCCACGGGCTTTTGCGCCGTGCCGCCATCCGGGCCCGCGATGCCGGTGACCGACAGGGCCAGATCGCTCCCCACCTGGGCGCGCAGCCCCAGGGCCATCTCCCGCGCCGTCTCCTCGCTCACCGCGCCGAACTGCTCCAGCGTCTGCTCCTTAACGCCCAGCCGGCGCACTTTGGCCGCGTTGCTGTAGACGACCTGCCCTTCCAAAAGCGCCTCGGAAATGCCAGGATAGCCCACCAGCTTGGCGGCGATCATCCCGCCGGTACAGCTCTCGGCCAGGGCCAGCGTCCTGCCCTTTTCCAGCAGCTTGCGCGCCACTACGATATCCAGCGTATCCTTGCCGTAGCCGTAAAAGTATTCGCCCACCTGGGCCATGATCGCAGCTTCCACCGGAGCGATCAACCCTTCGGCCTCTTCACGCGCCCTGCACTTGGCCGTCAGGCGCAGCGTGACCTCGCCCGTGCCTGCATAAGGGGCGATGGTAGGGTTGGTCTGCGCGGCGATCAGCTCCCGCAGCTGGTATTCCAGCGCGCTCTCCCCGATGCCGAAAAAGCGCAGGATCTTGGAGACGATCACGTCCTCCGAAAGGGAATGCAGGTAGGGCAGCACGGCGTTTTCAAACATATCATGCAGCTCCACCGGGGGGCCGGGCAGCACGATGACCACCTTGCCGTTTTCCTCTACCACGCAGCCCGGCGCCGTGCCGTTGCGGTTGGGCAGAATACGACTGCCCTTGGGGAAATCCGCCTGTTTGGCATTGTTGGGCGACATGACCGCGCCGCGCTTTTCAAAATGATCTTTAAGCCAGGCGTAGGTCGCCTCATCCCGCTCCATGGGCAGGCCGAAAAATTCCGCCACGGTCTCTTTGGTCAGGTCGTCCATGGTGGGCCCCAGCCCGCCGGTGGTGATCACCATATCCGCGCGCTGCAGGCACTCAGCCAGCGCGGCTTTCAGCCGTTCCACATTATCGCCCACCGTTACATGCCGGTAAACGTTGATGCCCATGGGCGAGAGCTGCTGGGAGAGATATTGGGCGTCGCTATTGACGATCTGCCCCAGCAAAAGCTCCGTACCCACAGAGAGAATTTCCGCACTTTGTACCATTGTACCACGACCTCCTTACGGCTGCATCTTCTTTTCAGACAAATAGCTCCAGCTTCCCTTAAAATAATCCACCGCGGACCAGAGCGTAAACACCAGCGCGATGGCCATGATGATCTGTGCAAAGGGGATATTCCAATAAGAAAAGGGGAAATTATCCGCGATATAAAAACCGATGGCCACCATTTGGGTGATGGTCTTGGTCTTCCCCAGCCAACTGGCGGCGATGATCTCATGCCCGCTGCCCGCCGCCACCAGGCGCAGGCCGCTGACGGCGAATTCCCGCATGATGATGATGAGCACCACCAGCGCGTGCACCTTGCCCTGCGAGGTGAGGATGATCAGCGCGGAACAGACCAGGAGCTTGTCCGCAATCGGGTCCAGCAGGATGCCTACCGGAGAGACCTCCTTTTTTTTGCGCGCCAGGTATCCGTCCAGCATATCCGTACTGGCGGCGATAATAAAGATGGCCACGGCCGCAAATTTCGCCCAGGGAAACGCCGCTCCGTCCAGCAGCATAAAGGCGATCATAAACGGGACCAGCGCGATCCGCGCCAGCGTCACTTTGTTGGCAGCGCTCATGTCAAGGCCACCCCTTCCAGATCGTAATCAAATGCCTGCGTGATCCTGACCGGCACAAAAGCGCCCACGGCAAGATCCGTATCAGCATGTACGAGGATCTGTCCATCAATCTCCGGGGCCTCCGCGCGGGAACGGCCCAGATAGGTCTTGGCCCGCAGGTCGTACCCTTCAATCAGCACCTCTTCCACCTGGCCGATGCGGCGCGCCAAAAGCTCTTTTGAGATGCGCTGCTGCAGCTGCATCAGTTCATCGCACCGGGCCTTTCGCAATTCTTCTTCCACCTGATCGGGCATATCGGCGGCTAGCGTCCCCTCCTCTTGAGAATAGGGGAATACGCCCAGCCTGTCAAACGTGCAGCTCTCGATGAATCCGCGCAGCGCCTCAAAAGCCGCCTCATCCTCGCCGGGGAAGCCGGTGATCAGCGTGGTGCGCAGGGTAAAGCCGCGGCGGCGCAGGTCCTTGGCCAGCGCCCGGATCTGTGCGCCGGTGCCGTTGCGGTTCATGCGCGCTAAAACCGCATCGTCGATGTGTTGGATGGGCATATCGATATAGCGGCAGATCTTCTCATTGCGCTCCATGGTTTGGATCAGCTTATCGGTGATTCGCTCAGGATAAGTATAAAGCACCCGTACCCATTGGATGCCCTCAATGGCGCATACCGCCTCCAGCAGCTCGCTCAAGCGAGGTTCGCCATACAGGTCTTCGCCGTAAAGAGTGGTATCCTGGGCCACCAGCACCAATTCCTTGACGCCCTTTTGCGCCAGCCGTTTGGCTTCGGCGATCAGCACATCCATCTCCCGGCTGTGGTAGGGGCCACGGATCATGGGAATGGCGCAGTAGCTGCAGCAGTTGTCACACCCGTCGGCGATCTTCAGGTAAGCCATATAGGGCGGCGTGGTCAGTACCCGCGCGGTCTCCTCTGCGGGCAGCCCGGGCGCAGCCACCTGCAAAACGCGCTTGCGCGCCAGCACGGCCTCGATCACCTTGGCGATATCCGCCTCATCTGTGATGCCGATGACCGCATCGATCTCCGGGATATCCCGGTACAGGTCCTCGGGATAGCGCTGGGCCAGGCACCCGCTGACGATCAGGGCCTTGAGCTCGCCCTCCTGCTTATATTGGGCCATCTCCAATATCGTCTCGATGGCCTCTTCTTTGGCCGGGCCGATGAAGCCGCAGGTGTTGACGATGATGACCTGCGCCCGAGATGGATCATTGGTCAAGTCGTAGCCCTTTTCCTGCAGAATACCCAGCATGACCTCCGCATCCACGCGGTTTTTATTGCATCCCAGGGCAATCATTCCCACTCTTATCTTCAAAGGCATTCCCTCCGGTCTATTCTTCTTCAAAATCCGGCTCCTCGCCGCCGCTAAGCGCCGCGTACTCTTCTTTGGTGATCAGCAATTTTCGCGCCTTGCTGCCGTCAAAGCCGCTGATGATCCCGCGCGCCTCCATCTCGTCGATCAGGTGGCCCGCGCGGGAGTAGCCGATGCGAAGCCGGCGCTGCAGCATGGAAATCGAGGCCTGGCCGCAATCCAGCACCAGCTCGATGGCCTGGGGCAACAGCTCGTCCCCCGCATCCTTATCCTCACCCTTGAGGCCGGGCGCGGCGTTTTCAAACTCCTCGATGATCTCGGGATTATACTGCGGTTCCTCCTGCAGGCCCGCTTTGATAAAGTCTACAATGGCGCCGATCTCCTTATCGCTGACAAAGGCGCCCTGCACCCGGATGGGCTTGGGGATAGAACCGGGGTAATACAGCATGTCGCCCCGGCCCAGCAGCTTTTCGGCCCCGCCCATATCCAGGATGGTACGCGAATCGATCTGAGAAGATACCGCAAAGGCGATGCGCGAAGGGATGTTGGCCTTGATAACGCCGGTAATAATATCCACCGACGGGCGCTGGGTGGCGATGACCAAATGCACGCCCGCCGCGCGGCCCATCTGCGCCAGACGGCAGATGCTGTCCTCCACGTCCTTGGGGGCGACCATCATCAGGTCCGCCAGCTCGTCGATGATCACCACCAGCGTAGGCAGCTTCTCCTCCCCGTTTTCCAGCAGGTACTGGTTATAGCCCTTCAGGTCGCGCACGCCGTGCTTGGCAAAGGCCTTATAGCGCGTCGTCATCTCGCTTAGCGCCCAGTTCAGCGCCCCGGCCGCCTTTTTAGGGTCGGTCACCACCGGGGTGAGCAGGTGCGGGATGCCGTTGTAAACGCTAAGCTCCACTACCTTGGGATCCACCATGATCAGCTTTACATCCTCCGGAGCGCTGTGATACAGCAGGCTGATAATCAGTGTATTGATGCACACGCTCTTGCCCGAGCCGGTAGCCCCTGCGATGAGCAGATGCGGCATCTTGGCGATATCCGCCACAATGGTCTTACCGGCGATATCTTTACCCAAAGCAAAAGCCGCTTTTCCCGGGTAATGTTGAAATTCCTCACTCTCCAACAATTCCCGCAGGCAGACGGTGGAAATATCGCTCTTGGGCACTTCGATGCCGATGGCTGCCTTGCCGGGGATGGGGGCCTCGATGCGCACGCCGGTGGCCGCCATGTTCAGCGCGATATCGTCCGCCAGGTTGACGATGCGGCTGACCTTGATGCCCGGCGCGGGCGCCAGCTCATACCGGGTGATGGCCGGCCCGCTGTTGACGCTGAGCACTTTAGCAGAGATGTCAAAGCTGGCCAGGGTATCCTCCAGCAGTTTGGCGTTTTGATGTTGCAACTGCTCCTGGGCCATGGCGTTGCCCCGGCGCGCCGGCAGCGCTAAAAGCTCCAGCGGCGGGAAGCGATAGGGCGCGGGGCCCTGCTCCTCCTCGCCGGCGTGCGGAAAAGCCATGTCAGCCGCTTTCTCCCCGTCATCCGCGCGTGTATTTTGCGGCACGTCCGGCGTCTGCGCAGCCGCCTCGGGCTCGACCGCAGGCTCCCAAAGCTCCTCTTTCCAGGGAGCCTCCTGTACAGCGCCTGGACTTTCCGCTGCCCATGCGCTATCCGCTGCGGGTTCAGCCTCGTCCTGCGCATACTCCGGCTGCACATCGCGCTCCAGCGGCGGGATAACGGCGTTCCAATCCGTTTCCATGGGGGGATATACCTGATCGAGCACCGCGTTTTTCTCTTCGCTGGTCAACGCGCCGTCCTCGGTGACAAACGGGGTCTCCTGCAGCGAATCCATGGCCGTAAACTGCAGGTCCGTTTCCTCATCCCGCAGCAGGTGGCTCTGCGGCTGGGCAGGCTCCTGCTCCCTCTTTTTTGCCTTTGCGGGCTTGTATTCCTCCGCCTCCAGGTCGATAAAGCCCCAGCGTTTTTTCCGTGGGGGCTCCTGCTGGCCGTCGAATACATCCCTATCGTAGAGCTGCGGCTCCTCCCGGTCGATGGGCATGTCCACAGCCTGTTCCCGCTCTTGCGCCTCCTGCTGGCGAATCTCATCGATATAAAGCTGCTGTTGTTTGCGCTTTTCCCGGTGCTGATCCACGTGTTGCTTGATCTGGGTATGGATCTCCTCCCCCGTATCCCGCAGAGAGATATTAAAGATCACCACTACGGCGATAGCGGCCAGCGTCAAAAAGGCGATGTAGCTGCCCGCCACGCCGATGAATTTTTGCAGCGGATACACAAACAGCGTCCCGACCACGCCTGCGCCGATATGCTCTGCACCACAGACCTGATAGGCCGACATGATGTTGGCAAAATAAGAATCCCCGCTGAACCGATCCCAAAACAGCAGGTGCACAAACCCCATCAGCGCAACGGCCAATACCACCTGCATCACCGTGCGGCCGGTGGCGTGGTGATTATACTTGCCAAAGATCAGCCAGCAGCCAATGCCCATAAGCCCCAGCGGCAGCACATAGGCGCCCAGGCCCAGCCCGCCGAACAGCACATCCGTAAACAGGGTGCCGATCTGCCCGGTCCAGCGCATGGCGCTGGGCACAAACACGCAAAGTAACAAAAAAAGGCTTATCGCTATGACGATAAGACCGCTGATCTCCCGCGATCTGCGCTCCTGCTTGGTATAGCGCGTCTTTCTAGACTTTCTCTTTTTTTTCGTTTGGGTAGCCAATCGTAGTTCCTCTCCAACGCTTTATTCAAAAATCTTCTTTACACACTACTACATTATACCGCCCACGGCCGCTAAGTTCAAACGAATTCGGCCTTTCCCACAAGAAAAAACAGGGCATGCAAAAAGCAGCCCTGTTTCGCTAAAATCCAACCAATTCAGCCGTTTATTCCTCTGCCGGCAGGTCAGCCTCGGTAATGCCGCGGCGGATCAGGTTCACCCGGCCCTTATCGTCGATCTCGATGACCTTGACGATCACCTCATCGCCGACCTTGACCTCGTCCTCCACCTTTTCGACCCGGTGGTCGGCCAGCTTGGAGATGTGCACCATACCATCTTTACCCGGCAGCAGCTCTACAAACGCGCCGAAGTTCATCAGCCGCACCACCGTGCCGCGGTAGACCTGGCCCACCTCGATCTCCTTGGTGATGGCCTCGATCATCTTGCGGGCCTGTTTGGCCGCGTCCGCATCGTTGGTGGAGATGAACACGCTGCCATCGTCCTCGATGTCGATCTTCACGCCGGTCTCGGCAATGATCTTGTTGATGGTCTTGCCGCGGGGACCCACCACCTCGCCGATCTTCTCGGGATTGATGGAGAACATGACGATCTTGGGCGCATAGGGGCTGAGCTCCGCCTTGGGGGCGGGCAGCACTTTGAGCATCTCGCCCAGAATGTGCAGGCGGCCTTCGCGGGCTTGGGCCAGCGCGCCGCGCAGGATCTCCTCGCCGATGCCCTTGATCTTCATATCCATCTGGATGGCGGTAATGCCCTCTGCCGTACCGGCTACCTTAAAGTCCATATCACCCATAAAGTCTTCCAGACCCTGGATATCCGTCAGGATCACGATCTTACCGGTCTCCGGCTCCTGCATAAGCCCCATGGCAACGCCGGCTACCGGCGCTTTAATGGGAACGCCCGCATCCATCAGCGCCAGGGTAGAACCGCACACGCTGGCCTGCGAGGTCGAGCCGTTGGAGCTGATGACCTCGGATACCAGACGAATGGCATACGGGAAATCCGCCTCGTCTGGAATAACCGGTTCCAGCGCACGGGCCGCAAGCGCACCGTGGCCAATCTCACGCCGGCCGGGGCCGCGCATGGGCTTGGTCTCGCCTACGCTGTAAGGCGGCATATTATAGTGATGCATATAGCGCCGGGTCTCTTCCTCGTCCAACCCGTCCAGCTTCTGCATATCGCCTACCGCGCCAAGGGTGGCCACGGTCACAACCTGGGTGAGGCCGCGGGTAAAGATGGCCGAGCCATGGGTGCGGGGCAAAAAGCCGGTCTCACACCAGATGGGGCGCACCTGCGTAACGCTGCGCCCATCCGGACGCACTCCGTCTTTAATGATCTTGCCGCGCATGACCGCTTTGGTCATGCCGTAAAGGATATCGGAAATCTGCCCGGCGGCCTCGGGGTACTTCTCGGCAAATGCCTCCTGTACCTCCTGCTCCACCTGGCGCTCGCGGGCGCGCAGCTCATCCCGGTCAAAGGTATCCAGGCTCCAGACCACCTTATCCTGGGCGTAGGCGCGCACTTCAGCCTCCATCTCCGGGTCGGGCTTGGGCTCTACAAACTCGCGTTTGGGCTTACCGCACTCGGCGATGATCTTCTCCTGGAAGGCGACGATCTCCTTGATGGCTTCATGCCCAAAGAGGATGCCCTTGAGCATCTCCTCCTCGCTGACCACCTTGGCACCGGCCTCCACCATCATGATGGCGTCCTTCGTGCCGGAAACTACCAAGTGCATGCGGCTCTTTTCGCGCTGCTCGCTATTGGGGTTAATCACATATTCCCCATCCACCAAGCCGACTACGACCGAGCCCGTGGGCCCGGCAAAGGGAATATCCGACAGGCAAAGGGCGATGGACGAGCCGATCATGGCGTAGCTGTCCGGCGGGATCTCGGTATCCACGGACAGCGTGGTCGCCACGATATGCACATCGTTACGGAACCCTTTGGGGAACAGCGGGCGAATCGGCCGGTCGATCAGCCGAGAGGTCAGAATCGCCTTTTCGGTGGGCTTGCCTTCCCGTTTGATGAACCCGCCGGGGATCTTGCCCACCGCGTAAAGTTTTTCCTCATAGTCCACGCTGAGCGGGAAGAAATCGATCCCCTCGCGCGGCTTTTCCGAACAGGTAGCGCAAACCAGTACCACCGTATCGCCACAGCGTACCAGTACGGAGCCGCCTGCCTGCATTGCCAGCCGGCCGGTCTCAATGCTGAGCTTGCGGCCCGCCAGTTCCATTTCATAGACCTTTTGATTCATCGAAATAGGGACTCCTTTCACCTTGACAACAAGATACTTTTTCATAAGAATAGAGCGGCATAAACGCCCGCTCTATTGCTTAAATCCTTTATTTACGCAAGCCTAACTGCGCGATCAGCGTACGATAGCGCTCGATGTCCTTGCCCTTCAAGTAGTTAAGCATGCTACGGCGCTGGCCGACCATTTTCAGCAGGCCGCGGCGCGAGTGATGGTCCTTCTTGTTCACCTTGAGGTGCTCGTTCAAGTGGTTGATACGCTCGGTCAGGATGGCTACCTGTACCTCCGGAGAACCCGTGTCACCCTCGTGGCGCTCATAAGCTTTGATAATCTCGGTCTTCTGATTCTTGTCCATGTTGAAATAAACCTCCTAATTTTTCTCCAATCCCCTTAACCAAAGCAAGCCGTCGGAGTCGTCGAACCACTTAGGCTAAGGATCATATGGATGTACAAAATTTATTCTAACATAATCGCTACAGCTTGTAAACCGATTATGGCGATTATATTTTCAGCCCTTCCCAGGCACGGGCGATGCGAACATCCTTTTCGATCTGCGCCTTGAGCTGCGCCACGCCCGAGAATTTGACCTCGCCGCGCAGTTTTTTGATAAAGCGCACCCGGATCAGGCGGCCATAAAGATCACCTTTATAATCCAGCAGATGGCTTTCAACCGAAAGGGCGCCCTGCTGCGCCACCGTGGGGTTGCTGCCGATATTCGTGACCGCCGTATGCCAAACACCATCCGTCCACACCTGAGCAATATATACGCCCCGCGGCGGCAGCTGCCGCGAGGGCGGCGGCACGATATTGGCCGTGGGCAGGTTCATGGTCCTCCCGATCTCCCTGCCGTGCACCACTTCGCCCCGCAGCTCATAGGGCCGGCCCAAGAGCGCACCTGCCTTTTGCATCTCTCCGCTGTCGATACAGCTACGGATCAGGGTAGAAGACACGGTCTCGCCCCCCAAAGTGATGGGCGGCACCACATCTGCGGTAAAGTTATACCGTTTTCCCGCCTCTTTCAACGTGTGATAATCTCCCGCGCCCCGGTGCCCAAAGCGATAATTGAAGCCGACCACCAAATGGCTGGGGTTATAGCACTGCGCTAAATGCTTAATAAAGTCTTCTGCCTCCATCGCCGCCAGCGCCGGGGTAAATTGCAGCTGAATGACAAAGTCACACCCCATGTCCCGCAATGCGGAAAGGCGCTCCATATTGCCCATCAAGCGCTTTTTGCCATTTTCACCGGTCAACACGGTGGAAGGGTGGTTAGCAAAGGTGAACACGCCCCACGTAAGCCCACGCTCCCGGGCGATCCGCTGGGCCTTGGCCATCAGCATACGGTGGCCGATGTGCAGCCCGTCAAAGGCGCCCAGGGCCAAAACGCAGCCCGCAGCTGCCTCGTCCCGCGTCCAGCGCGTCATCAAACGCATGCTTCTCCACCTCCGCTCCACAGCATGGCGCCAAAGCGCCAAAGCTTCTCTTTGCCCGTATCCGGCCGGGCCATGCCGTAAAATTCACCGTCACAGTACACCCGTACGGTAGCTGCATTTTCTATGGGCCGTTCCAGCCACGCCGGGTCGATCTTCGCGCCGCTTTGCAGCCTGCGCTTCCACTTAGGCGCCACCACTGCCGCCGGGAAATTTGCGACGCCGTAATCCATTGGCAGGAGAATATCTTCCATGCTTCCGTTCTTTACCGCAGCGTCCACTTCTTCCAGCGTCACCGCATCCTCGATACAAAATCGTCCGCTGCGGGTACGCAGCAAAAAGGAAAGATACGCCCCGCAGCCGGCCGCCGTACCCAGATCGGCCGCCAAGGTACGGATATAAGTCCCCCGCGAGCAAGCCACGCGCAGCAGATACCGCCGGTCTTCCCAGCAGCGCAGCAGTTCGATCTGATCGATCCGCACCCTGCGGCTGGGTATCTCCACCACCGCGCCCTTGCGCGCCAGGTCGTAGGCGCGTTTCCCGCCGATCTTAATGGCGGAATAGGCGCTGGGCCGTTGCTCGATCTCGCCCAGAAACCGGGGCAGCAACGCCTTAAACTGCCCGCAGGGCAGCCTGCCGCCTGTTTGGGCCACGATCTGCCCCGCCGCATCCTGCGTATCGGTCTGCGCGCCCAGGGTCACCTCGCCGATATAGACCTTGTCGTGCTCCATCAAGTAATCAAAAAGCCGCGTGGCCTTGCCGATACAAACCGGCAATACCCCCGCGGCATCGGGATCCAGCGTGCCTGTGTGGCCAATCTTGCGTACGCCCAATAGCCTGCGCAGGGCCATTACCGCGTCGCTCGAGGTCATCCCTGCCGGTTTTAAAAGGTTAATGACGCCATCCATTCCTTACATCTCCAGCGCCTGACAAAGCGCGTGTTTCATCTCTTCTTTCGCTTGATCAAGGGGCATCTTAAGCGTACAGCCCGCGGCGCGTACATGCCCGCCCCCGCCGTAAGATGCCGCGATTTTCTGCACGTCCACCCGGCGTTTGGAGCGCAGGCTGACGCGCACCACGCCATCCGGGCCTTCCTTTAAGATCGCCGCGATCTCCACCCCCTGGATATCCCGGGCATAGTCGATCATACCCTCTGTTTCGCCCTCCTGGGCGCCGCAGGCCTCCAGCCAACTGTACGCACAGCTGAGCAGCGCCACTTTATTATGGTGCAATAATTCCAGCGTGGAAAGCACTTGCGCAAGCAGCCGGGTATAGCCCACCGTCGTCCTGCGGTAAAGCCACTCGGTCAACCGCGCGCTGTCCGCGCCCGCCTCCAGCAATTCCGCCGCGGCCCGGTGCGTCTGCGCCGTGGTATTGCTATACGAAAAGTGGCCCGTATCCGTAGAGATCGCCATATAGAGATTGGCGGCGATGGAACTGGTAAAGCCAACTCCCATATGATGGATAAGGGCACACATCATCTCGCCCGCAGACGAGGCCTTAACATCCCGCCACCCGCTCATCACCTCGCCGGACTCTTCCGGCACATGATGATCCAGATACGTCACTTCTTCGCACTTATCCAGCACCTGGGCGCTATCGCCCACTCGGCCGGGATGGGAGCAGTCCACCAAAACCCCCAGGTCATAACCCGGATCGTGAGGATTATACTGCACCACTTCCTGCGCCCCGCACAGTATCATCTGCTTGTCGGTCAGCTTATCCGCGCTAAAAACCACAGCCTGCTTGCCGGCCATGCGAATTGCCTCGGCCAGCGCCAGGCTAGAACCCAGA
The DNA here is from genome assembly GCF_014384745.1 of Luoshenia tenuis. Lineage (NCBI taxonomy): Bacteria > Bacillati > Bacillota > Clostridia > Christensenellales > Christensenellaceae > Luoshenia > Luoshenia tenuis. Next base: position 264,369 of record NZ_JACRSO010000002.1, read on the forward strand.
GTATCGCAATCCGGCGAGACATGGCACAGCAGGGCGACCCGCCCGGCTGCATGGATCTTAGCGGCCAGCGCTTCTAACGGTTCATTCTTCATCCGCGTTCTCTTCCTCAGTTTCAGGTTTGACATCCAGGTCACGCAATATTTTAGCGATCTTTACGCCATATTCAATAGATGTATCCAACTCAAAGTGCAGCTGCGGCGTATGGTGGATATGCAGCCGCTTGCCCAGCTCCCTGCGCATAAAGCCCGCCGCGCTCTCCAGCGCCTTGATGGAGTCCTTCTGGGCCGTCTCATCCCCCATGACGCTGACGCGTACCGTAGCATGGGAAAAGTCCCTCGCCAGTTCTACCGAAACGATGCTGGCCATCTCGCTCAAACGCGGGTCGCGCAGGCGCAGGCGCATCATTTCGCTCAATTCTTTTTTAATATCCTCCGCCACGCGGTCAGTTCTTACGTAGGCCACTTTATTTCTCCTTATCCGTTACTTATGCGGGCTCCACCTGCTCCTGGATAAAGGCCTCGATCACGTCGTTCTCTTTAACATCGTTAAAGTTCTCAAGGCCGATACCGCACTCAAAGCCGGTCGCCACTTCTTTGGCGTCGTCCTTAAAGCGCTTGAGCGAATCGATCTTGCCCTCGTAGATGACGATGTTGTCCCGCGTCAGGCGCACCTCCGCATTGCGGCGGATATTGCCGTCCGTTACATAGCAGCCGGCGACCGTGCCCACGCCGCTGACCTTAAAGGTAGAGCGTACCTGAGCGTGCCCGATGACCACCTCTTTAAACACGGGGGCGAGCAGGCCCTTCATGGCCTTCTCCACATCCTCGATAGCATTATAAATCACGCGGTAGAAGCGCAGGTCAACATTCTCAGCCTCAGCGGCGGCGGCCGCATTGGCATCCGCGCGCACGTTAAAGCCGATGATAATGGCGTTGGATACCGAGGCCAGCATGATATCCGTCTCGGTGATCGCCCCGGCTGCGCCGTGGATCACGCGCACGCGCACCTCGTCGTTGCTCAGCTTTTCAAGCGCCTGGCGCACAGCCTCAACCGAGCCCTGCACGTCCGCCTTGACGATAATGTTCAGATCCTTGACCTGGCCCTCGGCGATCTGGTTGAACAGATCGTCCAGAGAGACCTTGGCCATAGATTTAGCCTGCTGTGCCTTGATCTTATCGCGGCGCTCCTCCGCTACCTGGCGGGAGAGTTTATCTTCCTCCACGGCGTTGAGCACATCGCCAGCCTCAGGCACTTCGCTAAAGCCCAGCACCTCCACAGGATCAGAGGGATAAGCCGCCTCTACCCGCTGGCCCTTGTCGTTGATCATGGCGCGCACGCGGCCATAGGCCACGCCCGCCACGATGGTATCGCCCACGCGCAGGGTACCGTTTTGCACCAGCACGGTGGCCACCGGACCGCGGCCGCGATCCAGCTTCGCCTCGATGATGGCACCCTTGGCCTTGCGGTCGGGGTTGGCCTTGAGCTCTTGCACCTCGGCCACCAGCAGGATCATCTCCATCAGCTTTTCCAGGCCTTCCTGCGTCTTGGCAGAGACCGGAACCATGATGGTATCGCCGCCCCAGTCCTCCGATACCAGGCCCTGCTGGGTCAGTTCCTCCATCACGCGCTGGGGATTGGCGCCGGGTTTATCGATCTTATTGATCGCCACGATGATCGGCACATCCGCCGCTTTGGCATGATTGATGGCCTCGATGGTCTGCGGCATCACGCCGTCGTCCGCCGCTACCACCAGGATCGCAATATCCGTCACCTGGGCGCCGCGGGCACGCATAGAGGTAAACGCCTCATGCCCCGGGGTATCCAGGAAGGTGATCGTCGCGCCTGCCGCCTTGATGGAATAAGCGCCGATATGCTGGGTAATGCCGCCTGCCTCCGTCGCGGTAACGTTGGCCGAACGGATAGCGTCCAGCAGAGAGGTCTTACCGTGGTCGACGTGGCCCATGATGGTGACCACCGGGGGACGGGGCTGCAATTCTTCCTGATCGTCCTCGCGGTCATCGTCGGCCAGCACCTCTTCATAGGTCTTCTCCAGCTTCTGCTCCAAGGTAATGTTATACTCGGATGCGACCAGCTGCGCGGTATCAAAATCGATTTCCTGATTAATGGTCGCCATGATCCCGATCAGGAACAATTTTTTAATGATATCTCCGGCCGGTTTGCCGATCTTCTCCGCCAGGGTCTTGATCGGCACCATCTCCGTTGTGATCACCGCATGCTCAATCTTAATGGGCTCGATCACATGCGCAGGCGCCTGCTTTTTCGGTTTGCGCCGTCCGCGCACGCGCTCATCATCCCGCATGACCGCGCCCTTCTCCACAATGCCCTTGCGCGGCTTGGCCTTGCGGTCGTTATCGTAATTGCGGTTATAGTTGCTCTTATTCGGATCGTAATTGCTTACGCGCTCCTTCTCCACCGCAGGGGTCTCAATGGCTGCGCGCGGCGCCGGGCGGTTAAATCCGCCGGGACGCTGCGGGCCCGCCCCGCCCTGCCTAAAGGGCGGACGGTTACCCTGCTGCCCCTGGCCGCCATAGGGACGACGCTCGCCCTGAGGCGCGCCGCCCTGCCGGTTGTATGGCGGACGATTGCCTTGCTGGCCTTGACTATAAGGCCGCCGGTCTCCCTGCTGCCCCTGACCGCCGTAGGGACGACGGTCGCCCTGCTGGCCTTGGCCACCATAGGGACGACGCTCGCCCTGAGGCGCGCCGCCCTGCCGGTTGTACGGCGGACGATTGCCTTGCTGACCCTGATTATAAGGCCGCCGGTCTCCCTGCTGTCCCTGGCCGCCGTACGGACGACGCTCGCCCTGTTGCTGCGCAGCCGCGCGGGGCGCATTTTGCGCCGGGGCTGCCGTCTGCGCAGGCCGTACCTGCTGCGGGGCCGCCGGAGCCTCCTCTTTAGGCTCTTGTGCCTTGGGCGCTTCCTGCACTTTGGGCGCCTCGGCCTTTTCCGCCGTTTCGGTTACAGGCGCTTTTTCCTCCACTTCCGGGGTGGATTCCAACACCGCGCGCCGCATATCGGCCACGCGCTGCTCGCGCTGCAGGCGTTCCTGCTCCACAGCGTCGCTGCGTTCGCGGTCCGCCAGCGCCTCCTCCATTCTACGGATGACCTGCACGTGCGCTTGCACGCGCTTTTGAGTATCGTGTACCTGCGCCTGTGCTTTCTTTGCACTTTCCGCCAGTGCACGGGTCATCTCCAGGATGTTTGTTTTGCTCATATAATTCCTCCACCCCCAGGTTAATTGAAAAACGCCTTACGGCATTAATTTATCCGCAATCATCTTTGCGAATGCGGCGTCCGTCACCGCCAAAACGATACGCCCGGGCTTGCCAATGGCCTGCCCCAGGTCGAAATCTTCTAAAATATAGCAGGGAATCCCACGGAATTTGGCCGCCTGCGCGTATTGCTTTTGCGCATTGGCCGCCGCAGTAGCATCTACCAGCAGGCAGAAAGCCTTATTCCCCTTCAGCGCCGCCTCTACCGCTACCTCGCCGCTGGGCGCTTTGCCCGCGCGCGCGGCCAGGCCGATGGCGCCGCCAATCTTTTGGCCCTTACAGTTCACGGCGCAACAGCTCCCTTGTCAGCTGGTCGTAAAGCGCCTCGTCGATCTTCTTATCCAGCGCCCGCTCCAGCATACGCGCTTTCACGGCTTTTTGCAGGCACGCCTCCGATGCGCAGATATAAGCCCCCCGGCCGGATTGTTTCCCCGTCCGGTCAAAGCTGATATCGCCTTCGGCAGATTTGACCACCCGGAGCAGCTCCTTTTTAGGCTTCATCTCCCGGCAGCCTACGCACATGCGCATGGGTACCTTCCTGGTCTTCAACGTTTATTCCTCCGCGTCCGTAAACTCAAAATTCTCCAGCGGCTCGTCCTCCCAGACGACTTCCTCCCCGGCGTCCTCCGCCATCAGCAGGGCCTGCGCCTGGCTCTGGCTCTTGATATCGATCTTCCAGCCCGTCAGCTTGGCGGCCAGGCGGGCATTTTGCCCCTCCTTGCCGATGGCCAGTGAAAGCTGGCTGTCCGGTACGATGACCCGGGCCGCGTGCTCGTCTTCCAGCACCTGGACCATGATTACCCGCGCCGGGCTCAGGGAGTTGGCGATATAATCGATCGGATCGGCATTCCATTTGATGATGTCGATCTTCTCGCCCTTAAGCTCTTCAACAATACGCTCTACCCGCGTGCCACGCTGCCCCACGCAGGCGCCCACCGGATCGATGGCCTCATCCGAGGAGTAGACCGCCATTTTTGTGCGGGAGCCCGCCTCGCGCGAGATGCTCTTGATCTGCACCACGCCGCTGTGGATCTCCGGTACTTCCAGTTCAAACAAGCGCTTGACCAGCCCGGGGTGCGTGCGCGAAACCATGACCTGCGGCCCCTTGTTGGTCTTTTTCACCTCGACCACATAGACCTTGAGGCGGTCGTTGATCTGGTATTCCTCACCGGGCATATGCTCGCTGGGCAGCAGCACGCCCTCGGCCTTGCCCAGCTCCACATACACGTTCTTTTTCTCGATTCGCTGGACGATAGCCGTCAAAACCTCGTTTTCCTTCTCGATATACTCGTCAAAGATCATGCCCCGCTCCGCCTCGCGGATGCGCTGCATCACCACCTGCTTGGCCGTCTGCGCCGCGATGCGGCCAAAGGACTTGGGCGTGACCTCAAACTCCACAAGATCCCCCGGCTCGTACGCCCGGTTGATCTTGCGCGCCTCCTCCAGGCCTACCTCCAGCGTATCGTCCTCTACCTGCTCCACCACGTTTTTAATGGCGAATACCCGCACATCTCCGCTTTCCCGATCGATATTGACGCTGACGTTGTGCGAAGAGCCAAAGTTGCGCTTATAGGCGGAGACCAACGCCGACTCGATGGTCTCGATCAATACCTCGCGGCTGATGCCCCGATCCCGCGCGATGATCTCGATCGCCTCTAAAAATTCGTTATTCATTGCCTTGCATTTCCTCCCCTTGTCTAAAGCAGTACCTCTCAGCTTCTTAAATCATTTCAAATACCGGTTTGACCGCGGCGACGATCTTGCGATCAAAACGGCGTTCCTTTCCATCAATTAAAATCACTACATCCTCCTGGGTGCGGCCTACGAGCTCGCCCTCAAAGGCCTTTTGCCCATCTAGCGCTTTATAAAGGCGCACCTGCACAGGGCTGCCGGCCATGCGTACAAAGTCCACATCCCTTTTGAGCGGCCGATCTCCCGGCGAGGAGACCTCCAGGTAATCGTAGTCGATATCGTCAAACAAATCCCGGATGCGCATGTGAAACTCCTGGCAATGATCCAAATCAACCCCGCCGGGCATATCCACAAAGATACGCATAAAACGGGCCTGCCCCTCTTTGCGCAGCTCCACATCCACCAGGTCCATCTTCATCTCCTGCGCGATGGGCAACACCCGCCCTTCGATCTGGGATTCAATTTTACTGGGCATCCGTTCACGCTCCTACATCACAATGTCATAAAGACAGCCTAAAGATTTCACCGTAAATACAACAGAAAGAGTGGGGACTAGGCCCACTCTTTAGTCTCATCATTCATCTTCAAAATTACATGCTATCACGCGGCTATTATAGCATACTGCAAGGGCCATTTGCAAGGGCTAAAACAGCGTAACCTGGCTGGTTTTGGGCAAATCGCCCAGACAGCCCATCTCCTGCATCACTTCCAGCACCGACCGGCTGAGCTTGGTACGGCGCCCAATTTCCTCGATGGAGATGAATTTTCCGTTCTTGCGCTCTTCCACCACGGATTGGGCGGCGTTTGCCCCCAGCCCGGGAATGGCGGTAAAAGGCAGGCGGATCCCCTCCGGCTCGATCAAAAATTCCGTCGCGTCCGAGGCGTACAGATCCACCGGTAAGAACTGTATCCCCCGGCAATACATCTCAAGGGAGATCTCCAGCATCGTTAGTATGGACTTTTCCCGGGGAGATAATCCATTGCGGCCGTCAAATTCTTTGATCTTGGCTTTGATGCCCGGGATGCCGCCGGTCACCATCCCCGCCTCAAACTCATCGGCGCGCACGGTAAAGTAGGTGGCATAAAACGCCTTGGGGTAGTTGACCTTGCAGTAAGCGATGCGGAAACCCATCGTAACATAGGCTACCGCGTGCGCCTTGGGGAACATGTACTTGATCTTCTTGCACGAGTCGATGAACCACTCGGGCACGCCGGCTTCCCGCATTTTAGGCTCCATATCCACCGCTCCGTCCTTGCGCTTTAAAACCAGGCCCTTTCCCTTACGCACGCTCTCCATAATGGCAAAAGCATCCGCCGAGTCCATGTAGTTCATCAGCTGGTTCATAATATCGTCTCGGGTACAGATGCACTGGTTCAGGCTGCAAACCCCGTCCCGGATCAGGTCCTGGGCGTTATTGGTCCACACATCCGTACCGTGGCTCAAACCGGATATGCGTACCAGCTCAGCCATGGTGGTGGGTTTGGTCTCCACCAGCATCTGGCGCACAAAGCGGGTGCCAAATTCTGGGATGCCGAAGGTACCCACCGGGCAGTCGATATCCTCAGGTGTGATCCCCAGCGGCTCGGTAGAGGAAAATATCTGCATAGTCTTGGGGTCGTCCAGCGGGATCTCTCGGGCATTAATGCCGGTCAGATCCTCCAGCATGCGGATGCTGGTGGGATCATCGTGGCCCAGAATATCCAGCTTGACCAGCCGGTCGTGCAGGGAGTTAAAGTCAAAATGGGTGGTAATGGTGCCGCTGTTCACGTCGTCCGCCGGGCGCTGCACTGCGGTAAACTCGTGGATGTCCCGATCCTTAGGCACCACGATGATGCCGCCCGGGTGCTGGCCGGTGGTGCGCTTGACCCCCGCGCTTCCCTTGACCAGACGGTTGATCTCGGCATTCAGCGCCACGCGGCCCTTATCCTCCAGGTACTTGCGCACGTAACCGTAAGCCGTCTTTTCGGCAATGGTGGCGATGGTACCGGCGCGGAACACGTGGTCGCTGCCGAACAGCTCCTCCACGTATTTATGGGCCGTGGGCTGGTATACGCCGGAGAAGTTCAGGTCGATATCAGGCACTTTGTCGCCCTTAAAGCCCAAAAACACCTCAAAGGGGATGCCGTACCCCTGCTTTTTATAGGGCGTTCCACACTCGGGGCAGACCGCGTCCGGCAAGTCCACGCCGGTAATATCCGCCATGCCTTCCTGATGCACGAACTCGCAGTGCTTGCAGTTGGGGCAGATATAGTGGGGCGGCAGCGGGTTTACCTCGGTTATATCGCACATAGTCGCCACAAAGGAGGAACCTACCGAACCCCGGGAGCCTACCAAATAGTGGTCGTCCAGCGACTTTTTCACCAGCTTATGTGCGATCAGGTACAGCACGGCAAAGCCGTTGTTGATGATGGCGTCCAGCTCCTTTTTAAGCCGCTTTTCCACCACCTCCGGCAATACCTCGCCGTAGATCTCATGGGCCTTTTTTGTGGCCATTTCGCGGATATCGTCATCCGCCCCATCGATGCGGGGCGCGTGCAGATCGTCCGGATAGGGCTTGAGCGAGGCGCATTTTTCCGCGATGGCCCGCGGCGCGTGCACCACCACGCGCATGGCCTCCTCCTGCCCCAGGTAGCTAAACTCTTCCAGCATTTCATCGGTGGATTTAAAGTAGAGCGGGGATTGCTCGTCCGCATCGTCAAAACCCATGCCATGGGTCAGGATCGCGCGGTACTCCGCATCGTGCGGGTGCAAAAAGTGCACATCCCCCGTGGCGACCACGGGTTTGCTGTACTTTTCTCCCAGAGCGATGATCCTTTTATTGATGTCGTGCAGCGCCTCAAAATCAGGCAGCGTGCCCTCCCGCACCAAAAAGGCGTTATTGGCATCGGGTTGAATCTCGTAATAATCGTAAAACTCGGCCAATTCGGCGATGCGGTCATCGTCCTCGCCGTTTAAAAAGGCCTTGAACAGCTCGCCCGCCTGGCAGGCAGAACCTACGATCAAACCGCCCCGCAGGCGGTTCAGCAGCGTGCGGGGGATGCGCGGGCGGCGGTGGTAATACTTCAGGTGCGAGGCGGAAACCAGCTTATAGAGGTTTTGCAGCCCCTCCTGGTTCTCCACCAGCAGCACGATATGGTAAGAGGGCAGCTTTTTGGTATCCACCTGCTCGGAAAACGCGCCGTTGACCTGGCTGAGCCGCTCCAGCCCCATCTGCTTTAACTGCTCCAACTGCCGCAGCAGAATCAGCGCCGTGGCCTCGGCATCGTGCACGGCGCGGTGATGGTTCTTCAGCGAGACCCCCAGATGATCCGCCACGATATTGAGCTTGTGGCTGCGCAGTTCCGGATACAGGTTGCGCGCCAAGGTGAGGGTATCGATCACCGTAGGCTCAAAAGTCCATCCGTTCTGTTTGGCCGTATGGCGGATGAACGATATATCAAAGGGAGCGTTGTGGGCGCACAGCGCCGCATCCCCGCAAAAATCCAGAAACTGGCGCACTACGGTGGCATTATCGGGCGCTGCGGCCACCATCTCATCGGTAATGCCGGTGAGCTTGACGATGTTGAGCGGGATGGGCCTGCCGGGGTTGGTAAAGCTGGAGAACCGGTCGATGATCTCCCCATCCCGTACCTTGACCGCGCCGATCTCCGTGATGCCGCACTTAGCCACGCTAAGGCCGGTGGTTTCGATATCGAATACCACCGTCTCCGTGTGCAATCGCTTATCCCCCGGTCTGCGCACGATGGGCACCGCGTCGTCCACCAGATACCCCTCGACGCCGAAGATCGCCTTCATCCCATTGGCCTTGGCCGCGGCGTACGCATCCGGAAAGGCCTGCACCACGCCATGATCGGTAATGGCCACGGCCTCATGGCCCCAGGCGTGGGCCTGCTTGAACAGATCCTTGACCGGCGTAAGCGCATCCATGGCGCTCATCTGGGTATGCAGGTGCAGCTCCACCCGCTTAACCTCGGCCGTATCCACCCGCACCGGCGCCTCGGCCGCGCCGATGTCGTTAGCCATGATTACGGTCTCCCGCTGGAATTTGTCAAATACCACCGGGCCCTTGACCCGTACATAACCGCCGGGCTTCAAGTGATCCTGCACGCCGCTGTTGGGTTCCACAAACAGCTTGACGGAAAAGGAGTTGGTGTAATCGGTCATATCAAAGTTTATGATCTGCTTGCCGTTGCGCAGATCTTTGACTTCTACGCCGATGATCTCCCCCTCGATACAGACCGTGCCGGAATCCTCCGCCAGCTCGCGCATGGGGATGGGTTTGGTCTTGATGGCGTTGCCGTAAATGACGGAAGGGGTGGCGCTCTTTTTCTTCTCCGGCTTTTTACGTGCTTCTTTCAACGTCTGGCTGAGTAGCTGGGCCGTGGCCTGCTTTTGCAGCTCCTCGTGCTGGGCGATGGCCTCATCCTGCTTGCAATCGCAGGTGAATTCTACCCGCATCTCACAGCCGAACTGGCTTTTGATGATCTCCTCCAACGCCTGGGCGCCGCCGCAATCCCGCAGGAAATCCCTGCCCGCGGGGTTATGGACCTGCACGTTGAGTTTATTGCCCTCGCTTTTCCAGTCGGCTCCCGCCAGCCACACGCGCGCCGAGGGCAGTTTCTCGCTCAATCCCTCGGCCAACTGCGCAGTATACTGGGGCAGGTCATTGCGCAGGGCATCCCCCATATCGGGGTAGACCACGGATACCTCTACCCGGCTCCAATCCTTAAATTCCTCCTGCAGGGCCTGCTTTAAGTCGGCCAGCTCCTGGGCGGGGATACAGCTTTTCCCCGCAAGGGAAAAGACCAGCTCCTCCCGCTTGGGATTCACCCGAACCCCCTGCAGCTGTAAAAGGGACTGCCAATGGGCCAGTCCTCCCCGCTGTGTAATCTTCTGCCATCCCTGCTGTAACGCCTTTGCCGACAACCTTTAAGACCCCTTTTCCCAAAATAACGCTTGATTTTATCTCTTAACGCTTTGACCCTGCCCCGGTCATCTCCAGGATCTCCTGCGCCAACCGGCTGGCCAGCTGATCCCCGGGCACGGCGCATACCTGCTGGCCGCGCTTAAAGAGCACGCCCTTGTCCTTGCCGCCGGCGATGCCTACATCCGCCTGCCGGGCCTCGCCGGGGCCGTTGACCGCACAGCCCATGATCGCCACCTTGATGGGCGCCTCCACTGTACCCACCAGGCGCTCTACCTCATAGACGATCTGTTCCAAGTCGATATTGCACCGCCCGCAGGTGGGACAGGAGACGATCTCCATCCCCTGGCGGCGCAGCCCCAGGCTGCGCAGGATCTCGATGCCGGTCTCCACCTCGCGCACCACATCCCCCGTCAGGGAGACCCGCAGCGTATCGCCAATGCCGTCCAGCAGCAGCGCGCCGATGCCGATGGCGCTCTTGACGATCCCAGCCCTGGGCGTCCCCGCCTCGGTCACCCCCAGGTGCAGCGGATAGTCCCGCTTTTCGGCCATCAGGCGGTAGCTTTCTACCGTATCGCACACGTTAGACGCCTTAAGCGCCACCACGATCTGGTCGAAGTTCAGCTCCTCCAAAATCGCGATATGCTCCATGGCGCTCTCTACCATCCCCTGAGGCGTGGGGCCATGATACTTGTCCAATATCTTTTTATCCAGCGAACCGGCGTTTACGCCGATGCGGATGGGGATATTCCGCTCCTTGGCCGCAGAAACCACTTTGCGCACCCGCCCGGGTTCCCCGATATTGCCGGGGTTGATGCGCAGTTTATCGATGCCCTGCTCAATCGCCTTGAGCGCCAGACGGTAATCAAAGTGGATATCCGCCACCAGCGGCATACCGCTCTGGCGCTTGATCTCGCCAATGGCCATGGCGCAGGCCTCATCATAGATGGACATGCGCACGATATCGCAGCCTGCGTCCTTCATCCGCATGATCTGCGCTACCGTAGCGTCAATATCCCGCGTATCCGTATTGGTCATCGACTGTACCGGGATGGGCGCCCCCCCGCCGATGGGCACGCCGCCTACCGTCACTTGCCGCGTATTTTTCCTTTGCATATTCAGCTCCCGCTCCTTTATGTCCCGGGGAATATCAGCGCCCGGATATCTTGGAAGGTCAGCACCACAAACAGCCCCATCATAAAGACCAGCCCGCAAAAGTGCACCATGCCCTCTTTCTCCGGGGGGATGGGCTTGCCGCGGATGGCCTCAATGGCGATGAACACCAGCCGCGCCCCGTCCATGCCGGGGATGGGCAAAAGGTTGATCACGCCCAGGTTGATGCTGATCAAAACGCCAAACATCATCAGGTTTTTGATCGCCAGGGTGATGGCGTCCCAGGTCCCGGCAAAGCCGATCTTGGCCGCATCCCCCAAAATGCTGACGATGCGCACCGGGCCGCCCAGATCCTGCGCTCCCTCAAATTTGAAGATCAGGTTTTTAAGGAACACGAACATCTGGGTCACGATATCCACTAGCATCTGCCCGGCCTGTTTGATGGCCTCAAAAAAGCTTAAGGGGATGCGCTCCCCAAAGGTGATGCCGATTAGATAACTCTGGCTGGCTTCGTCATATACCGGCGTCATGACCAGGTTCTCCACGAGCTGACCCTCCCGCTCCACCGTAAGGGTAATGGGCTGGGTAGGGTCTTTCTGAATCTCTGTCCTGGCCTGGGAAGCGGTCTCCACCGCTACGCCGTTGACCGATACGATCTTATCCCCGGCCATCAGCCCTGCCTCAATGGCCGGGCGGCCTTCGTCCACCGTTACGATCCGGCTGGAATAATCGCCGCCGAAAAACATCAGCAACAACGCCGCCACCACAAAGGCGAACACAAAGTTCATCAGCGCCCCCGCCGCCACCATGATGGCCCGCCGCCCCACGGAGATATTGTTCATGGCCCTAGGGTCGTCGTCGGATTCATCCTCGCCCAAAAAGCGGCAGTATCCGCCGATGGGCAGCCAGCGAAGGGAATACATCGTGCCCTTGCGCTCTTTTTGGACGATCTTGGGTCCCATGCCGATAGAAAACTCCAAAACCTGCATGCCCACCGCCTTGCCGGCGATAAAGTGACCAAACTCGTGCACCATGACGATGATGCTCAGTGCCAATAGCGCGATCAGGATCGCGCCGATGTTTGAAAAAATAGCGCCCATTGCATTTCCTTTGTCCTTATTTATTTGCAGCCCAGATGCGCGACAACCGGTCGGCCTCTACGACCTCTCCTATCGTATCCGCCTTTAAATGCGCCCCCTGCTCTAAAGCATATTCTACCAATCTTGGAATATCCATAAACCCAATTTGCGAATTTAAAAATTTAGCCACGGCAACCTCGTTCGCCCCGTTGAGCACCACCGGCGCCGCGCCGCCCGCCTGCAGGGCCTCGTAAGCCAGGCGCAGACAGGGGAAGCGCGCATAATCCGGCGCTTCAAAGGTGAGCGGCGGGCAGGTAAAAAGATCCAGATGCTGCGCCGGGCTCTCCATACGCTCTGGATAGAGCAGTGCATACTGGATCGGGATGCGCATATCCGCCACCCCCAACTGTGCCAGCACAGATCCATCGCAAAACGCCACCGCCGAGTGGACGATGCTCTGCGGGTGCACCGCTACCTGTATGCGCTCCGGCGCCAGGCCAAACAGCCAGCGCGCCTCGATGACTTCCAGCCCCTTATTCATCATGGTGGCAGAATCGATGGTGATCTTCGCCCCCATGGCCCAGTTGGGGTGATTGAGCGCCTGCTCCACCGTGACCTGCGCCATCTGGTCCGCGGTATAGCCCCTAAACGGACCGCCGGACGCTGTCAACCATATTTTTTCTACCCTTTTGCCGTCCGCGTTGCCCTGGATGCATTGGAAGATCGCCCCGTGCTCGCTGTCCACAGGCAAGAGCTCTGCCCCGCCCTTGTGGACCGCCTCCAGCACCAGCGCCCCGCCGGTGACCAGCGCCTCCTTATTGGCCAGGGCGATGCGCTTGCCCGCCTTGGCCGCAGCCAGCACCGCCTCCAGGCCCGCAATGCCTACCACCGCAACCAGGCAGGTATCCGCGCCCTCCCAGGCGGCCAGGGCGATCATGGCGGCGCGGCCGGTGACCAGCTGCGTGCCCTTAGGCACCTCCCCGGCAATGCGCGCGGCGGCCGCCTCATCCACCAAGCAGGCCATAGCCGGGTGGAAAAAGTGGATCTGCTCCAGCAATTTTTCCGCCTGGCTGTAGGCGCAGAGCGCCGTCACTTTTATCTTATCCGGGTGCGCAGCCGCAACGGACAGCGCCTGTGTGCCGATTGAACCGGTACTGCCCAGTACCGCCAGCTTGATTTTTTCCGTATCACCCAAAAAACGCGCCTCCTAACCCTACAAGAGGAACAACGTAAAGTATCCAAATACCGCCACTGCGTTAAAGACGATGCCGTCAAACCGGTCCATCACCCCGCCGTGACCTGGAAAGACTTTGCCATAATCCTTAATGCCGCAAAACCGCTTGATCTGCGAGGCCGCCAGATCCCCAAGCTCCCCGGCCAGAGAACTGAGCACCGCCAAAATCGCAAAATGCCACAGGGGAATGCCCGCGCCTTGGGCAAAATACCCTACCCCCATGCAAAAGATCAAGTTCCACACAAAGCCGCCAATGGCGCCCTCCACCGTCTTTTTGGGGCTGATCTCCGGGCAGAGCTTGTGTTTGCCGATAAAGGTGCCGGTAAAGTACGCCCCAATATCGCAGATGGACGAACCCGCCACCGCGATGAGCAGACCGTACAGGCCCACCCAATAATCCGGCCAGTGGTTGAGCGCGATCAAAAACGCGAAGGGCAGCGAGGGATATAAGAGGGTAAACGAACCTGCGATAATGTTATCCACACTTCGCCCCTCGAACAGCGCGCAGGTCATCTGCGCCACCAGGCAGGCGGAAAGCAGGATCACCGCGCCGGTAAGGCCCTTCCACAAAAAGGCCGGCAGCAGCAGGATGCCGAAAATATAGACCGGCCACCGCCCGATCTTGGGATATTTACTTTTGAGCGCAGTCAGCACTTCCCACTGGGCCACCAGCAAAAAGGCAATCAGCATCAGGTCCGCCGCCCAACCGCGGAAGGTCAGAAAAAACGCCACCATACATAGCGCGACGATACCCGTTATGATGCGTGTTCCCATTTCATCTACGTCCTTCTGCCCGGAAAGGGCGTTTTTTTGGTTGCCAACGATTTATTATACCATATCCCCGCGGTTTAAACACCGCCAAATCGCCTGCTGCGGCTTTGGTAAATCGCGATCGACCGGAAAAATTCCTCCTTGGTATAATCCGGCCAGTACACATCGGTAAATACGAACTCCGCATACGCCAGCTGATAGAGCAAAAAGTTGCTCAGCCGCTGTTCTCCGCTGGTGCGGATCAAAAGGTCCGGCTCGGGCAGGCCCGCCGTAAACAGGTACCGGCCAAAACCATCCTCATCCAGCGCTTCGGCCTGCACGTTGCCCTTGGCAACGTCCAGCGCAAAGCGCTTGGCCGCCTGCACGATCTCACCCCGCCCGCCATAATTAAAGGCGATGTTAAACTTCAACCCCTTGTTATCCCGCGTGCACACACAGGCGCGCTCCATCACCTCGCGCACGCGCGAGGGGGTCTGCTCCTCAAACCCCAGGATGCGGATGCAAACGCCGTTGCGGTCCAGCTCGTCGATCTTTTTCTCAAAGTATTCCACCAGCAGGTTCATCAGCATGGCCACTTCTTCTTTGGGCCGCGCCCAGTTCTCGGTGGAAAAGGCGTAAACCGTCAGGGCCTCGATGCCCAGCTCGTCACACGCACGGATGATGGTTTCCAGCGTTTCCATGCCCGCCCGGTGCCCTGCCGTGCGCGGCAGCGCCCGCTGCTTAGCCCAGCGCCCGTTTCCATCCATGATCATCGCGATATGCCGGGGCAGTTTATCCGGCGAGCGATCCAGCGCGATAGCGCCAGGCTGCACCGCCTTTTTCTTGAACCACTTCATTTGTATGGAGCCTCTTTCCTAAAAATTCGCCCAAGGCCATCGCAAGACAGCCCTGGGCAAATATTTCATCATTCCATTTTTGCGCACGCCGCCGGCGCGTAGGCAAAGGCGCCGGCGATGATCTCCACCACCGCGCGCTGCGTCCCCTGCGCGTCCAGCGCCCTGAGCCTGATCACGCGCAAATCCTTTAACCGCGCGTCGTAATGCCGTATACGCTGGGGCATCGTCAGCTTCACCCGCAAGGTATACTGTCCGCCAAGCGCGGCCTTCACCTCTTCCAGCGGCCAGCCCAGGTATTTTTGCAGCTCATCCATTAAACCGACATAACTTCCTTTTCTTTTTGCGCAAGGATGCCGTCGATCTCTTTAATGGCCTTATCCGTCGCCTTTTGCACGTCCGCTTCCAACGTTTTGAGGTCGTCCTCGGTAATCTCGCTGGCCTTTTGCATCTTTTTCAGCGCGTCGTTGGCATCCCGGCGGATGGCGCGCACCGCCACCTTGGCCTCTTCGCCCTGCTTTTTCACCAGTTTGACCAGCTCTTTGCGGCGCTCCTCGGTCAGCTCCGGCACCACCAGGCGGATCACCTTACCATCGTTGGAAGGATGGATGCCCAGATCCGAGGCGTTGATCGCCTTTTCCACTGCCGAGATCATGCTGGTATCCCAAAGGGAGATCACCAGCATCCGCGGCTCGGGCGCCGAGATGTTGCCGATCTGGGTCAGCGGGGTGGGCGTGCCGTAATAATCGACTGTAATGCGGTCTAACAGCTGCGGGTTCGCCCGTCCGGCGCGCAAGCTGGAAAGCTCTTTTTGGAGTACACTCTGGGTCTTGGCCATTTTTTCTTTCGCCGTAGCCAGTACGTCGTTTGCCATTTTGTACCGCCTCCTTGTTTAACTTAACTTTATTGTACCGAATTTTGCCAGCGGATACAACCTATTTCTTAGAGCAGCGCGCCCACGCGGGTGCCAAACTCTTCTCCCATCACCGCGCGGCGGATGCTGTTCTCCTCGTTAAGGCCAAAAACCACGATCGGGATCTTGTTATCCATGCACAGCGTAATAGCCGTCGTATCCATTACCGTCAACCCGCGGTTGAGCACATCGATATAATCGATCTGCGAGAAACGCTTGGCATTGGGGTTGACTTTGGGGTCCGAATCGTACACCCCATCCACGTTTTTAGCCAGCAGGATCGCTTCTGCGTCGATCTCGGCCGCGCGCAGCGCAGCGGTGGTATCCGTAGAAAAGAACGGGTTGCCCGTGCCGCAGGCGAAGATCACCACGCGCCCCTTTTCCAGATGCCGGACCGCGCGCCTGCGGATGTAAGGCTCCGCTACCGCGCGCATCTCGATGGCGCTGAGCACCCGCGTGGGCACCCCGCGCTGCTCCATCGCATCCTGAAGGGCCAGCGCGTTGATGCCGGTGGCCAGCATACCCATATAGTCCGCCGTGGTCCGGTCCATATTGCTGCCCTGGCGGCCGCGCCAGATATTCCCTGCGCCGATGACGATACCCACTTCGATGCCCATCTGCACCACCTGGATGATCTGATCGCAAATTTTACCCACCACGTCGAAGTTGATCACCTGGCCGTTTTCCCCGACGATCGCCTCGCCGCTGAGTTTGAGCATGATTCTTTTATAAGCCGGTTCTGCCATGAGGAAAGCCCCCCTTTACATAATTGTTGCAAAAAACGAGAACACAAGGTGTTCTCGTTTTTTGAGCATCCATAACGGATTATTTCATCTGGCTCATAACCTCGTCCACAAAATTATCCTGGCGCTTCTCCAACCCTTCGCCCATCTCATAGCGGACAAAGCGGCGGATATTCATGTTCTCGCCAATGGTCGCGATCTGCTCTTGCACCATCTGGTTGATGGTCTTATCGTTGTCCTTAACAAAGGGCTGCTCCAGCAGGCAAACATCTTTGTAGAACTTCTCGATACGGCCCTGCACCATGCGCTCGACGATCTTCTCAGGCTTGCCCTCGTTGAGAGCCTGCTGGCGCAGAATCTCCATCTCCTTATCCAGCACATCCTGGGGCACGTCTTCCTTTTTCAAATAAGTGGGGTTCGCCGCGGCGATATGCATGGCAATATCCCGCACAAAGGCCTTGAACTCCGCCGTTTTCGCCACAAAGTCGGTCTCGCAGTTGACCTCGACCATAACGCCGATCTTGCCGCCCATATGGATGTACGCCTCAACGATACCCTCGGCAGCGATGCGCCCGGCCTTTTTCGCCGCGGCGGCCAGGCCCTTCTCGCGAAGCAGCTCGATGGCCTTATCCATGTCGCCGTTGGCCTCATTCAAAGCGCGTTTGCAATCCATCATACCTACGCCCGTGCGCTCGCGTAACTCTTTAACCTGTTGCGCAGTAATCATAGCACTTTCCTCCCGATGCTTTTATCCTAAAGTTTATCTGATCCTTATTCGGCAGCTTCCACGGCCTCAGCCTCAGCCTCGGCTTCTTCCATCTGCTCGCCCTGGCGGCCTTCCAGCACGGCGTCGGCCATCTTACCGGCGATCAGCTTCACCGCGCGGATGGCGTCGTCATTGCCGGGGATCACCATATCGATCTCGTCCGGGTCGCAGTTGGTATCCACGATCGCCACGATCGGAATCCCCAGCGCACGCGCCTCGGATACGGCGATGTGCTCTTTGCGCGGGTCTACGATGAACAGCGCGCCCGGCAGGCGGGGCATCTTACGGATACCGCCCAGGTTTTTGAGCAGCTTCTCGCGCTCGGCGTTGAGCTGCAGCACTTCCTTTTTGGGCAGCACTTCAAAATCGCCGTCGGCCTCCATCTTATCGATGCGATCCAAACGCTGGATACGGGTCTTGATGGTCTTAAAGTTGGTCAGCATGCCGCCCAGCCAACGCTGGTTCACATAATACATGCCGCAGCGCTGCGCCTCCACCTCGATGGACTCCTGCGCCTGCTTTTTGGTGCCTACAAACAGGATATCGCCGCCCTGCATGGCAATATCGCGGACGAACATATAGGCCTCGTCCACCTTTTTCACCGTCTTTTGCAGGTCGATAATGTAGATACCGTTGCGCTCCGTAAAGATATAGGGCGCCATCTTGGGGTTCCAACGGCGGGTCTGGTGGCCAAAGTGCACACCGGCTTCGAGCAGCTGCTTCATAGAAATAACGGACATAAAAAAACCTCCTCGTTTTTTCCTTCCCCTGCTTCATCTTACCTGGGTGACCATTTACGGCACGAGCCCATTCATCCACTAGGGGTGTGTTTTTCCTGAAAAATTATATCATAACCCCGCCGGCAATGCAAGCGCGCTTTTTGGCTGCAAACATACCTCACCTTGTCGGACGATTGTCGATTTTCGGGGAAATCGATATGATGATATGTAGAATTGCATTTCTTTTCACTCAATTCCTAGGACTTTTGCAAAAATTTGGAGAGGGGTTTTTGTATGAAGAAAATCATCACGCTTGCACTCATTGCCGCCCTGGCTGCGCTCAGTACCGCGGGCTGTACCTTCGCGCCGGCCAAACAGGCGGCCGCAACGGTTTCCGCCAGCGCAACGGCCACAGTTGTACCGGCAACAGCGACAGCTGCGCCCAGCCAGGCAGCTGCAACGGCCAAGCCTGCTACGGCGTCTTCAGCCAATAAGGGGACTACGGGCAGCGTGCTCTCCCCCAGCGCTCAATTTAATGCGATAGCCGAAAAATATTACTTTAAGATCACCGATGTTTCCGATCCAGACCTGTACCAGCTTACCCTTCCTATCAGCTCTGCGGGTTATACCAGCAAGCGGGATCTGCGGACGCGCTTTTACAGGTCATGCGCCTGTTCGGCGATGTGATCCAGCTCGATCAGGTCCCCTGTCAGGGCCTCATTATCAGCATTAATCTGGACGGCCGGGATATCGCCGTGGTTTCGGTGTACACCGCCGTAGACCTGGGTATGCTGGGGACCAACGAGCCCATGATGCTCGACACCAACTACAGCGACGCTTTTAAATCCGTTTACCAGCAGTATTTCGCCGAGATCGATTATAAAACGCTGACCAAATAACTAGTGATAAATACAAAAAAGCGGGTAAATCAAAATTGATTTACCCGCTTTTTTTCATAAACAAACTTATTCTTCTTCCTCTTCTTGTTCCATGATCGCAACGAATTCGTTAAAGGCCGCATCCAGCTCCTTCTCATCCTCGATCACTTCATAGACCTCGCCGCCATCAGGCTCCTCATCGATCCGCATGATGGTGACCATATCCTCCTCGTCCTCCACCTGCTGGAGGGCGAGATAATGCTTTGCGTTGTACTCAAACGTCAGCAGATGGTGGAACGCGACGCCCTCTCCATCTTCTCCAATCAGCTCGATCACTTCGTATTCGCCATTGTCCGCCAATGCCATTCCCCTCACTTCGTCTTTTGTGGTTGCATGCTCAGGTAATCCAGATAATTTTGTAAGATAAACACCGCCGCGATCTTATCGACCACGTTTTTGCGCTTTTTCCGGCTGACGTCCGCTTGGATCAGAACCTGATGGGCCATGTTCGTGGTCATCCGCTCATCCCACCAGACCGGCTCAAGTCCGCAGCCCGCGGCCAGCTTTTCGCCGAAGGCCTGCGTCAGCAGAGCCTGTCCGCGCAGGCTCCCGTCCATGGATTTGGGCAGCCCGATGACCAGCACATCCGCCTGCTGATCGGCAATCAGCTCACAAAGCGCGGCGATATCCTCTGCCTCGCCCTTGCGCCGGTACACCGTAAGCGGCTGCGCCGTCCAGCCCATCGCATCGCTAACCGCTATGCCGATGCGCTTGTTGCCCACATCAAGGCCGATGGCGCGCATCAGTTTTCCTCGATATGGAGACTATCCAGATAGAATTTGACCACATACTCCAATATCTCATCCCGCTCCAGCCGGCGGATCAGATACCGCGCGTTCTGGTGGCTGGTGATATAGGTGGGGTCGCCCGAGATGATGTAGCCCACGATCTGGTTTACAGGGTCGTATCCCTTCTCGCGAAGCGCAACATAAACCCGGGTCATAATATCGCGTACGGTCGCTTCATCGTCACGCGATACTTGAAATTGGATGGTATCGTTAAATTCACTCATGGGTTGCGCTCCTTTTCATTTGCATGTCTTGCGGCGCTGGAAACCTGAACTAATCTATATTATACAGGATAGCCCCATAAATTTCAATTCATCTCCTCCGGGCTGATGGTTTTCTTTTCCACCCGCGCCCGGTAGGCACCCTTTACCACGATGCGGATCATCAGCATGATGGGCACGGAGGTCAGCATGCCGGCCACGCCAAAAAGCTGCCCCGCCGCCAGAAGTAGCACCATGATATAAAGCGGGTGGATCTTGACGCTGTCCCCGGTGATCTTGGGGGCCAATACCGCGCCCTGCAGGCTTTGGGTCACCACCAGCAGCCCTAAGGTAAAGATGAACTGCCAGCTGCCACCCGCCAGCGACGCCAGCAGGATGGGGATGGCCGCAAGTACAGGGCCAAAGTACGGGATAAAGTTGAAAAAGAACATGAGTATGCCCAGCAGTAACCAGTACGGGATGCCGATAATGGCCAGCCCCGCGCCGGTTAAGGTACCCATGATCAGCGCCAGCAGGATCGTCCCGCGCAGGTATTTCCATAGCGCGGAATCGATCTGGCGCAGCGTGCGTTTAACGCCTGCGCGCTTGCCTGCGGGGATGAGCTTGGTCAGCTCGGTCGCAAAATAATCCTTATCCTTTAAAAAGTAAAAGGTGATGATCGGTATACTAAAAAGCCAGGGTGAAATGGCCAAAAAGCCCTGAAGATGGCTCATGGTCGCCTCCAGCAGCTGGGGCCCCAGCTCGGGCAACTGATCCATATAGTTCTGCACCAGCCCCGCCAGATCTACCTGAATATTCATCGCCTGCAGCTTTTGATCCAGGCTGCTTACGATCTGGCTCAGCCGCTGCATATTTTCAGGCAGGCTGCCCACCAGCTTGGCCAGTTCCTCCCCCGCCTGGGGCACGAATACCCCGGCGATCAGCAACAGCACGACCAGGATGCCGCTCATCAGGAAAAAGAGGGCATAATCCCGCCCTGCCCGTTCCCCCAGATAGGATACCAGCGGGTTTAACAGATAGGCTAAAAACAGCGCGCCCAGCAGCGTCCACAGCAGGTTCACCAGCATCCCCCGCCACAATACAGCCAAAACGATCGCCACAGCTGCAGCCAGCCCGGCTATGATATAAATTTTCTTTTTCCTGTTCATAAGGCACCGCCTAAAAAAGAGGGAGAAATCATCTCCCTCTTTCATTTTTGCATAACTTCCCTTTGGATATTAGTGCATCGCCTTGGCGATGTTTCTGGCATAGCGCCGTGCCATGCGTCGGCCCTGCTTGACCCATTGCTGGGTATTTTTCTCTACCATCGGTGCGGCGATCATCCCCACAGCCAGCCCAACGGCGGCTCCGGCGATCATCCCGGTTGCTGTACTAACCTTCATAGAGTTCACCTCCTTTTTTGCGCATCGTCTTTTCTTCCTCCTGGGTCACGGCAATCAGATTCTTGCGGTCAGGCAGCAGGCCGAAATAGCGGATAATGGCATAGCCTTTCTGAATATCTGCCAGCAACCCTTCGGAAACCTCCAACGCATATACTCGGCAGGAGTGGCTCTCCACCAATAGGCCGGACAGGGTGCCGAGCTCCTCGCCCGCGCTGTCCACTACTTTTAAAGGCCAGCCCTGCTCTCCCGGCGGTTTAGCCGGCGGCTTGTTCCCCGCAGCCGAGCGATTTACTAAAATGCTGGCTGCGCCTAGCAGAACGATATCTTGCCGCGCCGCATATGCTTTTTTACGATATGCGCCTGTGCCACGGAAGTAAATCCCATCGATATACCGCGATCCGGGATTCCACTGGGCGCCTTCTGCCTGGCCGACGATCACCCCATCGGGCATCTGTACGACCGGAAGGCCGGTCAATTCCTGTACTCGTCTATATCGCGCCAATTTCAGCCGCTCTCCTTTCCGCTCCCTTATTTTGTCCCCGTACTGCCCCAAGCATAAGCGGAAATTCGAGGCAAATCGCAATAAAAAAAGCCATGCTACTTGTTTATAGCATGGCTTTTGCCCTTCTTTTTATGTATGCGCCCGTTCAGCTTTTTTGCATGTGGTTTTTGCGGTAATCCTCAATGGCGGAGCGCAACGCCTCCTCGGCCAGAACCGAGCAGTGGATCTTCACATCCGGCAGCCCGCCCAGCGCCTCGATCACCATCTTGTTGGTGATAGCCAGCGCCTCGTCAATGGTCTTGCCCTTGATCATCTCGGTGGCGACGCTGGACGAGGCGATGGCTGCGCCGCAGCCAAAGGTCTTAAACTTTACGTCGACGATCCGCTCATCCTCTACTTTGATGAAGATCTTCATGATATCGCCGCATTTGGCGTTACCTACCTCGCCTACGCCATCTGCGTTTTCGATCTCGCCCACGTTGCGCGGATTCATGAAATGATCCATTACCTTTTCAGTATACATCTCCTATTCCCCTTTCGCTTCCGTATATAGCGGCGACATCTGCCGCAGGCGCTCCACGATGCCCGGGAGCTTGTCGATCACGTAATCGATATCCTCTTGCGTATTATCTGAACCCAGGGAGAGCCGCAGCGACCCGTGTGCCGTCTCATGGTTCAGGCCCATGGCCAGCAGCACGTGGGACGGGTCCAGCGAGCCCGAGGTGCAAGCCGATCCGCTGGAGGCGGCGATGCCCATCAGATCCAGGCTGAGCAACATGCCCTCGCCCTCGATAAAGCTAAAGCTCATGTTCACGTTATTGGGCAGACGCTGGGTCGGGTGGCCGTTGAGCTTGGCATAAGGAATCTTGGAAAGCCCGGCGATCAGCCTGTCCCGCAGCGCGATCAGCCGCGCGTTCTCCTGGGGCATCTGCTCGGTAGCCAGCTCCAGCGCGGTGGCTAGGCCTACGATGCCCGGCACGTTCTCCGTCCCGGCGCGGTGGCGCCGCTCGTGTTCGCCGCCCAGCATCTGCGCCTCAAAGCGGATACCCTTTTTGACATACAGTACGCCCACGCCTTTGGGGCCGTAAATCTTATGTCCGCTCATTGAGAGCAGGTCGATCCCCATTTTTTCCACGTCGATCTCCACCTGCCCAACGGCCTGAACCGCGTCGGTATGGAAGATCACGCCATGCGCGTGGGCCGCTTTGGCCAGCGCCTCAATAGGCTCAATGGTACCCACCTCGTTATTGGCAAACATGATGCTGGCAAGGATCGTATCGGGCCGAATGGCCTTTTCAAAATCCTCCACCCGCACGCGGCCATACTCATCCACCGGCAGGTAGGTCACCTCAAAGCCCTGCTTTTCCAGCCACTGGCAGGTGTGCAGCACCGCGTGGTGCTCAATAGCTGAGGTAATGATATGCTTGCCCTTTTTCTGATTGGCAAAAGCCACGCCCTTAAGCGCCAGGTTGTCCGCCTCCGTGCCGCCGCTGGTAAAATAAATCTCTTCCGCCTTCGCGCCCAGCGCCTTTGCTACGCGCTCCCGGCTGTCTTCCACCAACTTACGCGCCTCGCGTCCATAAGCATGGATGCTGGAGGCATTGCCAAAGCTCTGGCCGAACACCGGCAGCATGGCTGCCAATACCTCGCTTTTAACATGGGTCGTAGCCGCATGGTCCAAATATACTTTTTTCATTTTACACACCCCTTATAAGGCTTCTCCTGTGTATTGAAAGCGCTTAGGCGCTTTGCATCGTCCAACATGCTCTGCAAGGTGATGCCGTCGAGCACCTCGTTAAGCCCATCGCGTATCTTTTCCCATACGATCTGGGTCACACACCCGCCCGAGCGGGCGCATTTGGCGCCGCCTTCCTCCTCGTTCATCACGCAGATAGAGGGCGCCATCGGCCCGTCCAGCGCGCGGATGATATCGCCTACGGTGATCTCCTCTGGCGCCTTTGCCAGCTCATAACCGCCCTGCGCCCCGCGTACCGAACGTACCAGGCCCGTCCGGCGCAGCGTCAGCACCAGCTGCTCCAAATAGGCCTCGCTGATGGCCTCCTGCATGGCGACCTCGCCCAGGGGCAGCGGCCCTTCGCCATAGCTTTTCGCCAGGGCAAACATCGCCCGCAGGCCGTACCGGCCCTTTGTGGAAAGTTTCACGCTCCCGCCCCCTTTTGAATCTTGACTAAATCACTCGGATTTCAATATCAGCATACTAATTCCGACAAGTTTTGTCAAGTATAAATTTCGTTTTTCTACCGATAGATTAAACGTTTTTGGGCTAGCTTATGCGTAAGCGTTTTTTTGTGCCGAAAAAAGCAAATTGAATGCCTATAGCGGTTCTCCAAATAAAAAGTTCCCGGGAGGATCGATCCTCCCGGGAACTTTACTGTGCAACTAAATTGAACCGATTAATCGATGGTGTCGCCCTCGTACAGCGGGAAGCTGCGGCACAGCTCCAGCACCTGCGCGCGCACCTCATCGATGCAGCATTCGCCCTCCAGGATCACCCGGGCAATAAAGCCAGCGATCTTCTCCATCTCCGGCTCCTTCATCCCGCGGGTGGTCAGCGCCGGGGTGCCCAGGCGGATGCCGCTAGTTACAAACGGCTTTTGCGGGTCAAAGGGAATGGCGTTTTTGTTCACGGTGATATTGGCCTGTCCCAGCAGTTTTTCTACCAGCTTGCCGGTCAGCTCCTGCGCGCGCAGGTCCACCAGCAGCAGGTGGTTGTCCGTGCCGCCGGATACCAGGTTGATGCCCTTGGCATTCAGCCCCTTGGCCAGTGCCGCGGCGTTTAGCACGATCTGGTGCTGATAGGCCTTGAAGCCCTCGCCCAGCGCCTCTTTAAAGCACACGCCCTTGGCGGCGATAATGTGCATCAGCGGGCCGCCCTGTGTGCCGGGGAAGATCGCCTTGTCGATGGCCTTGGCATATTCCGCCTTGCACAGGATCAGGCCCCCGCGCGGGCCGCGCAGGGTCTTATGGGTGGTCGTGGTCACAAAATCCGCATAGGGCACCGGGTTGGGATGCTCGCCCGCGGCCACAAGGCCGGCAATGTGGGCCATATCCACCATGAACAGCGCGCCTACTTCATCGGCAATTTTACGGAAACGTTCAAAATCGATGGTGCGGGGATAGGCGCTGGCGCCCGCCAGGATCAGCTTGGGCTTATTTTCCTTGGCCAACCGCTCTAGCTCCTCATAATCAATGCGGCCATCTTCTTCGCGTACGCCGTAGGGCACGATGTTAAAGTAGCTGCCCGACATATTGACCGGGCTGCCGTGGGTCAGGTGGCCGCCGTGGGCTAGATTCATGCCCATGATGGTATCGCCCGGGCGCAGCATGGCAAAGTAAACCGCCATATTGGCCTGCGCGCCGGAGTGGGGCTGCACGTTGGCATGCTCGGCGCCGAACAGCTCCTTGGCCCGGTCGCGCGCCAGGTCCTCGGCGATATCCACAAATTCGCAGCCGCCATAGTAGCGCTTGCCGGGATACCCTTCCGCATATTTATTGGTCAGGTGGCTGCCGGCCGCGGCCATCACCGCGGGGCTGACGAAGTTCTCGGAGGCGATCAGTTCCAGATGGTCCCGCTGGCGGCCCAGCTCCTTTTGCAGCGCGTCGGCCATCTCAGGGTCCGCCTGGCGAATGGTGCGAAAATCAATCATCAATTACATCCCCTTTGCATTTCAAAAAGCGAACATTTCCGCTATTTTTAGCGTTATCGTACTTGTAGATTATAAACAAAGCCGCCGTGAAAAACAAGGGGATAGAGCAAAACCCGGGCGGAAAGATTCCGCCCGGGTTTTTGTACCTGTTCTGTTCGTTAGATATTGTTTTGCACCATGGCATTAAGCGCGCCGGGGTTGGCGCCGATCACCTGCTCCACCTGCTGGCCGCCCTTAAACAAGATCAGCGTGGGGATGGACATGACGCCAAACCGGGCCGAAAGCTCCGGCTGCTCATCCACATTCACCTTGCCCACCTTGAGCTTGCCCGCGTTCGCCTCGGCGATCTGCTCCACCACCGGGCCGATCATGCGGCAGGGGCCGCACCAAGTCGCCCAAAAATCCACCAATACAGGCTCCTGGGCCTGCTCTACCTCGGTTGCAAAATTATCCTTCGTCAGCGTAACAACTGCCATAACCTTCACTCCTTATCGATCTGTTCTTCTTCCCGTCCCTGCGCAGCCCTGTGCACCGAGACCATCTGCAACTGAAAGCGCTTTTGCCTGCGCAGCCTGGGCTCCAGAAGATGGATGCCCAAAAAGCCCAGCGCACAAAGCGCGATCCCGCTGATTGCCGCCACCACATCGCTCTCAACGCCTGCAAAAAGTGGCGCCAGCGCCAATTTGCCCAATACCGCGCCGGCAATCAGCAGCAAAAGCGGTATCACATAGGCGATGGCCGAGGCCTGCAGCATCCCCTGGGTCTGCATCTGCACCACCACCTGGTCGCCCGGCCTTGCCTCTATAGTATTCTCCAAAGTAACGATCATATCCTGCCCGTTTGCCAACATTCCGCAGGCGCCGCACCGCTCGCAGGCCGATGTGCGCTTAAAATGGACCTGCGCCTGTCCGTTTTCGGCTGAAATCACCTGTCCGGTCTCCAGCATGCTTACGCACCTTCCTTCTTATTCACTGCGGATAGTAGGTCGTTCACCACCGCGCCGGCCAGCGCCAGCCCGGCAGCTGCGGGCACAAAAGCGATGCTGCCCGGCGGATGGGCCGCCGCGTCCTGCTCGGGCCTAAAGCTTAAATCCGGCTTATGCGGCAGCTCTGTAGAATAGACCACTTTTAGCTTTTTGATCCCCATTTCCCGCAGCTCTCGCCGAATCTTGCGGGCCAGCGGATCGCCCGTGGTCTTAAAAATATCCCCAACGCGAAAGGCCGTGGGGTCCAGGCGGTTGCCCGCGCCCATGCTGGCCACCAGCCTTATCCCCATTTCGCTGCAGCGCCGGGCCAGGTCCAGCTTGGCGCGCACATCGTCCACCGCATCGGCCACATAATCAAAGCCCCGGCTCAAAATCTCCGCCCCGTTATCCGGCGTATAGTTTTGCGCCAAAGCGGTAATATCCGCATCCGGAAAGATCTGGCGCAGCCGCTGCTCCATTGCCAGCGCCTTATTTTGCCCCAGCGTCCTTTGCGTAGCCACCAGCTGGCGGTTCAAATTGCTGAGGGAAACGCTGTCCCCATCCATCACCGTCAGGTGCCCTACGCCCGCGCGCAGCAGCGCCTCGGCCGCGTGCCCGCCTACCCCGCCAAGGCCGATCAGCAGCACCCGGGCACGGGCTAAAGCCGCGATCCCTTCGCCGCCGATCAGCATGGCCGTGCGGCTTTTTTCCAACTGGTTCTCCAATTTATTCCTCTCCGCCTTCCGGCAGGTCCAGCTTAAGCCCCAGCTCGCGCAGCTGCTTATCGTCCACCGCGCAGGGCGCCTCGGTCAGCGGGCAGGAGGCGTTTTGTACCTTGGGGAAGGCGATCACGTCCCGAATGGAATCCTTGCCCGAAAGCAGCATGACCAGCCGGTCAAACCCATAAGCCATGCCGCCGTGGGGCGGCGTGCCGTATTTAAAGGCCTCCAGCAGGTAGCCAAACTGGTTCCAGGCCTGCTCTTTGGTAAAGCCCAGCACGCCAAACATCTTTTCCTGCAGCGCGGAATCGTGGATACGGATGCTGCCGCCGCCCAGTTCCGTGCCGTTTAGCACCATATCGTACGCCTTGGCGCGCACCCGTCCCGGGTCGGTCTCCAAAAGGGCGATATCCTCATCCATGGGCATGGTGAAGGGATGGTGCATGGCGCTAAAGCGGCCCGCCTCCTCATCCCACTCCAAAAGCGGGAACTCCGTGACCCACAGGAAGTTGAATTTGCTCTCGTCGATCAGTCCAAATCGGCGCCCCAGCTCCAAACGCAGCTGGCCCAGCGCCGTGCAAACGGTGGTATCGCTTGCGTCGGCCACCATCAGCAGCGTATCGCCGGTCTTAGCGCCGGCGGCTTGGCAAACGGAAGCAAACTGCTCTTCGCTAAAGAACTTGGCGATGGGCGAGCGCACGCCATCCTGTCCCAGTACGGCCCAGGCCAGCCCCTTGGCGTGGTAGGTCTTGACCAGCTCGCCCAGCCTGTCCAGCTCCTTGCGGGCCAGGCTTTGCCCTTCCAGCACGATGGCGCGCACGCTGCCGCCGCCCGCCAGCGCATCCGCAAATACCTTGAAGCCGCAGCCCTGCACCGCCCCGGACAGATCCTGTAATTCCATGCCAAAGCGGGTATCCGGCTTATCCGAGCCAAAGCGCGCCATGGCCTGCGCATAGGGCAGCCGCTGCAATGGCAGGGGCAGGTCCATTCCCAGCACCTCTTTGCAGACCAACTGTACAAACCCCTCGTTGACCTGCATCACATCCTCTTCCTCTACAAAGGACATTTCAAGGTCGATCTGGGTGAATTCCGGCTGGCGGTCCGCCCGCAGGTCCTCATCCCGGAAGCAGCGCACGATCTGGATATATTTGTCAAAGCCCGACAGCATCAAAAGCTGCTTAAACTGCTGCGGGGACTGGGGCAACGCGTAAAACGTGCCCGGATGCACGCGGCTGGGCACCAGATAATCCCGCGCGCCCTCCGGGGTGCTCTTGGTGAGCATGGGCGTTTCAAGCTCTAAAAAGCCCTGCTCGTCAAAATAGCGGCGGGCAAGCTGGGCTACCCTGTGGCGCAGCATAAAGGTAGACTGCATCTGAGGCCGGCGCAGGTCTAAATAACGGTATTTTAGCCGCAGCGCGTCGGAGACCTTATCGGTATCCTCATCCAGGTTAAAGGGCAGGTTTTCCGAACGGCTGAGCACCTTGAGTTCCTTCACCGCGATCTCGATCGCCCCGGTGGCCAGCTCCTTATTAATATCCTTTTCCTGCCGGCGCACTACAATGCCTTTGACCGCCAGCACATCCTCATGGCGGATGGTCTCCGCCTGCTCCTGCAGGGCGGCATCTTGCGCCGAGTCAAACACCAGCTGGACGATGCCGCTGCGATCCCGCAGCCATACAAAGATCAACCCGCCCAGGTTGCGGCGGCGCTGCACCCAACCCATCAGCGTGACTTCCTGCCCGGCGCGGCTCTCTTCCACCTGTGCGCAGTAGCAGCTGCGTTTCCAGCCCGATAACGATGTTTCCATGCGTCGTTCCTCCTATATCAATCGCTTTATTTCAGTGTTGTTATTGGGCCAGCCGGGCCGCGATGGCCGCTGCCGCGGTATCAAGCGGCAGCAATTCCTCTTCGCGCGTGGCCATATTCCGCAGTTTGACCTGGCCGCTTGCCAGCTCGTCACCGCCCATAATCGCCACAAACGGCGCATCGATCTTGCCGGCAAACTTGAACTGGGCCTTTAAGCTGCGCCCCACATGGTCCATGTCTGCGCGCACGCCGGCCAAGCGCAGTTCGTTACAAAAACCAAACGCCGGGCCGCGTGCCTCCTCGCCCAGCGAGGCCACGTAAACCTGGGTAACCGCCGGTTCTTCGGGCAGCAGGTTCAGGCTTTCCATCACCAGCAGCAGCCGCTCCATCCCCATGCCAAAGCCGATGCCCGCAATGGCGGGGCCGCCCACCTGCTCCACCAATCCATCGTACCGGCCGCCGCCGCACACCGTGCCCTGGGCGCCGATATCGGTAGAGATGATCTCAAACACCGTGCGGGTGTAGTAATCCAGCCCCCGCACGATCATGGGGTCGATCTCGTAGGGGATGCCCAAGCGCGTAAGATACGCCTCTAACTGCTCCATGTGCGCCTTACAATCCGGGCACAGATGGTCGATGCACTTGGGCGCGCCTTGGGCGATCTGCTTGCACACCGGGCTCTTACAATCTAAAATGCGCAGGGGGTTGCGCTCCAGGCGGCCTTTGCAGGTATCGCACAGCTCGTCCACATGCGCGGCAAAATAGCTTTTCAGTGCCTCGTTGAACTTGGGCCGGCACTCCGGACAGCCGATTGAATTGATGTGCAGCGTCAGCTTTTTTACGCCCAGTCCCTGGATCACCGCCCAGGCTAAGCTGATGATCTCCGCATCGCAGCTAGCCTGCGGCGCGCCGAATACCTCGATGCCGAACTGGTGGTGCTCCCGGTAGCGCCCGGCCTGCGGGTTCTCATAGCGGAAGGTGGGCGAATTGAGGTAGTACATCTTGGCCGGCAGCGCCTCGTTATAGAGCTTACGCTCTACAAAGCAGCGCGCGGCCCCCGCCGTCCCCTCAGGCTTGAGGGTGATCGAGCGGCCGCCCTTATCCTCAAAGGTGTACATCTCCTTTTGCACGATGTCGGTGGTATCCCCCACGCCGCGCAAAAACAGCTCGGTATGCTCAAACACGGGGGTACGCACCTCGCGCACGCCGTAAAGCGCGCACACCTCACGTATCTTGCTTTCGATATAGTGCCATTTGTAGCTCTGCGCCGGGATGACATCCGTCGTCCCCTTGGGTGCCCGATAATCCATATTTACCGCTCCTTTATTCTCACTAACCAATACTTCACCGCTCTTATATAGCAAAAAGCCCTCACCCTTGCCCAACTTGGCAAAGATAAGGGACGGGGATCACCCCGCGGTACCACCCCATTTGGTATGATAACCCACTTCATCGGCCCGGTAACGCGGGCCAGGCGTTTTAGCCTACTATGCTTTTTCAGCTAACCGACTCCGGGGTGTCATTCTCCCGGGGGGCCTGGCGAAAACTTACAGTCGGCGATCTTCGCTCCCTTACAGGCCCGTATCCCGAAATACTCTCCCCTTCATTGTCTTTTCGCGCTTATATGCTTTATAAGACTTTATCATTATACAATGACAGTCTCTGGCCTGTCAAGCAGCGTCCCGCACAATCTGGGTTCCTTTCGGGCGATCATCTCGTCTACCCGGGCGATATACTGCTCGATATTCTTCACATTGGGTGTGCGCTCCAGCCGGTTCTCCGCAGGATATACCCATTTGCTGATACCGCCCGCGCCCAACGCCAAAATGGAGTGGGTCTCCTCCATGATGTCGATATTATAAATACAGGCCTTGCCCGGCAGGCTGTAGCCGATATTTTCAAAGTTGCCCGTCATGTACTTTTGCCGGTAGAGGTAATAGGGCTCCATGCCCCATTCGGCAGCGGCCGCCCGCGCCGCCTCCAGCATTTTTAAGACCTCTTCGCCGCTGGGCAGGCTGTAGCGCCCCTTTTCCTCCTTGAGCTTGCTGGCCCGCTTCATAGCCAGGGTGTGCACCGTCAGGTTATCCGGCGCAAGGGCCGCGATCTGGCGCAGCGTCCGCGCCATATCCTGCGCGCTCTCTCCCGGCAGCCCGGCAATCAGATCCATATTGATGGCTTCAAAACCCGCTTCCCGGGCCAGCGCAAAGGCCTGGACGATCTGCTCCGGGGTGTGGGTGCGCCCCATGCGCATCAGCGTTTCCCCATTCATCGTCTGGGGATTGATGCTGACCCTGCTAACGCCCGCATCCCGCAGGGCGCGCAGCTTATCCCGATCGATGGAATCCGGACGGCCGGCTTCCACCGTCACCTCCGCCGCGCCGGGGAAGGCCAGGTTGACCGCCTCCAGCAGCGCGCATAGCTGCTGTGCGGAAATAGCCGTGGGCGTGCCCCCGCCTAAATATACGGCGCGTACCTGCCAGCCGGCCTGCCGGGCCATCTGCCCGCACACCTTGATCTCGTGGTGCAGCGCCGCAAGGTAAGGTTCCACCCACTTGCGGTTTTTGCGGATGTCGCAGGCCGCAAACGAGCAGTAAGTGCAGCGGGACGGGCAAAAGGGGATGCCCACATACACGTCCAGCTGACGGAAGGATTCGTGGCACACGATGCCCTGCTGCGCCTTTAAAATCTGGAAAAGCAGGTCCGCCTTTTCCCGGCTCACATCAAAGGTATCCTTCAGGTATTGGGCCGCCTGCTGCACAGAGCGCCCCTGCGCGAGCAGCTCATACGCCAGCTTGGTGGGCCGTATGCCGGTGAGCGAGCCCCAGGGCATCGCTTTGCCGGTGGCCTGAGTCAACAGGTGGTAGAGGACGATCTTGACGCCGTACTTAAAATACCGCTTTTGCTCCAGCGTGCCCTCCCCCATCTCCTGCTGGCAATAGGCGGCGGTAAGCGGCGCCCTGTCCGGGCCTGTCAGCACGGCCTCGTGCAGATAGCCCTCCCCCTCACGCCGCGCGCGCTGGACGATCATCACGTCCGCTTCGGGTTCCATGTCGCCCTCCCTATAAAGCGTCAGCGGCGTGTCCCCGTAAAAAAGGCGCACCACGTCCCCCGCTTCGCTATAAAGGGCGGGGTGCTGCATCTTAAGCGTTATAGATCCCATAGGTCTTCCCCTTGTAAAAATGGATTGGTCCTTTTCTCCCGGCCGATCGTGCTCTCCTGCATGTGCCCGGGATAAACCTTGGTCTCCTCCGGCAGGGTCAGCAGCTCTTTTTGGATACCCGATAGCAGTTTTTGCATATCCCCGCCTGGAAAATCCGTGCGGCCAATGCTGCCCGCCATCAGCGCATCTCCGGTAAAGACGGCCCCGTCAATATAAAAACTCAACCCATCGGGCGAATGGCCGGGGGTAGAAAGCACCTTAACCGGCTGCCCCGCAAGGTACAGCGTCTGCCCGCCTTTCAGGCCTTCCGGCGCTGTGCGCATAAAAACCGGAGCGATCCCCATGCCGGCGGACAGGTTCTTAGCCGGATCCGGCCCAGCCTCCAGCTCCCCCAGCGGCGCATAAACGGCGGCCTTTGTCGCCGCCGCCAGTTCATCCACCCCGCCGATATGGTCAAAATGCATATGAGTGATGAGGATCATCTCCACCTGTGCACCCAGCAGCGCCGCCCGCGCGGCAACGCGCTGGCCTTCTCCGCCGGGGTCGATCACGGCACAAGCGCCGTTTTCAACCAGCAGATAGGTGTTAACGCCAAAGGGCCCCGTGGCCATCCGTTCGATCAGCATATTGCACGCCCCTTAAAATTTCTTTTTGGAATCCAGCAGCAAAGTCACCGGCCCGTCGTTCACCAGTTCCACCTGCATATCCGCCCCAAAGCGCCCTTTTTGCACGCGCAGGCCGTATCCCGCCAAGCGCAGGAGCGCGGCCTCGTACAGCGGCTCGGCCTTTTCCGGCAGTTCGGCATCCGTAAAGCCGGGCCGCCGGCCATGGCGCGCATCCCCCAATAGGGTAAATTGAGAGATCATCAGCGCCTCGCCGCCGATATCCAGCAGCGAAAGGTTCATCTTTTCCGCCTCGTCCTCAAAAATGCGCAGGTTAGCGATCTTATCGCAAAGGTATTCCCCATCCTTCAGAGTGTCCCCTTTTTCCACGCCCAGCAGGATCATCAGCCCCTTGCCGATGGCGCCTAAGGTCTGCCCGCCGGTTTCCACCTTGGCCCGGGCCACTCGTTGAATTACCGCTCGCATACGCTCCCTCCTCTAGGCGCTGGTGCGGAAGGCCTCCAGCACTTCCGGAATCTTGCGCAGTTGTTTGAGCATCTTCTCAAGCTGCTCGGTATCGGTGATCTCCACCGTAATATTGATCATGGTGGTCTGGTTTTTGCTCATGTGGGCGTTGATGGCCACGATCTGCATCTTCATATCTGAGATAGCGTTGGTCACATCCGCCAGCAGGCGCGGCCGGTCGGCTGAGATGATCTGTACCTCGGCATGGTAGCCGCTCACCTTGGGGCTATCTGCCCAGGAGACTTCTACCAACCGCTCGGGCTCGCCGTAAAAGCTGGCCACGTTGGTGCAGTCCGTCCGGTGGATGGAGACGCCCCGCCCGCGGGTGATATAGCCCACGATATCGTCCCCCGGCACCGGGTTGCAGCACTGGGCAAAGCGCACCAGCATATCCGCCTCGCCTTTGACGATCACGCCGTGGCTGTCCTTTAGCCGCTCGGCCTGCGGCTGCTTTGCGCCCCCGCTTTGGGACGATTGCTGCCCCTCCTTCTCCGCGGCGGCTACCTGGGCGGCGATGCGCTCTTCCTTATGGGCCTGTTTATATTCAGCGATCAGCCGGGTCAGCACCTGGTTGGTGGTCAAGCCGCCAAAGCCCACGGCGGCATACATATCCTCTAGGGAATTGAGGCTGAACTTTTGCAGCGCGGCCTCCACCGCCTCTTTACGCTCCAGCTGCCCCAGGGTATAGCCCAGGCGCTTGGCTTCTTTGTCCAGCATGTCGCGCCCGTGTACGATATTTTCATCCTTAAATTCTTTTTTGAACCACTGCCGTATCTTGCTGCGGGCCTGCGAGGTCTTGGCGATCTTGAGCCAATCCCGGCTGGGGCCATGCGAGGAAGCCGAGGTGATGATCTCCACCACGTCCCCGGTTTTGATGGCGTAATCCAGCGGCACGATCCGCCCGTTGACCCGCGCGCCGGTGCAGCGGTTGCCCACAGCGCTGTGGATGTAATAGGCAAAGTCCAGCGGCGTTGCCTCCTTGGGCAGGTTGATCACGTCCCCCTTAGGAGTAAAGCAGAACACCTCGTCGTTAAATAGGTCGATCTTAAATGTATCGATAAACTCAGAGGCGTCCGCCATATCCTTTTGCCAATCCAGCAGCCGCCTTAGCCAGGCCAGCTTCTCGTCCAAATCGTTAGAATCGCTGCGTCCCTCTTTATATTTCCAATGGGCGGCAATGCCGTATTCCGCCGCGCGGTGCATCTCAAAGGTCCTGATCTGAATCTCAAAGGGCACGCCATGGCTGTCGATCAGGGTGGAGTGCAGGGACTGGTACATGTTGGGCTTGGGGGTGGCAATATAATCCTTAAACCGCCCTGGGATGGGCTTATAAAGCGTGTGCACCGTGCCCAGCACCGTATAGCAGTCCTGTATCGTATCCACGATCACGCGGATGGCCGTCAGGTCGAAGATCTGGTCAAAGGGCTTGTTCTGGTTTTTCATCTTTTTATAGATGCTGTAAAAATGCTTGGGCCGGCCGTTAATCTCCGCATGGATACCCAGCTGCTTGACCCGCGCTTCCACCTCCGCGATGACGCGGCTGACGCTCTCCTCCCGCTCCTGGCGCTTCATAGCCACCTTTTGGCTGATCTCTTCATACGCATCATGATCCAGGTAAAAAAGGCAAAGATCCTCCAGCTCCCATTTGATGCGGAAGATCCCCAGCCGCCCGGCCAGCGGCGCGTAGATCTCCAGCGTCTCATTGGCGGTCTGCTGCTGTTTTTCCTCCCGCTTAAAGCCCAGGGTGCGCATGTTATGCAGCCGGTCGGCCAGCTTGATGAGGATGATGCGGATATCCTTGCTCATGGCCAGCAGCATCTTACGCAGGTTCTCTGCCTGCATCACCTGACGGCTGTGGAAGTTGAGCTTGTCAAGCTTGCTCACGCCCTCCACCAGCATGGCTACGGTATTGCCAAAGCGCTGGGCGATATCCTCGTACTCGTATTGCGTATCCTCGATCACATCGTGCAAAAGCCCTGCGGAGATCGCGTCTACATCCATCCCCAGGTCCAGCAGGATGTTGGCGACCGATAAGGGATGGACGATATACGGCTCGCCCGAGGCGCGCCGCTGATCTTTATGGGCGTCCTGCGCAAAGGCATACACCTGCTTTAATGTTTCCACCTGCTCTGGCGGATAAATCTTTTCGATCCTTGCGATAAAATCGTCCAACGCTCTTTGCCTCCCATCCCCATCCCTGGGCAATATCCAAATATCTCGTTGCCGCTACGAAACGTGCGCCGCCTGCACGTCAGGCTCCTGTAAAAGCGCACGCA